>MEMI01000035.1 GCA_001767915.1 Alphaproteobacteria bacterium RIFCSPHIGHO2_02_FULL_46_13 | reverse complement strand
ATTTTGCTCGCACTCCTTATCCATTATTATGAATACAGGAGTGACATTTCTGTTTTGCTAATAGGTGACATTTTAGCTTTGCGGCTACAGCTAATGATGTGATAATGTATATTATGGAAATTAAAGGCTTATTTTAAGAAGAGGGTGCTTGTACCCCAAAATGGCATCATATCTACAAATATCAGGGTTTTATTTATATCTGGTGTTCCTGATTACGTCGTCGATGATATTGGTTGCTGTGCTTTTGACGCTTTCGAAATTTTTGCAATTTTCAAATGCTGGGGTCTTTGGTGTGTAACCCTGTCTTTTACAGGATAAGAATTCTTTGGTGCATTCAATATCGCGTTTGCCGATCTCCACTTCTAACTTTGGCTCGAAATTACTGTTTGCCTGAAGATCACAAAGCCGTTCATCGGCTAAATGTGAAATTTGCTCCTCAGTCATGTTTTTTGTTGGAGAATCCTGTTGGGTTACACAACCAGACAATACAACCAATAAAGCCAGCGATAAGAATGTTTTCATGCCTTAATCCTTCAACAGTTTCTTGCTGAGAATAAATCCTGCCAAAAGTGCAATGACCAAGCCCAGTTTAGGGTTCTCGGTGATTGGTTTTTCGATTTGTTCGGACATGTCGCACAGAACATCTTTGATGTCGTCATAGATGTTTTTGATCGATTTTTTCAATCTGCGCTGGATCATGTAGACGACAAAAATTCGGGACACCAGAATTGTCAGCCCCAAACCCAATATCACAGCCCCCATTATCAGGCAAACCTGATATGGCAGCATAATTGTGATTAGATACATATACAGGCCTGCCAGCAAGAAACAGATGCCTATGGCGCTGATCACGATAATCGCAATCATATAATAGCCTATTTTATCGAGGAAGCTATGCGGCTCACGAGGCGCCAAAAGCCCCGCACCCGCCAGAAATGTCTGAGCCAGAGCAAAATTCGAGGCGAGGCTTTTGTAATCCATTTATGCTTACTTTCTACCCAAGAGAAGAGCCAAAAACGCGCCAACCGCAAAGGCAATCGCAACGGATTCCTTAGGGTTTTTCTTGACGGCCTGATCAACCTTATCCAAATCACATTTATTTTTCACGTCATTAATAGCCGACTTGAGGTTTTCGAGCCCCTCTTTTTCCAAAAGTTTTATCAGACCGGACAAATCATTCTTAAGGTTGGAAATGTCTTCTTTTATTTTTGTAAAATCTGTCGTGTCAGTCATTTTTGCCTCCGTTATTGGTTAAAATTTACACGCGTAGAATAAAGACTACTCATCTTCAGCAGGCTTTCTATAAAGCAGGATTTTACCAATCCGTTTGCCGTCCATTTGAAGTGCCTTCATAAACCAATTATTCCATTCCAGCTCTTCGTCAAGCTTTGGGATGCGTCCGAATTCATGTAAAATAAAGCCCGCCATGGTTGCGAAATTACCGCTTGGTTCGTAATCCAAACCAGTCTGGTTCTGCACATCATAAATGGAGGCTTTACCGTCCACGATATATGACCCGTCGTCCTGCACGATGATTTCAAGGTCGATTTTCTCGTCATCACTCTCCGGAAACTCACCAGCGATGGCTTCCAGAAGATCATGGTGCGTGACAATTCCCTGAACACCACCAAATTCATCGGTGATGACGGCCATGTCGGCGCGATTATTTTTAAAGATTTCCAAGGCTTTTAAAACCGTGGTTGTTTCATGAACAAACAGTGGCTCTTTCATAATTTTAGTCACAAGCGGCATCCGGTTATGAAGAACCAATGACGGCAAGAAATCCTCGCGGTGAACAACCCCTAATGCGGAATCAATATCATCTTTACCGACTAATAATTGGGAACGCGATGTTTCGACGATTTGGTTTTTAATCCCTTCGTCATTTTCACCGATATCCAACCATTCAACATCAATGCGTGGCGTCATAATGGTATTGATAGGACGATGCGACAGGTTCAAGACCCCGCGGAGCAAGTTCTTTTCTGTGTCACTTAACAAATCTTCTTTGGAGGCTTGGTGAAGCAAGACCCCTATTTCCTGACTGGTTTGTGTTTCATCGGAATCGCGTGCGCCCAAAACCCGCAGTACCAAATCCGCAGTACGCTCGCGCATATCGGATGGTTCACCAGTGTAACGCTTTTTCAGTTTGACTTGCGTCCATTGATTCATCGATTCAATCAGGATTGAGAAACCGATGGCGGCGTATAAATATCCCTTCGGAATATGAAGCCCGAAACCTTCGGCAACCAAGGAAAAACCAACCATCAGCAAGAACCCGAGGCATAGCATAACAATCGTCGGGTGATTATTAACGAACTTGACCAATGCCTTACTGACTGAAATCATCATCAGAATTGAAATGGCAACCGCCAAAATCATAATTTCTAAATGATCAGACATGCCGACCGCAGTAATCACAGCATCCAGCGAGAACACAGCGTCCAGAACGATAATTTGCGCAATCACCATACCGAACGTGGCTTTATAGGCGATATTTTTCTCGCCGTGACGCTTTCCCTCTAGCCGCTCGTGAATTTCTCCTGTGGCTTTGTAGAGTAGGAACAATCCACCCACAAGCATGATCAAATCTCTGCCTGAGAAAGTTTTACCAAAGACATCAATAAAAGGATCTGTCAGCGTCGCGAGCCAAGAAATAGAGGCCAACAATGCAAAGCGCATCAGCATGGCAAGTGCCAAGCCTATTTTAATAGCTTTATCGCGTTGTGAGGGCGGAAGTTTTTGTGCCAGAATGGCGATAAAGACAAGATTGTCTATCCCCAAAACCAATTCAAGCAATATAAGAGTAAGGAGGCCAAGCCAGACAGTCGGGTCTAAGAATATTTCCATTTTAAGTTAATAACACCTTTGGTTGATGTTTATTTATATGCGATTTTTGCACCACAACAAACTGGAATCTCCGTAAGAATAAAATCTATACTTGTTTTCAATGGCATAGCTATAGGCAGATTTCATATTATCCATGCCCGCAAAGGCGCAAACCAGCATAAAAAGGGTCGATTTCGGCAAATGAAAGTTGGTCATGAGTAAGTCAACACAGCGGAATTTATATCCTGGCGTAATGAAAATATCGGTGTCGCCTGAAAAAGAACGGGTTTGACCGCCCTCATCCGTCGCAGATTCCAGAAGGCGGAGGACAGTTGTCCCGACCGCAATCACACGGCGGCCTGCCGCATGGGTTTGGTTAATCAGGGCGGCAACGTCTTCGGGCACTTCACCCCATTCGGCGTGCATCACATGGTCTTTGGTATCATCGACCTTCATGGGAAGGAATGTTCCTGCGCCGACATGGAGGGTCAGTTTCGCGGATTTAACCCCCTTCCCTTCCAATGTCGCCATTAATTCATCGGTGAAATGGAGGGATGCCGTGGGTGCCGCAACCGCGCCTTCGCGCTGTGCAAACATGGTTTGGTAATCGTCCTTATCCTTATCATCCACATCGCGTTTGGAGGCGATATAGGGCGGGAGCGGCATCAAACCGATTTCTGCCAGAACAGTTTCCAGCATCCCCGCCTTCACATCGAATTTTAAAAGGACTTCGCCGCCATCATGTTTTTCGGTGATGGTAGCGGTCAATTTTCCTTCCCCAAAAACGAGAGTATCACCGACATTCAAGCGTTTGGATTTCTTGATAAAGGCCAGCCAATCAATCGGCGAAACACGTTTATGCAGATTGCATTCGGTTTGCATGTCGCCGCGAGTTGCAAAGAGATAAGACGGAATGACCTTGGTATCATTAAAGACAATCAAGTCCCCCGCCTCCAGATGATCCGCCAGATTTTGGACGATATTATCGGTGATGACATCACCCCGCACAATCAATTGCCGCGCCGAATGCCTTGGCACCGCAGGGCGCAAGGCAATCAGGTCTTCGGGTAATGTGAAATCAAAGTCGGTGACGAGCATCAGGAATTAAGCTTTCCAAAAACCCATGAGTTGTTTGACTTCTTTCAGAGTAGGTGCTGCGATGGAGCGGGCTTTTTCTGCGCCCGCTTCGAGAATGACATCAATCTCTTTTGGTTCGGCCAACAGGTGCCGCATTTTCTCGGTGATCGGGCCGATTTTGGCAACGGTCAGGTCAGATAATTTCGGTTTGAATTCCGAGAATTGTTTGCCTGCAAATTCGGCAATCACTGCTGCCTTGGTTGTTCCTGATAAGGCCGCATAAATCGTGATTAAATTATCAGCCTCTGGGCGATCCTTTAATCCGTCAACGGTTTCAGGAAGTGGCAACGGGTCGGTTTTCGCACGTTTGATTTTATCAGCAATAACCTCAGCCGTGTCGGTCAGGTTAATGCGCGACATATCGGATTCTGCCGATTTGCTCATCTTCTGTGTACCGTCACGCAGGGACATGACGCGCGTGGCCTCGCCCATAATCATCGGTTCGGGAATTGTGAAAAATTCCTTGCCGTACCGATGGTTAAAGGTCGCCGCCACATCGCGGGTGAGTTCCAGATGTTGTTTCTGGTCTTCGCCCACCGGCACATGCGTTGCCTGATACAGCAAAATATCCGCCGCCATCAGAACAGGATAGGCATAAAGGCCAAGCCCTGCTTTTTCAGCATTTTTGCCAGCCTTATCTTTGAACTGGGTCATGCGATCAAGCTTGCCGATCTGGGTCATGGTGGCGATGTACCACATCAATTCCGCATGCAAGTCCCCCACGGCAGATTGTGCAAAGATGGAAGAATGTTTCGGATCAACGCCCGCCGCTAAATAGGCCGCAGTCACTTCACGGGTTGATGTTGCAAGTTGTGCCGCATCGTACGGCATCGTAATCGCATGCATATCAACAACGCAGTATAAACATTGATTTCCATTGCCTTGCAAATCCACCCAGTTGCGCAAAGCCCCCAAGTAATTCCCGAGTTGAAGTCTGTTTGTCGGTTGCATTCCGGATAGAATACGTTTCATCATAAATTCCTTTATTTTTTCAAATATTTTCTAATGTCATTGAATTTTAAAACGCCTGTCGCATGAATGGACAGGGCATAGATTATCGCGCCGCCCCCTAGCAGGGCCAGCAACGCCAGTATTTTGATAGGCAGAGCCTGAATGAAATACGGTTGTAACACATGAGATAAAATTGACAGAACAATGGCCATTAGGCAAGCACAAATTGCGATTTTTGGAAAAACAACCCGCAAACGGTCATCAAATTCCATCGCGTCATTGCCCTTTAATTTGCGGTGGAGCAAATAAACTTGCAACCACCCGACAAGCCCCGTTGAAACCGCAATCCCCGCAACCCCAAGCAATCCGATCAGTAGCAAAGACAGCATCACATTGCTTAATGTCGTGATCACTGAAATTTTAACGGGGGTCATTGTGTCCTGATGCGCCCAGAAAGCCGTCATAAAAATTTTGGATGCAACATAGGCCGGAAGCCCGACACCATAGCCCATAAGAACATAGGAAGTCTGCAACGTATCATGAGCCGAAAATTTGCCGTGTTCGAATAAAGTTGTGACCATCTGATACGGCACAATCAGAAGCGCGACGGACGCAGGAATAGCCACAAAGAAACAGAATTCCAGTGAGCGATTGAATAAATCCTTACTCTCTGCGGCGTTATTCGATGCCAGAGATTTGGACAACATCGGCAATAAAGCCGTGCCCACCGCGATGCCCACCATGCTTAACGGTAATTGGTTCAAACGGTCTGCGTAATAGAGGTATGAAATCGCACCCGCTGGTAAAAGTGACGCGAGCATCATATCCACGAATAAATTAATTTGAAAAACACCCGCCGACAAAATCCCCGGCCCCATTAATTGAAACAGTTTTTTTGATTTTTCGGTGAAGGCAGGTTTCCTAAAATGAAATAAAATACGATGGCGGCGAATAAAATAAATCATCATGGCGAGTTGCAAAACACCCGACACCGTCCCCCCGAATGCCATCGCGTGTCCCGCAGTCGGAAAGAACCCCGCCATCACCAGAATTGAAAAGATCAAGGTCAGATTAAAAATAATCGGTGCTGCGGCAAAGGGCGCAAACTTACCATGTGTATTGAGCATCCCGCCAAATAATGCCGTGAGGGACATTAATAAGAGGTACGGGAATGTAAGGCGAGTGAGCGTCACTGCTAAATCATACCGTTCTGACCCATGCTGAAACCCTGGGGCAATGACATGGATAATCCATGGCATCCCGATCATCACCAATGCCGAGAATATGGACAGGGTAATGCCCATGATCGAGAAAATCTGGCCTGCGAATTTTGCGGCTTCTTCCTCGCCCTCTTGTTCAATGGTTTTGGAATAGAGGGGGATAAAGGACACACTAAACGCCCCCTCACCCGCCACGCGCCTGAATAAATTGGGAAGTTTTAAGGCGACAAAGAAAGCATCGGTCAGTGGCCCAACCCCCAAAATCGCCGCCGTCAACATATCACGAACCATGCCCGCAATACGACTGAGCATCGTAAAACTGGCGATTGTGGCCATGGCTTTTAAAAGTTTCATATGCTATGTCCTGTCGGATATATTTTTTTAAGCGAGGAGCATTTTAAGATGCAAAATCCTGAAAGCCAATGGTTTGGCAGAAAATCCGTCTCTCCGCAAGAGAAGACCAAACTGGTTCTTGACGTCTTTGACAGCGTCGCAAGCCGTTATGATATCATGAATGACCTGATGTCATTGGGCATCCACAGATTGTGGAAAGATACCCTTATCCGTAAAATCAGACCGACCCCTGCCCTGAAATTTCTCGATGTAGCTGGCGGAACCGGAGACATTGCGTTTCGTATTGCAAAGGCCGCAGGAACCACCGAGAATATTACAATCTCAGATATAAATGCCCATATGTTGGAAGTGGGAAAAGGCCGCGCGATTGATCACGGTTTCATTTCCGGATTCACATGGGTTGAGGCAAATGCCGAAAAATTACCCTTTAAGGATAATAGTTTTGATGTTTACACTATTTCCTTTGGTCTTCGCAACGTCACGCATATAGATGTGGCGCTTCGTGAGGCCTACCGCGTCCTGAAACCCGGTGGACGTTTCTATTGCCTCGAATTCGGGCATTTGGATAGCGATGTCCTTCAAAAAGCGTACGACCTGTACTCGTTCACAATTATTCCGAAAATGGGAGAATTGGTGACGCATGACAGGGACAGTTATCAATATCTGGTCGAAAGCATCCGCGCCTTCCCGCAACGGGAAGATTTATGCAAAAGATTGAAGGGGGCGGGATTTGACTTTGCAAAAGCCACCCCTCTCAGCTTGGGTATTGTGAATATTCACGAAGCTTGGAAATATTAACGATATCACCGATATTTAGATCGAATGATTGATTTTTTGCGGAAGTTACCCCTTCAATCCCCAGCAAAATAGAAAAATATGAAAATAATTTGTGAATAACATAAAATATTGAAAAAAAGACTTGAAATGAACGAAGAATCTGTTTTAAAACGGGGCTCTGGCTACATAAGCTGGAAAAAAAGAATTCAGAATTAACCCTGAAATAAATTTTCGTAAAACTCGTCTCTCTAGGAAAAGGAAACCTAATTATGAACAAAACAACTTTGACTATCGTTGCTGCTGCTGTTGTTGTAGCTTTGGCTGCTTTCGGTATCGTAAAATCCCAATCCCCAGCTGAAGGTACTTCTTCTGTAGAAGCTATCGCTCCTGCTGCTGGCGAAGCTGCTGCAACTGTTGGTGCTGCTGCTGATGCTGCTGCATCTGCTGTAACAAACGCTTCTGAAGAAGTTAAAGCTGCTGCTGAAAAAGCTACTGACGCTGCTGCTGAAGCAACTGATGCTGCTAAAGAAGCAACTGAAAAAGCTGCTGAAGCAACAACTGAAGCAACTGACAAAGCTGAAGAAGCTACAGACAAAGCTGCTGAAGCAACTGATGCTGCTAAAGAAGCAACTGACGCTGCTCACAAAGAGTAGTATCTCAGATACTTTGATTTCTAAAGAAGTCCTGTGCTATGGTGCAGGACTTCTTTTTATTTGATATAGGCGACGACATGACTGAGACATCCGTTCTATCAACACGTTCTATCCTGCTGATTATCTCGGGCGGCATTGCCGCGTACAAATCACTCGAACTTATACGCCTCTTCAGAAAAACAGGTACGTACGTACGCGTCATCCTCACCAAGGGTGGCGAACAATTCGTTACACCTCTCTCTGTCTCTGCCCTTTCGGAACATCCTGTCTATACTGACCTCTGGTCACTCAAAGATGAATCTGAAATGGGGCATATCAGATTATCACGAGAAGCTGACCTCATTATTGTTGCCCCCGCCAGTGCAAATCTCATTGCAAAAATGGCAAATGGAATTACCGACGATTTGGCATCGACCACACTTTTGGCGAGCAATAAGCCGATTATGATTTCACCCGCGATGAATCCGGAAATGTGGGCGAAGCCGTCCACGCAAAGAAATTTGGAAATATTAAAACAAGATGGCATCCACATCATTGCGCCGAATGTCGGTGATATGGCCTGTGGTGAAACCGGAACGGGTCGCATGCCCGAAGCCACCGAATTGTTCAAAGCCGCCGAAGATTTTTTTTTGAACAATCAACCCCTCGCGGCTAAAACCGCCATCGTCACATCCGGCCCAACTTACGAGCCGATTGACCCCGTTCGTTTTATCGGTAACAGATCATCCGGCAAACAAGGCCATGCGATTGCCGCAGAACTGGCGAAACAAGGGGTGAATGTGACATTGGTCACGGGGCCTGTTTCTATCCCCGCCCCGCATGGAGTTAAGACCATTGCCATTGAAACCGCCGAAGATATGAAACTTGCCGTAACCAATGCCCTCCCCGCCGATATATTCGTGGGGGCTGCCGCCGTAGCAGATTGGCGCGTAGAAACTCCCTCCGTCCAGAAGATGAAAAAACGGGTTGGACAAACCGCCCCAGAACTTAAATTTACAGAAAATCCCGACATTCTGGCGACCGTCAGCACCCATCCCAACCGCCCGTCCCTTGTCATCGGTTTTGCGGCAGAGACCGAAGATGTGTTGAATTATGCCCGAGCCAAATTGGTGAAAAAGGGATGTGACTGGATTGTTGCTAATCAGGTGGGGAAAGATGCAAATCCGGTCTTTGGCGCAGATGATAATCAGGTTACACTCATCACACGCACAACAACTGAAAACTGGCCGTCTGCATCCAAAACGGATGTTGCGAAAATGCTGGTCAACAAAATAGTCGAGGATTTAAAAGATGAGCAACAGCAACTTAGCCGTAGCACCGCAAAATAATAACAATGAGCAAGTCCGCGTTGCCATTAAAATCTTGGATCATGCCAAAGATTTACCGTTGCCATCATACGCCACCCCTCAATCCGCAGGCATGGATATTTTAGCGGCGATTGATGCCCCTATCGTTTTAAACACAGGCGACAGCGCCATGGTGGCAACGGGTATTTCTATCGCACTCCCATCTGGATATGAATGTCAGGTACGCCCACGCTCTGGCCTTGCCGCCAAGAACGGCGTGACCGTTCTCAATTCCCCCGGCACAGTCGATGCCGATTATCGCGGCGAGATCAAAGCCATTCTGATCAACCACGGCAAAGCCCCCTTCACCATCGAACGCGGCATGCGTATCGCTCAAATCGTCATTGCAAGATACGAACAAGCCGCATGGGATGTCTGCGAAAATCTGGATGAAACCTCACGCGGGGCGGGCGGTTTCGGGTCAACCGGGGTAAAATAAACCGATACTTAACACATACAGGAGAAAATTTATGTCTCGCTATCTTATCGCCTTATCTGCGTTTACTTTTTTGACAACTCCAGCCTATGCCGATGCGATTGCGGTTGAAAATAGCAAGATCATAAAGGCCATTGTCTATACTGACCGCGCAACGGTTACGCGTGAGGCTAAAGTTTCTGTTCCTGCAGGATCACATAGCATTACATTCAAAGGTCTTCCGACCACCATCCTTCCTGACTCTCTTCGCGCAGAAGGAGAGGCTCTTGCAAAAGTTAAATTCGGCGCCGTTACCTACAAAGAAGTGATGGCAGAAGAAATTGCAGAACCCCGTAAAAATGAATTAAATGCCCAAATTGAAACACTGAACGATCAACTTAATATTTTAAACGGTGAAAAAGCAGCACTTGATGCCAAGAGAACATTCCTGACCACAATCGGAACACAGGCAGCCTTGCGCACCAATGAAAATATTGCCGAAATGAATTTGAAACCAGAACAATGGACGGCGGCTGCACAGACATTATTTACCAGTCTGAATGATGTACAAACGGCAAGCGTTGCCAACAATGCCAAAGTCCGAGACCTTAATAAAAAAATATTAGCACTACAAAATGAATTGAATGATTTGGGTAACGGTCAATATAGCACCTATACGGTAACAATTCCGCTTGAAACACCAACATCGACCGAACTCACTCTTGATTTAAGTTATCAGGTAAGCAATGCAAGCTGGAACCCCGTCTATGACGCGCGCATAGATACCGAAACAGCTAAGTTGCAACTTATTCAATATGGAGCTGTCCGCCAGAATAGTGGCGAAGAGTGGACAGGCGTAGCCCTCACACTCTCCACCGCACAGCCACAACGCGGAACGGGACTTCCTGACTTACAACCTCTTTGGGTCAACATCTTTAATCCTGTGGCCTATGGTGGCGCGATTTCAAGCATGTCTAACAGGGATATGGCATCCGATTCCGCAATGCCTGTTCCTGCCGCCCCACAAATGCTCGCAAAATCGGCAGCCCCTGCGGAAATGGTAAAAGAAAAAGCCGAATTTGTGACTGCAAATATTACAACAGGTGGCTTTGTCAGTGAATATAAAATTCCGGGACCTGCCTCGATCACCGCAGATGGAACAGAAACCAAAGTGATGGTCGGAGCATTTGATACTGAAAACACTCTGCAAGTTCATATCAAACCACAAATCAGCACAGAGGCCTTCCTAGTAGCCAAAGCAAAATTAAAAGGCGAAAGCCCTATCCTGCCGGGTGAAGTGAGCCTGTTCCGTGATGGAGCATTTGTCGGGAAATCATCCGTTCCGCTTTTGCGCCCTGATGAAGATTATGCGTTGTATTTCGGTGCGGACGATCAAGTCAGCGTCAAACGCAAAATTTTAAAAGATGAAAAAACAGACGGTGGCATGATTATGCGCGATAATGTCCAAGAACGTCATTTTGTCACCGAAATCCAAAACCTTCATAGTAAACCTGTCGCAATTGTTCTTCAGGAAACAACCCCTGTCGGACAAAACGATGAGATTACATCTGATATTTTAAAAGATGTAACAACAGCAGGATACACCCCCGATACAAACAATATCAAAGGCCTATTACAATGGACATTTGATTTGGATGCAAAAGCAAAGAAAGACATGAAGCTCGGCTGGAAAGTTGCATGGCCTAAAGACTCTCAAATCTCTGGGTTATAACCGCGTAGAAAATAAAAAAGACGAGCAAAAAATGAACAACGCAGCTAAAAAAATAATATCTCACGATGACTATATCGCCCAAGGTCATACGCCGATGATGGCGCAGTATCATGCGGTGAAGGATGAGCATCCGGATTGTTTGTTATTTTACCGGATGGGTGATTTTTACGAGATGTTTTTTGAGGATGCAGTCATCGCCTCAAAAATTCTAGATCTGACACTCACCAAGCGCGGGAAGACCGAAGGGACTGACATTCCGATGTGCGGTGTGCCGTTCCATGCGGCGGAGGGGTATATTGCCCGCCTGATCCGTGCGGGGCAAAAGGTTGCCATTTGTGACCAGATCGAAACACCCGAACAAGCCAAACAACGCGGCGGGTATAAAGCCCTTGTGCGCCGTGAAGTGGTGCGGATTATTACAGCAGGAACATTGATCGAAGATAACCTGCTCGATTCCAAAACCAATAATTACCTTGCGGCCTATGTTGATATGAACGGACAAGCGGGGATTGCTTTTGCGGATGTCTCGACAGGTGAATTTTTACTACAGAGCCTCCATTCCACAGAGGCCAAATCCGCCTTACAACGCCTGAACCCGAGTGAGATTATTTGCAAAAGCGCACAGGATTTTTCAGACGACCTGAATGCGATTTCCAGTGTTCAACCATCGGGGTTTTTCGATAGTGCATCGGGCATTTTGAAATTAGAAAATCTGTTCGGTATTTCAGAGGAAGAATTATCAAAGAATTTCTCCCGCGCTGAAATCGCCGCGGCGGGGGCATTGCTTCATTATGTGGATGAAACGCAAAAGGGTCAAATCCCCTATCTCTCTGCCCCCAAACGTATCGAAAATTTCAAAACGGTTGATTTTGATCCATCGACATTCAGATCACTAGAACTCATAAAAACCCAGACAGGCGACCGTCAGGGCAGTTTGATTGATCTGTTGGATATTGCACAAACGGGTGCAGGGTCACGAATGATTCAATCCCGCCTACTCTCCCCGCTGCGTGATGTGGCAGAGATTAATCGCCGCCATGATGAAATTGAATCACTGATTGCGGCCTTTGACCTCACCAGAAATATCCGTGCCATTTTAAAAATGGTTCCTGATATGGAACGGGCTTTAGCGCGGCTTAGCCTTAATCGCGGGGGGCCGCGTGATATGGCGTCCATCCGTGACGGGTTGCATTACGCGAGCCTTATTCGTGCGGCATTGATTGAAAAAGGTCTTTCATCATCTCCGTTGATGCGATGTTGCGACCTCCTACACCTCACTGATCGCCAACATGAATATAAGGAAAGACTGACTGCTGGACTGTCTGAATCTCTCCCTTATTTAATGCGCGATGGCGGGTTTATTGCGGCGGGATTTTGCCCGAACCTTGATAAGGTGCGGAGTTTAAAATCCGAAACCCATAACCATATCGCAGCCCTGCAAACAAAATATGTTCAGGATACGGGAATTGAATCCCTGAAAATCACACATAATAATGTGTTGGGATTTTTTATTGAAGTTCCCGCAAAACGCGCCGATGCGATGATGGTGAAATCGGGTAATACCGACAACCCGTTTATCCATCGCCAAACCATGTCGAACGGGGTTCGTTTTACGACACCTGACCTGTCGAACTTGGAACGCGAAATTGCCCTGTCCGCCGACAAAGCCCAGGCGATTGAAGAAAATTATTATAACGAATTTCGTGACCAAGCCATGGCACTGGCGGATGATATATCGCGTGTGGCGCGGGGGCTTGCATCGATTGATGTTGCGACATCCATGGCAACCCTTGCCGTTGATAAATCCTATACCCGCCCCAAAATTGATGACAGCGATGCCTTTGATATTCAAGGCGGTCGTCACCCTGTTGTTGAACAGGCCTTGGTTAAAAAACATACACGCTTTGCACCGAATAACAGCAACCTTTCAGGCGCAGAACGCCTATGGCTTCTGACAGGGCCAAATATGGCCGGTAAATCGACATTCCTTCGCCAGAATGCATTGATTGCCATTATGGCGCAGGCGGGTTTTTATGTGCCCGCGACCTCCGCCCATATCGGCATTGTTGATAAGGTGTTTAGTCGTGTGGGTGCATCCGACGATTTGGCACGCGGACATTCGACTTTTATGATTGAGATGGTGGAAACCGCCGCCATTCTTCAAAACGCCACATCCAAATCATTGGTGATCCTTGATGAAATCGGGCGCGGTACGGCGACTTTTGACGGGTTGTCGATTGCGTGGGCAACGCTTGAATATCTGCATAACACAATTCAATGTCGCGGGTTGTTCGCAACCCATTACCATGAACTGACCCAACTCAAATCACAACTTCCGCATCTGGCCTGTTACACGATGGATGTCAAAGACTGGAAAGATGAAATCATCTTCCTGCATACCGTAAAGGCCGGAACAGCGGACAGGTCGTACGGAATTCATGTGGCAAAACTTGCGGGACTTCCCGAAACAGTGCTTGACCGTGCCGAAGATGTTCTGCGCCTTCTGGAAGACAGCAAAGCGCGCGGCGGTTCAGGTGCCGTTGCGGGGTTGCCATTATTCACAACCCCATCCGCGCCACCGAAGCCAAAAATCTCTGCGGTGGAACAAAGGCTATCAGAAATAAATCCCGATAGCCTGACCCCGCGTGAAGCGTTAGATATTTTATATTCGCTTAAATCGCTTTAGGTTCATCAAAACTTTCATGCCCATGCTTGCCTGAATGAAGTTCGTCATGGATGGCGTGGTTATGCTTGATATATTGAGGCACAAGTGACCCGATAATCATACCGAAGAAACTGGCAATCAGGCCTGCGAATTGGGATGGGATAAACGGATCATCGCCTGCAAATAATATCGAACCAATCCATACGATCAACCCCACAAAAATGGCACAGAGAGCGCCTTGGTTCGTTGCGCGTTTCCAATATACGCCGAACGCCAATGGAATAAAGGCCGATACCAAAGTCACCTGATACGCATTTTCAACCATACTGAAAATACTGAGTTCGGAGTTAACGGCGTATAGCGTGACAACAATCGTAAATCCAAGCGTTACAAAACGCATCAGTTTCAACAATTTCTTATCCGACATATGGGGCATCATCGGTTTCAGAATATTTTCCGAGAACGATACGGACGGCGCGAGTAAGGTTGCCGATGCACATGATTTAATGGCAGAGAGCAACGCGCCAAAGAACATCACCTGTGCAAATAATGGCGCATGGGTCAAAACCAGTTGCGGCAAAATCATTTGCGGATCACCGCCCTCACCCATATTTTTGGCAACCATGTCAGGGTCAATGAGTGTTGCGGAATAGGCCAGGAACATCGGCACAAATGCGAAGATGAAATATAATGACCCACCCAGCACAGATCCCCAGACAGCATATTTTATAGTTTTTGCAGACTGTACGCGTTGGAAAACGTCCTGCTGAGGCATAGACCCTAACATCATCGTCATTGCTGCCGCCGCAAAGGCAATAATATCTTTCATATCAGCGGATGGCCAGAACTCAAATTTTCCTGCATCTCTGGCGTGTTGCACCACTGTACCAACTCCACCCGCAAGCTCAGACACTTCACCGCCGATATAGAGCATACCGATCACAATAATAATCATTTGAATAAGATCGGTCACCGCAACCGCCCACATTCCGCCAAAGAAAGTATAAATCAAAATCGTCATCGACCCGATCCACATCCCTGTGGTTTGTGAAATAGCACCGTCAGAGACAATATTGAACACAAGCCCAAGCGCCGCAATCTGCGCACCGACCCACCCCAGATACGAAACTACAATCGCCAAGGTCGTCATGACCTCAGCCGTACGGCCATATCGTTTTTTATAAAAATCGCCAATGGTCAGAAGCTTCATTTTGTAAAGAGGGGCGGCAAAAAATAGCCCGACAAAAATCAGGCAAAGAGATGAGCCAAAGGGGTCTGCCACAATCCCGCGCATATTTTCGCCAAGGAAAGTTGCCGGAACTCCCAAAACGGTTTCTGCCCCAAACCATGTTGCGAACACAGTGGCCACAACCATATAAAAAGGTAAATGACGGCCCGCAATGGCAAAGTCTTTGGTGTTATGCACTTTGAGAGACGCAATCAACCCGATTGCAACCGAAATAATCCAATAGCCTATAACAAACCAAAGAAGCATGATGGTAATTCCCTGTAAAAAATGTGATTAAAAAATGCTACTTTATATTGGGAAATCGGCAAGCGAATATTTACGTCAGGCGCATTTATACGCAAGTTTTTTGGATGACATCTATAAATTGCCGCGTTGCCGCCACATCATGCACCCTAACAATCTGTAAATGATCGCGGCAAGCATGGGCAAGGGCGGCCAATGATCCGGCGAGCCTGTCTTCGGCGGCGATATCCCGACCGCAAATTTGCTCAATAAATCTTTTCCGCGAAACACCGAGTAGGATATCAACACCAAGATCATGGAATTTGGACATATTTTTCAAAAGGGCAAGATTATGATCGAGTGTTTTTCCAAATCCGATACCGACATCAATCATCAATCTGTCTTTGGCGATCTCCGCTTCAACGCACGCCTGTATCCGTTCTTCTAAAAAGCGATAAACCTCCGCCACCACATCATTATAATGCGGATTGACCTGCATGGTTTGTGGGGTGCCTTGCATGTGCATCAGGCAGATGCGGCAATCTGAATCACGCAAGACGTTGATTGACTCTTTATCATGGGTCAGGGCAGAAATATCATTGATCATCCCCGCCCCTGCTTTCAGTGCTGCCGTCATAGTAGACGCATTGCGTGTATCAACCGATATTAACGCCCCTGCGTTTCTTAAACCTTCGATCACTGGCAGAATACGGCGCTGTTCTTCATCTGGGGACACAACGACAGATGACGGACGGGTGGATTCACCGCCGATATCCAGTATATCTGCGCCCTCGGCGATTAATTGTAAGCCGTGCTGGATGGCGGTGTCGGTTGAGGCGAATTTGCCGCCATCTGAAAAACTATCGGGCGTGACGTTTACAATCCCCATGATGAGGGGGCGCGTTTCACATTCAATATCCTGCCCATCAGGGATCAGCGCGATCAAATCATTGATATGCTTTCCCGATACAGGATGAACCCAGTTGCGGTCAATATCGCGGAGCGGGTAAAGCACAAAGGCACGTTCATGCATCCGCGGATGCGGCAAAATCAAATCATCATTATTTTGAACAACATCATGATACGCCACAACATCAAGATCAATCACACGCGGAGCATTACGAATTGTCCGCACTCGCCCGAAATTATTTTCGATGGATTGAAGTGTTTTTAAAAGATCGGATGGAGATTGGTCAGTTGATATCCCAATCACCGCATTATGATACCAAGGTTGATCAGAGATAGGCACAGGTGCCGTCAGGTAAATCGGCGATTGGTATAAAACCCGCACCCCGTTTTTAGAAATCTCCCCTATCGCCCGTTTGATCGTTTCCCGCGGAGAACCATAAGAAGACGGAAGATTTGCGCCAAGAGCGATAAAGATCATTATATCCCCTCAGCTTTATAATGCTCAATGCGGTTGGGTGCAAAATGCATTTGGTGTGTTCGGTGGAGAGCAAAGGACAGAACCCAATGACTTGATTTTTTTATCTTCGTCATTACTTACTGCCCCGCATGTATCCAACTCGACCAATCCAGCCAAGGAGAAAGCGATGACCACACACCAAAATTCCTGTTTCAGCGATTTGTTAAGTGCGACAAGCCTCATATCTTAGACAGCCTTTTGAATACCCAATTTATCGGCTTGTTCAGTCAATGTTGTTGTTCCCTTAATAGACATGGACGCCTTGCGCCCCTGTTGAGAACCAACAGTGACAGGCTTACCATCTTTCAAATCAGACAATAATTGTTTCATATTTGCAGGGGTTAAATCTTCGTAATAATCATCATTGATCTGAACCATCGGGGCATTGACGCATGCGCCAAGGCATTCGACTTCAACGATGGTGAATAGACCGTCTTTTGTGCTTTCGCCAGTGTGAATGCCTAATTCGTTTTCACAAGTTTTGACGATGTCGCCGGAACCGCAGAGCATACAAGGTGTTGTTGTGCACATCTGCACCAGATATTTTCCGACAGGTGCCAGATTATACATCGAATAAAATGTTGCGACTTCGTAAACCTTGACAGGTGGCACATCCACGATTTCGGCAATCTTATCCATCGCGGCGCGTGGAATCCATCCGCCATAAGGTGGGTTCGCAACTGCACCATCTTCGGCAACTTGGCGCTGCGCCAAGTCCAGAAGTGGCATTGTGGCAGAGCGTTGTTTGCCCTTTGGATAGCGCGAAATGATTTCTGCGACTTGTGCGACATCACGAAACTCAAAACTTTTTGGCTGATACGCCGCATTTAAATCAACTGACTTTTTCATTCTTTAAAATCCTTTATCTATCAATCTCGCCGAACACGATATCCAGTGACCCTATATTGGCGACAACGTCGGCCAGCATATGGCCTTTTGACATCATATCGAGGGCTTGTAAATGCGCAAAGCCCGGGGCGCGGATGTGGCATCTGTAGGGGCGGTTTGTTCCGTCAGAGACGAGATACACACCGAATTCACCTTTTGGTGCTTCAACCGCCGTATAAGTTTCACCCGCTGGAACGTGGTATCCTTCGGTGAATAATTTGAAATGGTGAATCAATGCTTCCATTGAATTTTTCATCTCGGCGCGCGGTGGCGGAGTAACTTTGTAATCGTTGGTTTTAATATCGCCTTCGGGCATTTCACGAATACATTGTTGCATGATGCGGAGTGATTGGCGCATTTCTTCCATGCGTACCAAATAACGTGCGTAACAATCGCCCGTTTTACCGACAGGAATATCAAAGTCCATTTTCGCATAGACGTCATAAGGTTGTGACTTCCGTAAGTCCCACGCCACACCGGATGCACGAAGACATGGGCCGGTGAAGCCCCAATCCAATGCTTGTTCTTTTGATACGACACCAATATCAACCGTCCGTTGTTTGAAAATACGGTTGTTGGTCAGCAAGGCATCAAGGTCAGCCAGAACTTTCGGGAAGCTCTCCGTCCATGCTTGCATGTCTTTGAGGAGCCCCGCAGGAACATCCATCGACACCCCGCCCGGGCGAATATAGTTGGCGTGGAGGCGTGCGCCGCAAACGCGGTCATAAAACTCCATCCCCTTTTCACGTTCTTCGAACGCCCAGAGTGCAGGTGTAATCGCACCAACGTCGAGTGCAAAGGTCGTGATGTTCAAAACGTGGTTGAGGATACGGGTTAATTCACAAAACAGAACGCGGATATATTGCGCACGTTCAGGAACATTCAGCCCCAATAATTTTTCAACAGACAATGCAAACGCATGTTCCTGATTCATCGGGGACACATAGTCCAGACGATCAAAATACGGCAAGGCCTGCATATAGGTTTTATATTCAATCAGTTTTTCAGTCCCACGGTGAAGCAAACCGATATGCGGGTCTGCGCGTTCCACCACTTCGCCGTCCATCTCCAGAACAAGGCGAAGCACACCGTGCGCCGCAGGGTGTTGTGGGCCAAAGTTCATGGTATATGGCTTAATGAAATGTTCTTGGGACATTTCTGTTTCGTCATCAGTTACTTTTTCAACGATTGCGGATGTCATATCTACCTACTCCGACACTTTGTTGGTTGGATGCCAACCAATTTTTGGCATGTTTGGATTTTCGCCCGCTTTTTCATCACCTGGGAGTTGAATATCTGTCAACGCTTCCCATGGGCTTAAATTATCGAAGACGCGGAAATCTTGCGGTAAAGATACTGGGCCATAGACAACGCGTTTTTGCTCCGCGTCATAACGGACTTCGACATTGCCCGAAAGCGGGAAATCTTTGCGGAGCGGGTGTCCGTCAAAGCCATAGTCGGTCAGAATGCGGCGATGGTCGGCAAGGCCGTCAAACATAATGCCGTACATATCCCATGTTTCACGTTCGCACCATGGAGCAGAACTGAACAGGGTTGAAAGCGACGGCACAGGTGTTTCTTCGTCAGTGGTAATTTTGACGCGGGCACGGATATTGTGACGCATGGACAGGAGTTGATAGACAACTTCAAACCGTTCAGCTCGGTTCGGGTGGTCAACGCCACACACATCAATTAATTGTTTGAATTGTGTTTCATCCGCATCACGCAAATAGGCCATCACGCCAAGCAACGATTGACGTTTGACATGGAAGACAAGTTCATTGCCTTTGGTATCGAACGAGATTATGCCGTCCGCCAATCTTGCCTGAATCTCTTCGGCATAGATGACCATCGGGTCTTTTGGTGTTTCTTCGACTGCTGCCGCAGCTTGGATTTCTTCAGCCATTCTAAACTCTCTATCTGACGATCCGTGTGTCTTCACGGCGAATTTTTTTCTGGAGTTGGAGCAAGCCATACACCAAAGCTTCAGCCGTTGGCGGGCAACCCGGAACATAAATATCAACCGGCACAATACGGTCACATCCGCGAACAACGGAGTATGAGTAATGGTAATATCCGCCGCCATTGGCGCATGACCCCATTGAAATGACCCAACGTGGTTCGGCCATTTGGTCGTAAACTTTGCGGAGTGCGGGTGCCATTTTATTGGTGAGTGTTCCCGCAACAATCATCACGTCTGATTGACGTGGGGATGGACGCGGAATAATTCCGAAGCGGTCAAGGTCATAACGGGACATATATGAGTGGATCATCTCCACCGCGCAACAGGCCAGACCGAAGGTCATTGGCCACATGGAACCCTGACGCGCCCAGTCGAATAATTTATCGGTTTGTGTTAAAACGAAACCTTTGTCCGATACTTCCTGCGCCAATTTGGCGACAGCTTCGTCCTGTTGCTCGGCTGGCAACATCGGCACATCGGTAATGAGTGAGGTTTTTGGAGCCTCGAATATATGACGTTCACTGCTCATCGCGTGTTATTCCCAATCAAGGGCTCCCTTATTCCATTCATAAACCAGACCAACAGTCAGGACACCTAAAAAGACGACCATTGACCAGAAACCAAACATGCCAATCGCCCCGAGAGACACCGCCCACGGGAACAAAAATGCGACTTCCAAATCGAAGATAATAAAAAGAATGGCGACCAGATAAAACCGCACGTCAAACTTGTTCCGTGCATCATCGAACGCATCAAAGCCGCATTCGTAAGCAGAGAGTTTTTCCGCATCCGGTTTGTTTTTACCAATGATCATAGATGCGCCAACCATGGCGCAGGACAGTCCAATGGCTATCCCTAAAAAGACGATGATCGGCAGATAGTTTAAAAGAAATTCTGTTGAAGCCATAATAATACGAATCCGTTTGTTGGACAGGACATTTTTCTGGCCTTAAATGACCATAAAGGCAGAACTATTTCAAGGGGTAAGCCCTTTTTTGAACAGTTTATAGATAGATATTTTCATTTTTGTCTTATAAATTATGGATAATTATGGGATATGTGACAAAACCCCGCCATTTTGCTAAGTTCCGCTAATGCATCCCCCTATCCATCTTCGTCCGCATCACTTGTTATGTATCCTGAACCATATTGGCAAAGGATATAGCGAGGCTTTCACCCGAAATATGACCGACATATTAGAACAAATTAATCAGGGTGAGGCGGATATTTATCTGGACTATGGGGCGGATGCGATTTGTGCGCCTCGGTTATGCGACAAAGACGATACGACCTGCGACTGCCTTGAGAGCCGGATCACGGACAGGGATAACCAAGCTCTTGCGGATTTTGAAAGATTTCCTGAATTTGCACTGTTTAAAATCGGAAACCGCTTCAGACTCACGAAAGCCTTGATCAACCGCATGAGAGATGTTTATAAAACACAGTCCATCAGGACAGCGTGCAAAGGGTGCGAATGGTACGACCTCTGCACCGAGATTTCGCAAAACGGATATAAAGGAACACTATTAAAATGACGACACCAAAACCAATCCACATTATCGGCGGCGGCATGGCGGGGACTGAAGCCACTTGGCAGGCCGTCAATATGGGCGTTCCTGTTATCCTGCATGAAATGCGCCCCCATACCCCGACCGACGCACATAAAACAGATGGGTTGGCGGAACTGGTTTGCTCTAACTCCTTTCGGTCGGATGATAAGGATTATAATGCAGTTGGGGTTCTTCACGAAGAAATGCGTCTTTGCAATTCATTGCAGATGCGGGAGGCCGCAAAGGCTGCTGTTCCTGCGGGTGGCGCATTAGCGGTTGACCGTGATGCGTTTTCAGAAGGGGTTACAAAAACATTATCC
>MEMI01000034.1:4798-10317 GCA_001767915.1 Alphaproteobacteria bacterium RIFCSPHIGHO2_02_FULL_46_13 | reverse complement strand
AATTGCCGCAATAGCATCCGGTTCTGCCTTGTCTTTCAATGCCTCTACGGCGGCAAGTTTGGAATCAATATCCAGTTTTGTGGTCTGGGTCGTGCCTATCTTGGCGCTGGCATCATTAATTTGTTGGTAAATCAATTCTTGGTCATCTTGGCCAACCACCAATTTTTGTGCTGACCGATATTCCGCAGCCGCACGAGATTTCTTAATCACGTCTTCTTTCAAAACTTTAACGCGTCCCTGAAACCAAGTGCTCAGGTCGGATACACGTTGTGTCTTGCTTTCAATCTGTGAAATGAAATAGCTGTCAACATGGGCATTTGCAACCTTTGCGGCTAGTTCAGGGTCTTTGGATTTAAATGAAATTTCAATGATCTTGCTGGCGCCTTGTTGCGATACTTTCAGGCTTTTCATGAATTTGGACAAAGACCCTTGTGCATTACCCGTGGATGATTTGAATTCGTCAGTTTCATATAGTTTTGTGGCCTCAATGGTTTTAAGGGCAAGGGTAGGGGAGGTCAGGATTTTGACCTCGGTTAGGATAGTCATGGCATCGAATTTTGGCGTATCGGTAAATTCTTTGAAATCCTCAAGGTTAACGCTGTTGTCCTTCACCATAATGGTAGCGGCGGCGTTATAAGTATTCGGTTTGAATAAAATAACCAATCCGCCAAGGATGCTGATGGCGACAATGGTGGTGATCATGGTCATGCGATGGCGCCAGACGGTCATGATGATATCATGCAAATTCGGTAAATAATCAATCTGGGTGTATTGCTCTTGGTTCGATGGCATCGCTTTTTTGATCCTGTCGCATCTATTTCTGTTAAATCATCTAAATTCATATTTTAATTACATAATATTGTAATCGGCATAAAGTGCAAAAATATGATTTAGCGGCGCAATATATCCTGTGTATGCGCGCAAGAAAAGATAAAAAGCTTGAATAACTCCAATATCTTCCGTATCTCTTCATCTTTCCACGGCCAGATCGTTAAAATTGGCCTGAAACAGCGAAAGCATAGGAACAAGAATGACCAACCAAAAATCATGCGTGATAATCGTAGAAAATCTTCCCCTGCCGTTTGACCGCCGCGTCTGGCAGGAAGCCAATGCGTTGAAAGAAGCGGGTTGGGCTGTCTCCGTCATCTGCCCGAAAAATGATAAATTTCCTGAAAATTATGTCTGTATCAATGACATCCATATCTATCGCCATTCTTTACCGCTGGAGGCCAGTGGTAAGCTGGGCTTCGTTCTCGAATATATGGCGGCGTTGTTCCATGAATTGCGCTTGCTGGTTAAAATCTACAGAAAACACGGCTTCGATGTGATTCAGGCGTGTAACCCGCCGGATATGATTTTTCTGGTGACATGGCCGTTTCAATTGCTGGGCAAAAAATTTGTTTTTGACCACCATGACATCTGCCCTGAACTCTTCGCGGTGAAATTCAACCGTAAAGGTTTGCTCTATAAAACCATGTTGTTGCTTGAGAAGTTGACGTATCTCTCGGCAGACATGGTGATTACGGCGAATGATACTTTCCGCAATCTTTGTGCGGGTCGTACTGGAAAAGCAGCGGATAAGGTGGTGAGTGTTTATAGTGTCCCCGACCATAAAAATATGCACCGTGTTGAACCGCGCACTGACCTGAAACAAGGCAAACGCCTGTTGGTCGGTTATATCGGGATCATCGGAAACCAAGACGGCGTGGATCATTTGGTGCGGGCAATGGCACATCTAAAAAATAATATGGGTGTGACGGATGTTCGTGCGGTGATTATCGGCGATGGCCCTGATTTACAAGCGGTCAAAGCTTTGGCGGTGGATTTGAAAGTCACTGATGACATTGAATTTGCGGGATATTTGTCGGGCGAAACATTGATGTCCACATTATCCGCCGTTGATATCGGCGTGATCCCTGACCCATATAACGAATATAATGACAAAATCAGTATGAACAAAGTCTTTGAATATTCAAAACTGGGAATTCCGATTGTGTCCTATCCGTTGCAGGAAACAATGCGTTTGCTGGGCGATGCGGTTGAGGTTGCGACAACCAATGATGATGCAGGTCTGGCCGAGGCAATCAATCGCCTCCGCGATGATACCCGCCGGACTGAGATGGGGCAGAAAGCATTGGACAGAGCGGCGCATTCCTTCTCATGGGATACCGAGAAAGAAAAATATGTCGCTGTCTTTGAAAAATTGATCGCTGATAAAGAATAGGGTGCAGAGGGCAGATGGTATCAAAACACCGTAAACTTTTTATTCGCGGAATTTCCCTGTGCGATCAGGTGTTTTTCTCGGGCGCCAATTTTCTGTTCACCATTATTTTGGCAAAATTTTTCTCGGAAATTGAACTGGCGGCCTACGGGATTGCGCTCTCCATTGCCATGACCTTGCAAGGTGTGCAACGGACGTCTTATGTTGTTCAAAATTCACTTTTGCCCCAACCTGTCCTCCGCCGCCGTGCGCGGAAACTTCTGGGGCAACAATTGGTGGCATGGGCGGTTTTGTTCGGTCTCGGCGGGGTCGGGATTGTAGTGACCAGTTTTATCTGGGGCGATAGTCACTTTTACTGGGCGATTGTTTTTTCCAGTGTTGTCCTGACACTCATTTATATCCAACTGGATTTTGATCGTATTTTAATGATCAAATATGAACGCTTTGTTGATCCGTTGGTGACATCTGCGGGGTATCTGGTGATGATGGGCATCATGTTTTTTGTGATCCCCAAATATCATATCGGCTTTGATGCATTTATGGTGTTGATTGGCATTTTTACCTTGGCGAAATCCTCATGGCTTTTGACGATTATCGGGAAGCCTGATCTGTTCTGGGGATGGCGTTTGATGAAACGCGATACGCGCCGTTATCTCGGGGCATCCTTACTGGGTGTGGCGGGATATGCGGGATACACCAACTTCCCGATCTTTATTCTGGGCGCCGTTGCCGCCCCCATCCAATCTGCGGCCTACGCAGGGATGCGCAGTTTGATGCAACCATTATTGGTGATCGTCAAAAGCCTTGATATTATTGATAAAAATTTCTTCCCCAATCATTCCAAAAAACATGATGATCTGCGCGGGCCGTTTTTCCGCCTTTTTGCACTTTATGGCGGCGGGGCATTATTGATGACCATTGGTATGGCACTCTTTGGTGAACAGATTGTGCGTTTGGTCTATGGTGAAAAATATGCGGCCTACAGCCATCTTCTGGTGGGCTGGGGGCTGATTTTTATGATGCTCTCCATCACCTCGCCGATTGAAACGGTGATCGTCAAATTGGGTAAGATCAACCAATATAATCTGCAACGTATTCCTGCGGGGATTATTGGTGTGATCTTATCCTATTTGCTATGCGCCGATATGGGCGCATGGGGCGCGATTATTGCCTGTCTGGCGGGTTGGGTCATCTCGGTGGGGCTTGCCTTATGGCTGATGCGCGGGGTTATTTTTCCACGCCTTTTTGCCGTTCCCTTACTACCTAACTCAACGCCGCAATAACCGCCCTTAAAGGTTGTGACACCAGATCATGCCCCAACGGGCTTGGGTGGACACCGTCAACGGTGATATAATTGGCGGTGACATTATCAACCAACCATTTATTGGCATTTCCAGTGTCTTTGATGTTTGGATAGGCAACGGATGCCATTAATGTTCCGTCCGTCACTTTGGTTGCAAACCATGCATTTAATTGATCCGTTTTATCCCCCGCCGTCCACCCTGTGCGGATGGTTTGATTGGCTGAGGTTAGCCAGTTATCGGTTGAGGTTGTAAAACATAGTAAGTTACTTTTAATGATACCCTGCGCCCCTTCGGATTTCAGAATGCTCCATAAACTGCTCAGGCTCGCTTGCGTGGCGGCGACTGTTTTGGTTGAAATGACAATGTCATTTGTGCCGAATTCTTCGATGGCGTAACGCGCATATTTAACATACGCGCGCCATTTTGTTCCGGCAACCGCATGATCGGATGTCGTACTCGGACGACAGAAATTCAAACAGGGGAGAGGGTTCGTCCCGTTATTTCCCATCGCCCGTTGAATAAAGCCATGCCCGTATAATGTGGCTGCCGTCGTATCCCCCGCACCATCGCCAATCGAATCCCCAACCGCTATAAAGCTTGGCTCATCGACAACCGGATGTCCCAACACAAGAGGTTGATAACCATTTGGCTGGGCGACAGGCGCAGTCCCCGTTGTCGTAAATTGACCCGCAATATCGGTACTGGACGGGAATGTGACGCTGGATTGATACCATGCAGTTTGTGAACCACTCACAGCCGCGACCATCCGCGATGTCCGCGGAATTTTACCGCCATTCGGGACGTTCAGTATAAGCTTAATCCAGTATTGCTCGCCGCGGGAAAATTTATTCAATCCAAACGCAGAAGGAAGGATCGTATCCGACTGGATATCATTTGCGCCATCTGCAATCACTTTACTGCGTGAACCGCCAAAATAGACTGGCACAACTGTTCCTGATAAAGATTCAATGGAACAGGATGAAACAGTAAATGCGTTCCCTGTATCGGTTTCCAGCACCGTCCATTGATACCAATTGATAAAGGATAAAAGAATATCTTTCATATCTTGTCCGATCACAAACGGCATGCGGACAAAGAAAGCGTCATTGGAATATAACATGGTGTTAAAATTGGTCATTCCTCTTGCCTGAACCTCTGCCACGCGGAGGGGGGTAGATTGTTTCTTTCTAGTGCGGATGGAGGTAAAAGCGAGTGATGTACCTAAGCGCATAAATAAGCCTTTCAAATAAAGTGACAAAAATACAAAACCCCCGACCAAGCTGGCGGGGGTGAAACGAAATATTGGGCGCAGTTGGGCTGCGATAAAGTGAATATAAGGAATTTAATCCTAAATGGCAAGCTTTATTTTTTAGGTGACAGAAATAAGTCAGGTGGATAGGGTAAAAAGCATCTCAAACGCCCTTAAAAGGACAGATAAAGCGTGTCACCATCTCAGGAAAAAATCTCGGTCATCGTTGCGGCGTATAATGCCGAAAAAACCCTTTTGGGAAGCGTTCAGTCTGTTTTGAACCAAACCCATACGGCGTTAGAGGTAATTATTGTCGATGACCAATCCAAAGATTCGACCCTGACCTTGGCGCAGGAACTGGCGAAAATGGATGCGCGGGTCAAGGTGATTGCGGCAGAGAAAAACGGTGGGCCAGCAAGGGCGCGGAATGCCGCATTGGATGTCGCCACGGGAGATTGGGTAGCGATTGTTGATTCCGACGATGTGATTTTACCCGAACGGTTTCAGGCCATGTTGGATGTTGCGCAACAAACAAATGCCGATATTATTTTCGACAATTTATTCTATGTAACCCCGCATAACGGCGCAGAACATCTTTATATTCCGAAAGAATTACCTGTCTTTGGCGCATTGTCTTTATCAACCTTTATCAAATCACACCGCAAATCTGTCGATATTCCGAATTTGGGATTCCTAAAGCCGATGATCCGCCGCAGTAAGATCGAACAGAGCCATTTAAGATATG
>MEMI01000034.1:0-4781 GCA_001767915.1 Alphaproteobacteria bacterium RIFCSPHIGHO2_02_FULL_46_13 | reverse complement strand
CACCGCCATGATGGCTCTATCTCTGCGGTTCAGGGGATGGATAGTGTCGCGGCTATCACCAACGGCTATCAGGTATATCTGACCACCTATCACGGTCAAATCAATGACGAGGTGGTAGAGGCCATGACGTCATTGATCCATGATAATCAACACCGCTTGGCTGTCGGAAATATTGTTGATGATTTATGCGGGGCGCGTGCCTTGGCGGGTTTGAAATCGCTGGTCTGTACGCCGCGCTATGCATTTCCTGTGGTGAAATCGATTGCGGGTCGCTTGAAACGTGACTTACGCAGCAGATAAAACTTTCTGAATTCCCTGACGATACACATCCAGAATGGATGATCTGCGGATCACGTCCAGTCCACCCGATGATTGTAAATCAGCAATCGACGCTTTTAATTTCGATTGATAGGTCAGAAGATGGGCCATACCTTTTGCAATATCGTTGGCATCGAACGGGTCACAGGCATAACCGATTTTGTCAGTCGGGAAAAATCCGTCAATGCCGCGATCTTTGGAGAAGAGGATAGGGAGTCCCGCAAATAAAGCCTCGGCATATACAAGGCCGTAACTTTCGCGCTTACTCGGCAAGACAAATCCGACATATTTCTTCATCAATTGTGGAAGCTCCCCATTCGGCACCGCCCCCAATAAAGAAACTGAGTCTTCCAGACCGTAATCTTCGATCAATTTTTTAAGCCATTTAGAATTCTTGAGTGATCCGCTGCCGTAAATATCCAGACGGGCATTGGGGATTGCCTCCTGCACGATTTTTAAGGCGTTCATCATCCCAATGATATTTTTTCTGTTCCAACTATCCAGATGGAAAACACTCAACAGGCACGACTCAGCGATGAGGGGGGCAGGTGATAAAACATCAATTGCGGGAACAACGGGCAGAACGGATATTTTGTGAGGATCAAGCGTCAGATATTTTTGGAACGTGGCAATTGGCCAGTGGGCGAACGGAAAAACCATTGCGGCTTGATCGGCAATCACCTGAAATCTTTTGCGCAGGCTGCGTTTCATTTGCAGGATTTTTGTGTCTGTATCCCCTTGGATCGAGAGCATAAAAGGTTTTTTAAAATACGCCGCAATATCTTGGGCGACCAATCCCTCAACCGTGAATTTATGGCCTTGGATCAGATCGGGGGTAATGTTTTTTTCGGTCAAGTCACGAATAATGTAATTTGCAACGTCCTTCAGGCGCGCTTCCCAGAATAGACCCTTGGGCAGGGCTTTATAGGAAATGGCGGTTCTATCCGTGCCGAACGGAACAGATGTAATCCCACGCCATCCGTTGATACGGTTCAAAGAATAGATAATATGGCGGAATTCGGGCGTGCCATCCACCAGATGTTGAACGGCTTTCGTCTTGCCGGGCGCAACTATGTCTGGAAAATCATTGCTGATGTGTATAATAATCGGGTGCATAGAATGTGTCATACGATAGAGATGCCCGTTTGACCACAGATTTTTATACCTTTTGAACGACGGCAAAGTGATTGTAAATATGGTAAATAACAGCCCAACTCCTTATCCGCAGGTTAAGTTACTTTTCCAAACCATGATTTTTATCAGTGTCTGGGTGGTGGCGGCTTTGTTTACCCAAGGCGGGGCGTTTGATATCCCTGCGGGAACGATTAATATGAGTTCGCTGATCCGTTTTGTTATAATGGCTGGGTTCTTTGGCGTGTGTATGGTGTCCATCCGTAGTTGGGGGCGCAGGCTTTACCAAATCGACAACTTGTTTTTCTTGCCGTTACTTGGTCTTATCCTGATCTCTACTGCATGGACGCCTAATCCAATTTATGGGATGCGCGCCTTTATGACGATCATTTTTTTGCTGGGCTTGTTTTTTGCGGCTTCGGAATGTCTTGAGAAAAAACATCTTTTTTCCGCCCTGATTGCGGCTGTTACGTCTATCTCTGTGATTTCAATTTTTACTTATTATGCGTTTCCTGCATTCTCCCGAGCGACTGAATATGATGGCGATATTGCTTATATTGGTTCTCGTATGGCGGGGGTCTGCGGTAATCCTAACAATATGGGGATTACGGCAGCTATGGCGCTCATGTTGGCTTTCTTCTATCGTGGATTTAATAACGGGAAATGGGGCTGGGTGATATTGGCAACAGTGCCCATTAACCTCATCGCCTTGTTGATGACTGATAGTCGTGGAGCATTGCTGTCTATGGCTGTCGGAACGGGTGTAGCATTATTGACCAGACCGTCATTGCCGCGCATTGTAGCGTTGTGTGCTGCAATCACAGTGGGTTTGGGAATTTATTATTTCATAGATTTGAATGCTATCATGGAGCATTTTTCAAGGACGGGTGATGCTTCAAAAGTGCTAACAGGTCGTGAGGCGACATGGACAGTGGCCAAGGAGCTCATTGCCGAAAAACCAGTATTCGGGTGGGGGTACGGCAGTACGCCTGTTGTTTTGCCAGCTAATATTGGTAAAATTGGATTCTTGGCATCCCATACGCATAACATCGTATTGCAGATTTTATTCTCAATTGGATATATAGGTCTGGGTCTTTTTGGAATTTTGATTTTATTTAAATCTGTATTCGCGTTTTTGTATCATGACAGTTTTAAAATGGCTTTGATTTATATGATCATTATCCATGGACAGGTTGAGCCTTCGCTCTTTCAGGGGGAATCAAATATAGATACGCTTTTATTTGCACTCGTCCTTGCGTTTCCGTACCCTAAAGTTTTGAAAAAACCTGATTTACTGACTACATCGTCAGTTTATCAACAACCGGAATCCGGCGGAATATAATCTTCTTTAACAGGATCGGCGCAATTAATCCTGCGCCCAATAAGACAGGCACAAAGACCAAGAAATTGATTCCGTGCCATGTCATGAATTTGAACATCACGCCTTTGGCCAATCCGATCATGATGGTGTTAAAGAGATAGATCACAAACGAATATTGACCAAGGAACAGTAATATCTGGGAATTGGTCATACGCGGAATTCTGACCAAGGCATGAATAGCAGGGATAGACAGCGTTCCCACAATTGCCATGATCAAGTGCCAGTTCCAATCAAAGAAGGTGAGGGATAGGGATGCAATAAAAGCCCCCCAGAACGCCCATTTCCATTGGTCGAGCAGAACCTGATATTTCTCGAAGTAAGTGGCGGCACACCCACCCAACATAAAGAACACAAAATATTGTCCGACTTTATCCAGATACATATATTCGGGTAATGGCAATATATAAATGACAGCCGCGATTGCCAGTAATGGCAATATACGACCCTTTAATAACCAGAGGGCAGGCGGGACAATCATCGCATAGATAAAGGCCACAAAAATATACCATAAAGATATGGCAGGACTGTTATGAGTGTTCCAGAACAGAGAGATTAGACCGTTCCAAAGGTCTTTTGGAGCGTTATCGACAGTTATAAAAAGACTGGCTCCTGTTTTTCCAAAGAAAATCACAAAACCCATAAAGAAGAATGGCACGAGCAAACGGTAGGCACGCTTTTTCAGGAAATCAAAATAGATATCCTGTTTGACAAAGGCGGCTTTGGTATAAAACATCACAAAACCGCTCAGATACATAAAGAACGGCATATGGAAGGCATAGATGGAAACGCGCAACTGGGTGTACCATTCATTGCCCAAAGGTTGTTCGCGCATCACCAGATGCCCGATGACCACAAGGATAATGGCTAACCCTTTCGCGGCATCAATTTCAAACAGCCTTTTCTTCTCCAAAGCAACGCTCATAACGCAGACCCTTTATTTCTGATGGCTTTTTAAAAGTGGGAAATAGAGTTTAACGGCCATATCACTTCCCTGATCAGAATAATGTCCGTAATCCTTATAAAGCAATTCTCCGTCCCTGCGATAGGCGCAGGAATTGCCTTCACACACATACGGCAACGGATCAATAAATGGCGTGTCGCCGATCAAAGATTTGATATGGTCATTGATTTCTGAAGACAGATGTATCTTCCATTCATCTGTCCCATGGTCAATTTTTGCCGACTTCATATAGTTCAGAATTTGAACATCAATTGAAAATTCAGGGGATTGCCCGATCACATAAACATTCAGTCCCATGTCTTTCAATGTGGCGATTGTCTCTGCCAACCCGTCCAATCCACGGTTTTTGACGTTGTCCCAACGGGCACTTAACACAACGGTTTTAATGTTATGTTCCTTGATTGCGTCGATCACCCCTGCATTGAATGTGGTGCAGGCTTTATTTGCGAATGAATAATAAGACAAGATCGGCGGGCATCCGGCGGCGCTATATTGGATGACGGTATAAGGGATGTCAGATTGGTTTTTGATAATCCCCGGCACATAATGCGCCGCAAATGAATCCCCCCATAATAGGGCTTTGTTGTCACCATGGTTGATCACGGTACATTTTTGATAGTCCCATTTACTTTTAGTAGGGTTGGCATCAAAGAAACAGGTGCGGAACCCAAAGATTTTGTTTGTATCAATCTCTTCATATTTGAAATCAGAGAAACGTGAGGGAAATCCTTTGCTCATCAGGCCAACTGTTCCAGCGCAACATGCGAGGGCCATACCTATTAAGCCCATATAGATCAGTTTTTTAGATTTTGGAGACGGGTCAATCTTGCGGAATGGTTGCTCGACATATCTCCATGACAGATAGGCCAGAACCAGAATGCCTGCAAGGATCATAAAGGCTTGTGCCAAAGTCGGTTTATCCAGTGCGGTCAGATAAAAGAAAACCGTGACAGGCCAGTGAACAAGATAGAGCGAGTATGAAATCACTCC
>MEMI01000033.1:37552-65540 GCA_001767915.1 Alphaproteobacteria bacterium RIFCSPHIGHO2_02_FULL_46_13 | reverse complement strand
AACGTGACCGATAGTCCCAATGTTGCAGTGTGGCTTGTCGCGTAAAAACTTTTCCTTGGACATGATATTTCCTCTTTCTAATTTCTAATTCTTTAAATAATTAAGCTGCTAATTTCTTTTTCACTTCTTCAACTACGTTTGGCGGCACTGGTTCATAGTGATCGAATACCATGGAGTACTGAGCACGACCTTGTGACATACCACGCAGATTGTTGATGTAACCGAACATGCTGGACAATGGAACCATCGCAGCAATCACTTTCGCGTTACCGCGATCGCTCATGTTGGAGATTTGACCACGGCGGCTGTTCAAGTCACCAATGACGTCACCCATATATTCTTCAGGGGTCACGACTTCAACTTTCATAACTGGTTCCAGAAGTTGTGGTCCTGCTTTTTGCATACCTTCTTTGAAAGCTGCACGGGCAGCGATCTCGAATGCGAGCGCAGAGGAGTCAACATCGTGGTACGCGCCATCTGTCAAACGAACTTTAAAGTCCACAACAGGGAAGCCAGCGATAACACCGGTTGATTGGGAAGCATTCAAACCTTTTTCAACGCCTGGAATATATTCTTTCGGAACAGATCCACCAACGATTTCGGATTTGAATTCATATCCAGCACCCGCTTCGTTCGGTTCAAATATCAGAATAATACGAGCATATTGACCAGAACCACCAGATTGTTTTTTGTGGGTATAATCAATTTCGGCTGCTTTGGTGATAGTTTCACGGTAAGCAACTTGTGGAGCACCGATATTCGCTTCAACTTTGAATTCACGTTTCATACGGTCAACGAGAATTTCAAGGTGGAGCTCGCCCATCCCTTTCATGATTGTTTGACCGGATTCGTGGTCAACAGATACACGGAAGGAAGGATCTTCAGCAGCCAAGCGCTGCAACGCAAGACCCATTTTTTCTTGGTCAGCTTTGGTTTTTGGCTCAACCGCAATCTCAATCACCGGCTCAGGGAATTCCATGCGCTCAAGAACGATTGGCTTATCAGGATCACACAATGTATCACCGGTTGTTGTGTCTTTCAGACCAACGAGAGCAACAATGTCACCAGCCAAAGCTTCTTTAATTTCTTCACGGTTGTTCGCGTGCATTTGCAGCATACGACCAATACGCTCTTTTTTATCTTTTACAGAGTTCACAACATATGAACCAGACTCAAGTTTACCGGAGTAAACGCGAGCGAATGTCAAAGTTCCCACAAACGGGTCGTTCATGATTTTGAACGCGAGTGCAGAGAATGGCTCAGTGTCGGATGGGTTACGAGAATCATCTTCATCAGAGTCAACTTTTTTACCTTTAACAGCGCCGATATCGAGCGGGCTAGGCAAGAAGTCAACAACAGCGTCCAACATTGTTTGAACACCTTTGTTTTTGAAGGATGAACCGCAAAGCATCGGCACGAATGTAGAAGACAATGTTCCTTTACGGATACAACGTTTCAATGTTTCAATGCTGATTTCTTTACCTTCGAGGTAGTCTTCAGTTGCTTGATCTTCCATTTCACAGGCCATGGCAACCAATTTGGCGCGCCATTTATCTGCTTCTTCTTTCATATCAGCAGGAATTTCGCTTTCAGAGAAGCTTGCACCAAGGCTATCAGAATCCCAAGTGATTGCTTTCATTTTAATCAAGTCAACAACACCAGCGAAATCGGATTCAGCACCGATTGGAAGGTTGATAACCAATGGGTTCGCACCCAAACGTTTATCCACATCATCCACGCACTGGTAGAAGTTCGCACCAATTTTGTCCATTTTGTTGGAGAAAATGATACGTGGCACGTGATATTTATCACCTTGGCGCCATACAGTTTCAGTTTGTGGCTCAACACCTTGGTTTGAGTCGAGAAGGCATACAGCACCATCCAATACGCGCAAGGAACGCTCAACTTCAATAGTAAAGTCAACGTGGCCTGGGGTATCAATGATGTTCATGCGGATTTTTTGACCTGGGGCGGCACCATCAGCTGGGCCAGTCCACATACAAGTTGTCGCAGCAGAGGTAATGGTAATCCCGCGCTCTTGCTCTTGTTCCATCCAGTCCATCGTTGCAGCGCCATCATGCACTTCACCGATTTTGTGTGATTTACCTGTATAGTAGAGTACGCGTTCAGTAGTCGTGGTTTTACCAGCATCAATGTGTGCCATGATACCGAAGTTACGATAGTACTGAAGATCAATTTCGCGAGCCATTTTAAAATCCCTAAACTTTTTTCAATATCCTAGAAACGGTAGTGAGCGAACGCGCGGTTTGCTTCTGCCATTTTGTGTGTGTCATCACGTTTTTTAACTGCCGCGCCACGATCGTTAGCCGCTTCATAAGCCTCAGCCGCCAAACGCTCTGCCATTGTGTTTTCACCGCGAGCACGAGCGTAATCACGCAACCAACGCATTGCCAAAGCAATTGCACGTTCTGCTTTTACTTCGATAGGCACTTGGTAGTTAGCACCACCAACACGACGTGATTTCACTTCGATTTGTGGCCCGATTTTTTTCAATGCCAAAAGCATGATTGCCAAACCTTGGCTTTTCTTTGCTGCATCGGAATTCAGATCCAGATCATTAGCCGCTTTTTTATCAAGCATTGCGATTGCATCATAAACGATGCTTTCAGCAACGGATTTTTTACCGCGTGTCATGATGATGTTGATAAATTTTGACAACACCAAATCACCAAATCTTGGATCTGGAAGAATTTCACGTTTTTTAGCACTGTGACGACGGGACATCTGTGTCTCTCCTCAAATAAATTACTTAGGTTTCTTCGCGCCGTAGTGGGAGCGCGATTGTTTACGGTCTTTAACGCCTTGAGTATCCAAAGCACCGCGAACGATACGGTAACGAACCCCCGGCAAGTCTTTTACACGACCGCCGTGAACAAGAACAACAGAGTGCTCTTGCAGGTTGTGACCTTCACCGCGGATGTAGCAAATGACCTCTGACCCAGTGGTCAGACGAACTTTTGCAACTTTACGCAAAGCCGAGTTTGGTTTTTTAGGAGTTGTTGTGTAAACACGCGTACAGACGCCACGCACTTGAGGGTTCTGTTTCAGAGCCCTGTTTTTCTTGCGAACGACCTGTTTTTCCCGCGGGTTACGGATAAGTTGCTGAATTGTTGGCATATTCTTGTGCCCTAGTCCTTTTCATCATTAATAATGTTGTGGATAGCGTGGGTCGTAGCGCGACCAAAGATAAGAGTCAAGAAGATTTATGCCTTCTGAACTTTTTTTATCTACACACGGATACCCCCCTATGGGGTTTTTAGTGCTGTGTTTAAATCTCTCAAACCCTTGATAAATCAATATGTTCAAAGGATTTACGACCAGCGCATCCAAAACAAGTTGGCGGAATATAATCTTTTTAGGGAGTCAGAGTCAACAGTTTATTTAAGTAAATTTTAAGATTCTTGAAAAAACCTGAAGATTCCTATAAATCCTGCAACCTCAACCGTCTGTAACTCAACGCTTCTGCCACATGGCGTTGTGTGATCTGGCCTGCGCCATTGTCCAAATCAGCGATGGTGCGGGAGACGCGGAGCATGCGGAACCAGCTTCTTGCCGATAATTTGAGTTTGGCGGCGGCGTTTTTCATTAATGTTTCGGCGGCTTCGTCCATTTTGCAGATTTCTTCTAAAATCTTGCCTTCTGCCTGCGCATTCAGGCGCATTTTATCGGGGGCGTTCATATTGGCGAATCGGTTGAGCTGAATATCCCTTGCCCGCGCAACGCGTGCCGCCACGGTGGCGGAGCTTTCGCCGCCTGATTTTGTGCTGAGCTCATCAATCGATAAAGGGGGCACATCGACCTGTAAATCAATCCTGTCGAGCAACGGGCCCGAGAGTTTTGATTGATAATCTTCGGCACATCGAGGGGCTTTGGTACATTCATCATCCGGTTGGCCGAAATAGCCACAGCGGCAGGGGTTCATGGCTGCGATCAATTGAAACCGTGCGGGATAGGTAACATGGTAATTGACCCGTGCAACCAATGTTTCACCCGTCTCTAGCGGTTGGCGTAAGGATTCAAGGGTTGCTTTTGCAAATTCGGGGAGTTCATCCAGAAACAAAACGCCGTGATGCGCCAAGGAAATCTCCCCCGGTCTGGCGCGGTGTCCGCCGCCAATCAGGGCGGGTTGGGACGCCGAATGGTGCGGGTCACGATACGGCCTGTGGCGCAGCAATCCACCTTCGGGGAGTGATCCTGCCAATGAATGGATAATCGATGTCTCCAGCGCTTCTCTGGGCGATAAAGGTGGTAAAAGCGAAGGGAGGCAGGAGGCCAGCATGGACTTCCCCGACCCCGGGGGGCCGATCATCATCAGATTATGCCCGCCTGCTGCGGTAATTTCTAACGCGCGTTTCGCGGTTTCTTGCCCCTTCACCGTCCCCAGATCGCGTTGGGTGGGGGGCGGCGCATCGGGAAGACTGGCGACGGGGCGTGATAAAACCTGTACCCCCTTAAAATGATTAATCAGTTGCAGCAAATGTTTGGGCGCTAGAATCTCCAGATCCCCTGCCCATGCGGCCTCCGCCCCCGATTCGTAAGGGCAAATTAGCCCGCAATTGTTGACTTCGGCCTGAATAGCGGACGGTAAAACCCCCGCCACAGCGCGGAGCGTTCCGTCCAGCCCCAATTCCCCCAGCGCCACATAATTATCAATCGCGTCTTGCGGCACAACTTCCATCGCCGCGAGGAGCCCCAAAGCAATGGGAAGGTCATAGTGCGAGCCTTCCTTATTCACATCCGCAGGGGCAAGGTTAACGGTCAAGCGCTTGGCAGGAAGCGCCAAGCCCATAGCATGCAAAGCCGCCCGCACCCGCTCTTTACTCTCGCCCACCGCCTTATCAGGCAACCCGACGATATTAAAAGCAGGCAAGCCATTGGCAATCTGCACCTCAACATCAATATCAAGAACATCTATGCCACGAAAGGCAACTGTACGGATTTTGGAGACCATGTTTTGGTTCTATAAGGTTTGTTAAAACTTGCAAAGAGGAAAGATAGTTTTTGACCACAGATAAACACGGATGAACACGGATGAACACGGATAAAAAAATAAAACCACAGAGACCGCAGGGATAAACAGAGATTTCCAGAGCTATAATCTCTGCGACCTCTGCGCACTCTGTAGTTAAATCTTATTTCTGGTGATAGACGTTTAAGATTTTCTGGTGCGGGTAAAGCGTCCGGACGGGAATAACCTGTTCAGGCACCCATCCATCCCCCAAGGGGAAGCGGTTGGAGGTGACGAGCGTGCCGGGCTTTAGTTCTTCATGTAGTTTTTTGCCCATGGATTCCATTTGGAAGATGGTGAGGTACATGACGACGGCGTTGGCGTGGTTGAGGTTATAGCTGTAAAAATCCTGATCAATATAGTCGATATTGTTGAGTTTATGGAGTTTCTTGAAACGGCGTGACCATGCGAGGGCGGTTTTGGAGATTTCTAGGCCGATCACCCGTGCCTCGGGGAAAGCGCGGGCGATTTCGCGGGTAAAAAGGCCGTTGCCTGAACCCATATCAACAATCGTGAATGGCTCTGACCCGTTATATTTGGCAACCTCAATTTTCAAAAGTTCGATAATGCGTTTGCGAATGGCGGGGGCGGTGCGGATATTGGGGATACCCTTATTAAAAATCAGGTAATAGGCATCAAGCAACAGCAAAGACAGGAATATCCAGCGCAAAACGTTATCGACAAACCAATGTACCGTCATTTATGTAGCCCCCACACTATAAAAGCAAACCCGTGTTTCGCCGTATGTTTTATCAAAAGATAATTCACCAAACCCTGTCAGAGGGGCGGCTTCTTTCTCGGTTTCGATCACAATGATCGCCCCGTCTGCCAACCAATTGCCGGACATCAAAGCATCCAATGTCGGCTGAATAAGTCCTTTGCGATACGGAGGATCCAGAAAGAGAATGGTAGCAGGTGGCATGGAGGATGGGCGTTCACCCAATTTTGTTGCATCTTTTTGTGCAAAATGTGCGCCGTCCATAAGCCCCAAATCCGCAGCATTTTGTTTAGCAAGGTTCAAGGACACCTTGGAATTATCAAAGAAATAGCATTTCCTCGCCCCTTGGGATAAGGCCTCTAACCCCAGCGCGCCTGTGCCGCAAAAGGCATCCAGCACCACCACGTCCACGACCCCGCCGCGCGAGAACAGCGCATTAAAAATAGCCGAGCGCACCTTGTCCGAGGTCGGGCGGATGTCCGTGCCAACGGGTGTGTTTAATTGACGACCACGCGCCGAGCCACCGATAATCCGCATGGATCAACCACCTGTAATCTTTTTCGCAACGTCTTCGGGCAATAATTCTCTCATCGCTTTGATCGGGACTTCCACGATTTCTTCGCGGTTCATGTCCTCTAGCTCGAACGGGCCATAGGCGACACGGATCAAGCGGGACACGCGGTAGCCGATGGCTTCTAACACGTTCCGGATTTCGCGGTTTTTACCCTCGGTCAGGGTCATGGTGATCCAGTAATTATGACCATCCATTTTTTGTTGTTCATCAAGGCTTGCGTCGATTGAGCCATAACGAACCCCCTTATAGAACAACCCTTTTTTGAGTTTTTCCAGTTTTTTGGCCAGAACATCTTCCCCGCCATAATCGCCGTAAACACGGACGCGGTAAGTACGTTTGAGGCCAGTTGAAGGCAGTTCCAACGCGCGAGATAATTCGCCGTCATTGGTCAACAACAACAACCCTTCGGTATTCAAGTCGAGACGCCCGACACTAATCAAGCGCGGCAAATTGCTTGGCAATGTCTCGAAAACCGTTGTGCGCCCTTCGGGGTCTTTGGCGGTGGTAATCAGCCCCGGGGGTTTGTGATACAGGAATAGGCGTGTCTTTTGTTGACGACCCAGTTTTTCGCCGTCCACTTCAAGCCTATCGCCTTCTTTGACAAAAGTGGCAGGCGTGAGGACGGTTTCACCGTTCAAAACCACGCGGCGCTCGGCAATCAGTTTTTCGGCATCACGACGGGATGCCACGCCCAAACGCGCCAAAACCTTGGCAATACGGTCTCCTCTTTCGCTGTTATCGTCATCTTTGTCTTTTACATCTGTCATAATAGAGGAGCCTGTGCTAAATCTTGTTCATGTTTACTGAGAAAGACCATAACCGAATGCAAGCCGCCTTGGAAGAGGCGAGATTGGCATCCGAGCGCGATGAAGTCCCCATCGGCGCTGTCCTTGTCCACCGCGAGACGGGAGAGATTGTGGCAAAGGCGGGAAACCGTACCATTGAACTCTCTGACCCGACGGCTCATGCCGAAATCCTGTTAATCCGTGAAATGTGCCAGAGACTGGGCGTGCAACGTATCCCTGACTATGACCTTTATGTGACCATCGAACCCTGCCCGATGTGCGCGGCGGCACTGTCTTTTGCCCGCATTGGACAGGTTATCTTTGGCGCAACCGATCCCAAAAGTGGCGGAATTACTAGCGCTGTTGACCTTTATACCAAACCACAATTGCATCATAAACCCGCAACCCTGTCCGGATTAATGGCGGAGGAATGCGGTCAAATCATGAAAGATTTCTTTGCCCGCAAAAGACAGGCTTAAAAGGCCGTAAATTCCGCTTTGCCTGCCCCCGTTTTCATTGTAAAAGAAAGTCATGAATGCAGCGATCCAAAAATTCGCGGACTTTGCTCCGCATCTTCAACGTCTTTGTCAGGCGATTGGTGCCAGTATCCTAGGAACGCTTGGATCGCTTGGGCGCCTCTCGTTCTTTGTTGGGGACGTCCTTAAAAATTGCATCACTCCACCTTTTTTCTTCCGCCATTTGCTCCGCCAGTTTATGGACATCGGATATTATTCCCTGCCCGTTGTCGGCATGACCGCTCTGTTTACAGGGATGGTGTTGGCTCTTCAAAGCTATACCGGCTTTTCGCGCTTTAATGCCGAGAGTGCCATTGCATCGGTTGTTGTTCTGTCCATCACCCGTGAATTGGCGCCTGTCTTGGCTGGTCTGATGGTTGCGGGGCGGGTCGGCGCATCAATTGCCGCCGAAATCGGCACCATGCGGGTGACCGAACAAATTGATGCCCTGACCACCTTGTCCGTCAATCCGATGAAATATCTGGTTGTTCCGCGTGTATTGGCGGGAACGATCATGTTGCCTGTTCTGGTTCTGATCGGCGATATTATCGGTGTATATGGCGGATTTATCGTATCCACCCATGTTCTGGGGTTCAGCGCGGGAAGCTACCTGCACCAGACATGGGATGTTTTGGAAAGAATGGACGTGATTTCAGGTCTGGTCAAAGCATCGGCCTTCGGATTTATCGTGACTTTGATGGGATGCTACCATGGTTATAATTCTGGCCGTGGCGCACAAGGCGTGGGAGCTGCAACGACCAATGCGGTTGTGACGGCATCTATCCTGATCCTGATTTTCAACTTTATCCTGACACAGGTCTTTTTCTCATGACCCTGAATAAAATCGAACTTAAAAACGTCACCAAATCTTTTGGATCTAAAAAAGTCCTGCAAGGTGTTGATCTGGCTGTGCCAAAGGGGTCATCGATGGTGATCATCGGCGGGTCGGGCACAGGAAAATCTGTTACATTGAAATGTGTTCTGGGCCTGATTCAGGCCGATAGCGGGTCAATCCTGATTGACGGCCAAGAGACAATCGGGGCATCCGCCCGCGAGCGCGATGATTTGATGCGTAAATTCGGGATGTTGTTTCAGGGCGGCGCGTTATTCGACTCCCTCCCTGTCTGGCATAACGTGGCTTTCGGTCTTATTCACGGCAGAAAAGATATGAATACAAGTGCCGCCAAAGCTTTGGCGATTGAAAAACTGGACGCTGTGGGACTCGGCAAAAATGTTGCCGACCTTTATCCCGCTGAACTCTCGGGCGGGATGCAAAAACGGGTGGCTTTGGCACGCGCCATTGCGACCAATCCTGAAATTATTTTCTTTGATGAGCCGACAACCGGTCTCGACCCGATTATGGCGGACGTGATTAATGATTTGATTGTGAAATGCGTCAAGGAATTGGGCGCAACTGCCATGACCATCACCCATGATATGGCCTCAGCTCGCAAAATAGCCGACCATGTTGCGATGATCCATCTGGGTAAAATCATCTGGACAGGGTCAATCAACGAATTGGACAACTCAGACAACCCTTATGTCGACCAATTTATTCACGGTCGCGCCAATGGGCCGATTACAGATATTCTTGCAGCTTAGAAACCTATTGTTTCTGAGTGACGTAGCCACTCTCGTCAGAGTCGTTGGCATTATCACTAAGCTTTGCGTTCAGAAGAACAGATAAGAGCATTTCACGGCGACGCAAGCTTTCCAGAAAATCTCTATCCTGTTGCAGCTCAAGAGCCTTCATCGCCACTCGTTGGCGGTCAATATTAGCTTCACTATCATAGAGGTTGGCGTAGAAAGACGGATTCTGGAAGAGTTTTTTGGTGAGAACTTCCATCTGGGCGAAATAACTCGGATTTGCCCCCAATAATTTTCCGGCCTCTGTGGCGTTTACCCCCAATTGCTGGATCATTTCTTTCATATAGCTGGAAGCTTGCGCACTTGATTTTGATTTCTCGCCGACCAATGCCGCAAAGCTATTCGCTGTCACCGTTTTCATGGCCTCAAGAGCACGAACGTCTTGTGTAGCGCTGGAGTTGCTGCGTGGATCAAATGCATCACTTCCAGACCCCATGATCGCTGGAATCTTTGACAGATTGTCAAACAAGGCCATAACAGACTGCTTGTCATTGGTCACAGCAGGATCGGTGAAATCGGCGTCCAATGTCAACGGCACGTCAAAGACTCGTGTAAAATCAACATCACGGTTATAGAGCAGGTCAGAAGTTGCTGTCGCTGCCTTACAATATCCGTCAAGGAAGGTGTTATTATCAACAACAGCGCAATATTTTCCCTTAAAATCATTCACCGCTGCGGTAATCCCACGCCCAGGGTCAGCATATATAGTTCCATCTTTCTGAGTACCTCTATCCATCAGATATTTACTAAAAGCTAGTTGATTTTTCCTAGAAGTATCATCCGCCAAAGCAACAGAACGGGTTAATGTTCCGAATCTACAAACGGCCTCACTGGTAGTGTAATTCCTTAAGGTGCGAACAGTCGACATTTGGAGACTACGTAATGTGTCCAGAGTATCGCGCGCATCAAAAAAGGCCCCTATCACACTCGTCCGCATCACCGTGCTATTTCTATCAGAGTCAACAATCCTTTTGGTGCCTCCGACATATGTACTATCGTAGCTAGAGGCAGGGAAACTGGTCGCTGCTACGACCTCATCAGCAACGATAGTTGTTGGTTGGAACTCTATACGCCCTTGCACAATGTAAGGGATTTTGACCTTTGGCTTTTTCTCTTCTTGCTGGTTATTCTTATCCTTGTTTGGCAACAAAATATAAGGGTTGGCATTTTTTGGAGCCGTTTCATTCTTATCATTCACAAAAGGAACAGGCGTGTCTTTCGGCGTAGACTGCGGTATTGTATTCGGGCGGATAACCGCCGGCGCACTGACATTTTTATTCTGCGGCACAATGACCGGTGGTGCACTCGCGATTGGCTGGCTCAATATGGTCAGGGTAATTGGGGCGGCTGGCACAATCATTTTGGGGCAGCATACCTGTCCAGCATTTATAATACTCGCAGTCAGAGCCGATTTCCCAGATGACATTGGTAAAGCGGTTCTGGTTTGGGAGGCAACATAGCCTTCAGTTCCCGCAAAACGCATAATCCCTTGTTCAGACCCGACCAAGTTTAAGGCAATACTTCCATATTGTCCGACCTGTCCAGAAATGCGGGCAATCGATTCCTTGGCCTCATAGCTGAATTCCAGATGATTGGCAGGATAATTTTTAGCCAATCCTTTTTGAAACGGCGGAATATCGAGCGCAAATTTCAAATCAGTAAATGAGGCATATTTTAAATTCGAAAATACAAACTGTCCGTTACCATCTGCTTTTGTAGAAATTGTTTGTTGCGGGCCGGTGGAGAGAGATATTTGTGCATACGGCGTTACACCCTGCCCTTGAACAGTGAGCATAGCTTGTTGATCATCAGGGACAACAGCCTTACTGGAAACAGGCAAGGTTAAACCAAGACCAACCAAAAGGACGGCAGCGCAAACGGTGCTTCCGACCCCGACTTTGTTTCTCAAATTTAAACCCATCTTATTCAATTTTATTCCTTTAGCCCAATCATTGGCTGATAATTTTTATATTCCTAGTTATTTCCCAGGGTTATTTTGACGGTTTTGGATATTATCTTGGTATTTGGCGATTTCCATTTCCAGCAATAAGGACATCAGAATTTCAGACCTTGAAACTGTTTCGAAAATATCACGTTTTTGCATCAATCCAAAAGACTGCAACGCGGCATACTGGCGGTTCACGTTTGCCGGAGAATCCATCAAGCTGGCATAGAAAGCGGGGTCTTGATAAATTTTCTTGGTCAACACTTCCATCTGCGCATCATAACTCGGTGCCGCGCCTAAATATTTGTCAGCGGCGGCAGCATCCAGCCCCAAAGACTGCAGAACCTGAAGCATATAGGTTTTAGAGCCTGTGCTCCCTGCAGATTTTTGCCCGATGATTTCGTTATAGGTATTTTCAGCCACGTTGCGTTTTGCAACAACCGCCCTTTGGTCGAGGAAGGTGGATTGAGTATCAATTTTACTGTCTTGCTTTAAACTTCCTGCATCAATACGGCTAAAGACTTTGTGGGCATAGAGGTTATTGGCGAGTGCAATAATGTCTTTTTCATCATCCGTCACGGTCGTGTCGGTAAAATCAACATTCAATGTATTTTTCGTATCAATAGACCGTGTATAGTTAATATCCGCATTCAAACGCGTATCTGATGGTGTTCCTATACACATGGTTTTCATTCCGCCGCCAAAATCTTTGGCATCACAATAATCTTTTTGGAATTGTTTTAGCCTTGCCGATCTATCCGATACCTCACCTGTTTGGGCAGAGGATGTGCCTGCCTGTCCAAATTGTCTATTAATAGACCGTTTGGACATGACCAACTGGTTTGCCTTTCCCTTAGATTGGGAAAGAGCCAAACTTCTGGACAATGTCCCAAATTTACAGATCGTATCACTCGGGGTATAATTTTTAAGCGTATCAGATGATAATTCCTGCACCGCACGTTGTGCCGTCATCAGATTCTGGACGTCCAGAAAAGCGCCATACACAACAGTCTCAAGAAAATTTGCTTTTCTGTTTTCATCCGCTGAACTTTTAAGGGCTGGCTCAACATATTGAGACCACCACTGGTTATCCATCCAGTTTTGATGGGTTTGAAACTCTTTCTCCAAGGCCTGCTGATAAACCGCACAAGTCGAACAGGCGTACGCTGCTTTAGAAGATGCAAAAAAGCTCGCTAATCCAACGATGACAAGACAGAATATGAATATTTTTTGAACAGTTCTATTTGCGTGTTTCATCTACTTATTCCCTATCTTACCTAAACTTACTTGGTTTTCGTGCCCGTCACATTATTTGCAATTTTCCGCGCTTCTAACTCAACCAAAAGTGCGGCGAGCATTTCCGAGCGAGCCATTGATTTATATGTGTCACGTTGTTGCATCAAACCAATCCCCTGAAGTGCCGCAGACGTTCTTTTGACGTTGGCCTTTGAATCCATCAGATTGGCATAAAAGCTGGGGTCTTGATAAATTTGCTTGGTCAACAAGTTCATTTGAGCATTATAGCTACTTTTAACTGCCGCATAATCAGGATTCTTAGCGCCAACAAAAACATCTACATCCGCGCCAGACATACCGATATAACTCAATACATCTTTGATATAAGCGTCAGATCCGCCACTTCCCGCCATTTTCATTGCGGCAAGTGTGTTATAAGAATTCTGGGCAGCTGCACGCCTTGCCGCAACCGAGCGATATTCTGCATAGAGATTTTGACTGCCCGAGGATTCAAGCTGTTCGCCGCTCAATCTTTCTGATGGCTGACGATGCCCATATAGATAATGGCTTAACGCAATCACATTTGTTTCGTCTTGTGTCAGGCTACCATCAGTTAGGTCTGCATTAATTGTCATGCCGTTGGCCATCAACCGAGTATAATCAATGTCACGGTTTAATTGTAAATCTTTAACAGGGGTTGCCGTTTGACACATCCCCGACATTCCGTTGTTATTGGTTTTCAGATCACAGAATTTTTCAACAAATTCCTGTAGGCGGGCATTGCTTTCTTGCCCACTCCCCGCGGCAGAGATAGAACTTTTCCGCCCCAAATTTTTGGCCAGACCAAGCTCAGCCAACACCAATCGATCGCTATCCACTCTGGCTTCAGAGGCCGACAAGGATCTGGTTAATGTTCCGATCTTACAAATTTGTTCGGAAGGGGTATAAGATTGCGTACTTTGCGCAGAAAGAATTCCCAAATCTTTGAGTGTATCATTCAGAATAGACGCATCAATAAACGCCCCCCATGCCGCCATTCTGAACAGAGCTGGCTTCCGCGCCTCATCTGCCACACTTTTATAATCTGGCTCCACAGTATTTGTGTAGAACGAATTCATTATAAAATTGCTACGGTACTTATTAAATTCATTTTGTGAAATGATCGTCGGATAGGCAATTCCGCAACAAAGCGTTCCCGCCAAACACCACGGTGGAGTGGTTTCACACATATCCAATGTTCCGGGATAAGTCATCTCTACATCGCCTGCGGAGCAACCTTGTGGTGACGCCCCCGCAAACGCAACCCCAGATAAAGCCACGGTTGCAAGCATAATTATGAAATATGCAAAAATATTTTTCCAAGCCGAGCCCATTATTTTGCCCCCTTGTCTTTATCCAAAGTCTGCTGCTGAACGATCGCTGTCTCTAGCAACGTTGATAAAACCATCTCAGACCGTTTTAAACTGTTATAAATATCCCGATCCTGCATAAGACCGATGCCTTCCATGGCAGCTTGTTGTCTTGAAATATTGGCATTTGACTCCATTAAATTCGCATAGAAGGCTGGGGATTGGTAAATTTTTCGGGTTAATAATTCCATCTGGGCATAATAACTCTGGTTATTGCCAAGTAAAGCCGTCTGATCCGCTGCGCCCAACCCTAAATATTCAACCATCTGCTTCATATAAGCAGCAGACCCACCAGAGCCTTCGGCCTTCATCGCCGCCAGAGCAGCAAAACTATTTTGAGCCACAGTTCTTTTGGCAACAATGGATCGATACTCCATTAATTTATCTTTACGGCTATCTGACTCTTTGCCGTCATCTTTGATAATCGCATTAAAATCAGCTGTACCCATACTCACCGGAAGGTCATGGGCAAAGAGATTGCTTGCCAAGGCCATTAGGTTTTCCTCATCGGTTGTTTTGGTATCAAGTCCGGTTGTTGAAAAATCAAGATTTAAGGTCAAAGGGTTATAGAGGCTGCGTGACGCATCAATATCACGGTTCTGACGGGCGTCGCTCGTCGTCAAACATTTTGTTGTTCCGGCCGCCCCGTTGGATAATTTTGGATCACAGAAAGTTGTTTCATATTGAGCAAAACGTGCCGCCTTATCGGATGTACGCCCTAACTTGCCACCAACACCTTTCTCGAACGCAGAGGCCAAGCCTTCACGCATCACTTCCCGTTGCAACATCTGACCGGCAAGCCCCACCTGAACAACTCTGGACTTATCATCACTTTCAGCCAGACTGCGGGACAATGTTCCGAAACGACAAATCTGTTCACTGGCAGTTTCGCCCAAGATTGATTGAGTGTTTTGCTTGCCAAGCGATGTTTCCGTTTGGCTGAAGACTTGGGCATCCAAGAAAGATCCTCTTGGGCCTATAGTGACCAAAGCGGCGTTACGCATATCATCAGTGAGAGCCTTTAAGGCATTCTGAATTTTGGGCCAGAGAGAGTTCGTATAGTAATGTATCTGCAAATCATTTTGACCCGAATACATACCTGTACCCGAAAACATCGAATGAACAAGGCTTGGCATGGTTGCTGCGCCACAGCAACCGATCCCTGTTGTACAAACAAATGGCGGTAAGTTATAGCCAGAGAATACACCCGCTTTGGCTGAGGTTGATCCCCCGAAAGATGCACCAAACAGGCACAGAACCGCCACACCAAAACCTAGTTTTGTTTTTAAACGCATAGATAAACAGGTTCTACTTATTGCAAAGAGCATACGAGAAGCCACACCAAACCACCAAATTAAACAACCTTTATAATCTTATCATAGAGTTAGGGGGAAAGGGAAGATTAAGTGCAGATTTAAATGGCTTTTTTAATGGGCATCCGACCAGTTCTTAGCCCATTTTGCCTCAACCACCAAAGGGATTGAGAAATGAGCCACATTTTCCATGACCTGTTTGATCTGCTCTGCGACATGAGCGGCCATATCTTCTTTGACTTCCAAAACCAATTCGTCATGCACCTGAAGCAATAATTTGGCCGCGATCTCGCCTGACTTGATACGACGATCAACTTCGGTCATTGCCATTTTAACAATATCGGCAGCCGTTCCCTGAAGCGGTGCATTGATCGCCTGACGCTCTGCGAACTGTCTTTTGGCGCCATTTTTATCATTTATGCCTGAAATAACGCATTTTCGAGCAAAAAACGTCTTCACAGAACCGAATTGACGGGCTTCTTCCTTCAAACCGGTCATAAAAACCTCTAATTCGGGGAATTTACCCAGATAATTCCGTATATACGCCCCCGCTTCCCCCGGAGGAACCCCCAATTGCTTGGAAAGACCAAAACCACTTATGCCATAAATGATACCAAAGTTAATGGCCTTGGCACTCCGTCTAACCTCGGGTGTGACTTCGTTAATTGGAATCCCTAACACTTCGGAGGCCGTACGCGTGTGAATATCCTCACCCGTACGGAACGATTCCTGAAGGGCTTTCACCCCTGCCAACTCCGCCGCCAAACGCAGTTCAATCTGTGAGTAATCTGCGGAAATCAGGACATGCCCCGCAGGTGCCACAAAAGCCGTACGTATCATACGACCTTCTTCCGTACGGATCGGAATATTTTGCAAATTCGGGTCGGAGGATGATAGGCGCCCTGTATTGGTCAAAGCCATCGCAAAGGACGTATGCACCCGCCCTGTTTTCGGGTTAATCGCTTCCTGCAAACTTTCGGTATAGGTGGAGCGAAGTTTTGACAAATGACGCCATTCCAGAATCTTTTCGACAAAGCCATGCCCTTGCTCGGCCAGAACTTCCAAAATATCGGCGGAGGTTGACCAGTCACCGGTTTTGGTTTTACTGCCGCCCTGAAGCCCCATTTCATCAAAAAGAACTACCCCGAGCTGTTTGGGTGAACCAACATTGAACGGATGACCGGCCTCTTTTTGAATATCCGCCTCTAACGCCGCAATTTTTTCGCCAAAAATCTGGGATAGACGTTTCAATACCGCAGGATCAACGCAAATCCCGTTTTGCTCCATATCGGCGATCACCTGAATCAGCGGACGTTCAATATCCTCATACACAAACGCCATTTTCTCGGCGGCGATGCGGGGTTTCAGGATATGGTATAGGCGAAGCGTAAAATCGGCATCTTCCGCCGCATAATCACAGGCTTTATCAATCGGAACGGCCGCAAAAGAAATACGCCCTTTGCCTGTCCCCGTGACTTCATCATAAGAAATCATTTGATGCCCGCAGTGAAGTTGTGCCAACTCGTCCAGCCCATGCCCATGTGCCGATCCGTCCAGAACATAGGACATCAGCATCGTATCATCGAGTGCTGCAAATTTCAGTCCCACGAGCTGCAGCATTTGCAGGTCGAATTTCATATTATGACCGACTTTGATCACCGCAGAATCTGCACAAATATCTTTTAAAACTGCAACAATATCACTAACCTTGGGCTGTGGCGGCGTGTCTGCGGCGGGCATATCGAATAAATCACGCCCAGCGCCATGCCCCAAAGGGATATAACAGGCACGACCGGAACGGGTTGCCAGCGAAATCCCCACCAAATCAGCCCGTGCAGGGGTGAGCCCTGTGGTTTCGGTATCGATGGCCAGCACGCCTGTTTCATAGGCATCACCCAACCATTCCTTTAATTTTGCTGCATCATTGATCAATTGATAGTTCGCTTTAACATCCTCGGGAAGTACCGCTAGCGCCGCAGGTTTTTGCTGCGATGTCGGTGACACATACGCCGCCGTTGGCGCCTTCAAAGACAGGCGGGACAACAGTGATTTAAAGCCCTGAAATTCCAAAAATGCTGCAAGATTATCTTGGTTTCCCGCCACCAATTGCTGCACCGGAAGCGGCACGGGAACGGTATCGCACAACGTCACCAATTTCTTGGAAATCCGTGCCAGTTCGGCATTGGTTTCCAAGGTTTCACGGCGTTTGGGTTGTTTGATCTGGGCGGTATTATCCAGCAGGTTTTCAAGACTACCGTAGGTGTTAATCAGTTCTGCGGCGGTTTTAACCCCGATCCCCGGAACACCCGGGACATTGTCGGACACATCGCCGCATAAGGCTTGCACATCGATGACTTTATCAGGGGTTACACCGAATTTTTCAAAGACCTCTGCAGCGCCGATCATAATTTGTTTCATCGGGTCCATCAATTTGATGTCGCCGCGCACCAATTGCATCAAATCCTTGTCAGACGACACGATCGTGACTTTTGTGCCTTCGGCCTCCGCCAGTTTGGCATAGGTCGCGATAATATCATCGGCCTCATACCCTTCCATCTCCATGATTGGCAGGCCAAAGGCCACTGCGGCTTCACGCATTAATGGGAATTGCGGCACTAAATCTTCGGGGGCGGGCGGGCGATGCGCCTTATAATCCGCGTAAATATCATTCCTGAAATTCTTACGCGCAGCATCGAAAATAACCGCGATATGGGCATCCCGATGGGTGGAGAGGAGTTTCGAGAGCATATTGCAAAACCCCATCACCGCGCCAACAGGTGTGCCGTCAGGGCGCGTCAAGGGCGGCAGGGCATGGTAGGCGCGGAAAATAAAGCCCGAGCCGTCAACAAGGAATAATTCTTTACTCATTTTACCTTTGATTTCTTATCTACTGCGATGTCCAGATAGTCTCTTTCCAGATTGATACTGGATTCTTTGCCAATTTTATCAAAATTTTCTTCCATCCAGCTTTTGGCGCTCTCGCGTCCGGCGTCAAACAGTCTGGTCAAAAGCGGCCAAGATGTGTCCAGTTTGGTTGTCATCCCGAAGTCACGCATCACGGTTTCCGTGCGGATGGCGTGCATCAAAACATCCTTATATTTTTTGCGATATTCGGGTTTCAACATGTCGCGTTCCAGCAATTTCTGCACAAATGCAATCGCCCGCATTTCCTTGAGCATCGCAGAATTAAAGGTAATTTCGTTGACGCGGTCTTCGATATTCATAGCGTCTTTGGGAAGTTCATTCTGCACAATCGAATTCACATGAACGATCAACAGATCAACGCCTTCGGTTTCATAAAAGAGCGGCCAAAGGGACGGATTTCCGACATATCCGCCGTCCCAATAGGCTTCGCCGTCAATCTCGACTGCCTGAAAAACGTTGGGGAGAGCCGCAGACGCCAAAACCATATCGCGGGTCAGTTCGGGGGATGTAAAAATCCGTGATCCGCCCGTACGCACATTTGTTGCAGTGATAAACAGTTTAAAATCCTTGTTTTTGCGCAATGCTGCAAAATCCACCATCTCGTCCAGAATGTCCCGCAGCGGGTTCAAATTCAGAGGGTTAAACTGATAGGGGGATATATTTTGTGCCAAAGCTGACATCATCTGCATGGCAGAATTCTCGGTATTCATACCCATATTCCCGAACCAGTTCGGGCTCATCCATTTGGGCATAAAACTCGCAAACGGGTTTTCAACCGTCATGCTGACAGGGCAAAAAACAGATCCAGCTTCGGAGACACGCTTCCAGAATTGCCGCAGATGCTCACGCGCACCATCTTCGCGCCCTTCCATAAAGCCCGCCGCCATAACAACGGCATTCATAGACCCCGCTGAAGTTGCGCTGATCCCTTCAATATCAAGACGCCCGTCTTCCAGTAAATAATCAAGCACTCCCCATGTGAATGCTCCGTGAGAGCCCCCGCCCTGCAACGCGACATTGATTTTTTTTAGTTTGCCTTTTTTACTGGTCATGTGGCTACCTTATGGTGGTTTGAATGACTTTTCCAGCCCCAACTTGATTTTCTCGGTAGGGGGATTATATAATGGTGATGGTAGTGCCTTTTTTGGGCTACCTGACTAAAACAACTTGCTCAACTGAGGGGTTATAACTATGACAACACAGCGTATTTCTTTATTTGATTCCCCCCTATTTTTGGGGTTTGACCAGTTCGAGCGGACGCTTGACCGGATCAAGAAAACAACCAATGAAGGCTACCCGCCTTATAATATCGAACAAATTGGTGAAGATGGCCTGCGGATTACCTTGGCAGTTGCAGGGTTTACAATGGCCGATCTGGACGTGGAAACCGAACAAAACAACCTGACGATTCGCGGAAAACAAAGCGATGAAGATGATGGTCGTGTCTATATCCACCGCGGGATTGCCGCACGCCAGTTCCAGAAGTCATTTATTCTGGCCGATGGGATCGAAATTTTAGGGGCTACCCTTGATAACGGGCTTTTGCACATTGATATGAAACGGATTCTTCCCGAATCAAATGCACGCAAAATACAAATTACCCCCGCATCAAAGGCCGTTGCCTTAAGCCAACCACCCCAAAAAGCGATTGAAATCGACCCGTCTTAACCTTTTTTTGCCCTTTTCCGTCTAGATATGGTATTCTAGTTAGGATCATAGGGTTGTGAGGCATCAAATGGATATTAAAACTACCGTTCAAAAAGACACCTTGTTACGCAGGATTTCAGAACAGGATTTTCTGACATTGGGGACTGGCCACATTGCCTATATCAAGCCTGTGAAGGTGATGAACAAGCAAGCCTACGCGCTTCATGCCGCTGATGGCACTGCCCTGACCCTGACCGATTCATCTGAATCCGCTTTGGCACTTGCATCGCAGAATGATTTGGACACGGTCACACTTCACTAATTTTAAAAAATAATTTAAGGGGGCGCGCTCCCTTAAGCCTTCCTTAATATCCAATACTATATAGTTTAATCGTAGTATTGGATTTTGTGGAGGTTGTATGGTTCATTCTGTTCCCCTGCTATCCGAGAATAAAACCCTCGAGAAACGCATTGATGATATTGTTTCACAGCTCACGCCCGCTGTTCCCCTGCACATCTTAAATCTTCAAAAATTGACGGAAAAATCAAAAGAGTTTAAACGACTTTTCCGCGGCACGGTGATGTATGCAGTCAAATGCAACCCGTCCAAAGAAGTCATTAAAACCATTGCGAAAGCTGGCATCAAAACCTTTGACGCCGCCTCGATTGAAGAGGTGAGGAATGTCCGCAAATGGGTACCGACCGCCAAAATCCACTTCATGCACACGGTCAAATCCCGCGAAGCCATTCGTGAGGCCTATTTCGAACACGGGGTACGGGTTTTTGTACTGGATACAGCCGATGAACTCCGCAAAATTGTGCATGAAACCAACCTTGCGCCAGACCTTGACCTGTATGTGCGTTTGGCTCTTCCTAAGAACAAAGATGCCTCGGCTGATTTTTCGGCTAAATTTGGGGCATCCCCGGAGCAAGCTTCATTCTTGCTGCGCGAAGCACGTCTTGTGTCTTCGCGTTTGGGCATCATGTTCCATCCGGGGTCACAATCCAAAAACGCGGATGTGTTCCGCAAAGGAATTGCGGTTGCGGCAGAGGTGATTAAAAAAGCGGGCGTCAAACTGGAATCCATTGATGTCGGTGGCGGATTCCCCATCCAGTACCCGCAGCAAAATCTTGCACCATTATCCGATTATATTACAACAATTCATAAAGCGATTGATGATTATGGCCTATCTGGGCTCGATCTCTATTGCGAACCGGGGCGGGCTTTGGTGGCCGAAGCTGGAAAATTGATTGTGCGGGTGGAATTGCGCAAAAACGACGCCCTCTACCTTAATGACGGTGTTTACGGCGGGCTGGTTGAGGCCGCAAAATACCAAGGAGCTTTCACCTACCCGATGCGGGTTATCCGCAAGCAAAACCACGAAGGGGACAACGACACCATCATGTCCTACCGTTTCTGCGGCCCGACCTGTGATTCCGTGGATATGATGCCAGGGCCTTTCTTCCTCCCCGCCGACATCGCCGAAGGCGACTGGATCGAAGTGAGCCTCACGGGTGCCTACAGCTTCTCCTGCCGCACCAATTTCAACGGATTTGGGAAATATCAGACGATTATCCTTTAAGAAGCGCTGCAAATACCTTATATCCTACCCATGGACTTAACCGTACTCTCTTTTGAAAACCATGGCCTTGTGCGTGTCATCCGATTGGGCGCAAAAGCAGCTTTGCCTGCGCATCAAGCGGGGCATTATGCTTTGCTGCAGTTTGGGGATCATCCTGCGCGGCCTTATTCGATTGCCAATTCCCCCAATCACAATTATCTGGAATTCCACATTAAAAATGGCGGACATGCAGGGGGCAGTACATTCGCCACCACTGATTTAAAAGTGGGCGACACTGTTATTTTCCATGGCTTTGGCGGCAATTATACCTCTGTCCCCGACTGTCCGCGCCCGTTGATTTTGATTGCGGGAGGAACTGGCCTTGCGCCGATGTTATCGATTGCGGGCGCCAGTTTTAAAAGCAACCCGACCCGCCCTGTTTTCCTGTTTTACGGCGGTCGCCATGCGTCAGACCTGTATTTTGACGCGCGTCTCAAAGAGATGATGAAATTGCACAAAAATTTTTCCTATATCCCTGCTTTATCCGAAGATCTGGTTGATGATATTGCCTGCGGAACAATCGGGGATATTGCCATGGGACATCCAGACCTTTTATCGGCACGGATTTATGTGGCGGGGCCTGTGGATATGGTGCGCACAACCGTTCATCACGCCTTGGCAAAAGGTGTCGCGCCTGATGTGATACATTCGGATTTAGCGGCAATGGATAAGACACAAAAATGAACCATGACAAATCAAAAGACGGGGCTTTGGGCCATTTGATCAAGCATCTGGCGGGATTGCCGGGGCTTGGCCCAAGGTCCGCAAGACGTGCGGCCTTGCATTTGGTAATGCGGAAAGACGATATATTGCGCCCCTTGGCCGCAGCATTAATGGAAGCCGCCGAAAAAGTCCAAACCTGTCCCACCTGCCGTAACCTTGATGATATAAGCCCTTGCCGCATTTGTCAGGACACTCACCGCGACCAAGGCCTGATTTGTGTAGTCTCTGGCGTATCCGACCTCTGGGCGATTGAGCGCACAGGCGGCTATCGCGGTGTTTACCATGTTCTGGGCGGGATTTTATCCGCCCTTGACGGAGTATCGATTGCCGACCTATCCCTCGACCTTTTAAAATCCCGTATTCGCGACCATGAACCACGCGAGGTCATTCTGGCACTCCCCGCAACCGTGGACGGCCAAGCCACTGCCCATGTGGTCATGGATATGCTCTCCGAATCCCCGATCAAAACATCCCGCCTCGCACACGGCATGCCCGTTGGTGGGGAATTGGATTATCTGGATGATGGCACAATCCTGACAGCGTTCCGTGCAAGAGGTTAAATTTTCCATTTTTCCCTTGAAAAAAGGCGGTTTTTAGGGTTGTTTAGACATCTAAATATTTAGAAGGTTTAAAAAATGTCTGACTCTGCACTCGCCCAAAATGTCAATATGATCGTCATCACGTTTCCTGACGGGAAAACCCGTGATTATACCGCTGGCGTGACGGGATACGAGATTGCGGATTCTATTGCGAAATCTTTGGCAAAGGCTGCGATTGCGGTCAAAATTAATGGTGAATTGTCTGATCTGTCGTTGCCGATTACAGAATCCTCCACCATTGCGATTGTGAAACGTGAAGACCCCGAAGGGTTGGAACTGATCCGCCATGACGCAGCGCATATTATGGCCGAGGCTGTTCAGAAATTATTCCCCGGTACTCAAGTCACCATTGGCCCAACAGTTGAAAACGGATTTTATTACGATTTTTTCCGCAACCAACCCTTCACCACCGAAGATTTCGAAGCGATTGAAGCCGAGATGCGCCGCATTGTCGAACGCGGCGATGCGTTTGTCCGCGAAGTCTGGACACGCGAAAAAGCCATTGAAGTTTTCAAAGCCAAGGGCGAAAATTTCAAGGTTGAACTCATTCAAGACCTTCCGGGGACTGAAGATATTAAAATTTACCGCCAAGGGGACTGGTTCGACCTGTGCCGTGGCCCGCACATGGCCAATACCAAACAAATTGGGACTGCATTTAAATTGATGAAGGTTGCTGGCGCCTACTGGCGCGGGGATTCCAACCGCCAGATGCTGACCCGTATTTATGCGACCGCTTGGCGCACCCAAGAAGAATTAGATGCCCATTTGCACCAATTGGAAGAAGCCGAAAAACGCGACCACCGTAAACTGGGGCGCGAAATGAATTTGTTCCATTTGCAGGAAGAAGCGCATGGATCAGTTTTCTGGCACCCGAAGGGATATGAAATTTGGGTAGCGTTAGAGGCCTATATGCGCCGCCGCCTGCGTGAGGATGGATATAAGGAAGTCAAAACCCCGCAACTGATGGATTCCCGTTTCTGGGAAGCGTCGGGTCACTGGGGCAAATACCGCGAGAATATGTTTGTCGTGCCGGACGTTGTGCCGAACACCAATGAAGGCGAGAAAGTCTTTAAGGAAGAGCCAAAACATTTCATGGCCTTAAAACCCATGAACTGCCCCGCGCACGTCCAGATTTTCAAGCAAGGGATTAAATCTTACCGCGACCTGCCGCTCCGCCTCGCGGAATTCGGATGCTGTCACAGAAACGAAGCGCACGGCGCATTACATGGTTTGATGCGCGTTCGCCAGTTTACCCAAGATGACGCCCATATTTTCTGCCGCGAAGATCAGATTTTATCGGAAAGTATTAAATTCTGCGAACTGACCAAAGCCATCTACCAAGATTTTGGGTTTAACAATTATGTGGTCAAGCTGGAAACCCGCCCTGAAAAACGGATCGGGTCGGACGAACTGTGGGATAAGGCTGAAAACGGCCTTAAGGAAGCCATTGATAAACTGGGCATGAATTACGAAATCTCGCCAGGTGACGGTGCTTTCTATGGCCCGAAACTGGCCTTTATCGTGAAGGACGCCATTGGCCGCGAATGGGGTTGTGCGACGTTACAGCTCGATTTCAACCTGCCTGACCGTCTGGATGCGTCCTATACCGGCGAAGATGGGCAAAAACACCGTCCTGTTATGCTCCACCGCGCCGTCCTCGGCTCAATTGAACGCTTTATCGGTATTTTGATCGAGAACTTTGCGGGTAAATTCCCGATGTGGTTGGCACCTGTGCAATGCGTTGTGGCATCCATTACCAGTGATGCAGACGATTACGCGCGGAAGGTTCATGCCCAACTCAAAGAAAAAGGCATTCGTGCTGAGCTGGATTTACGGAACGAAAAGATCAATCTGAAGGTTCGTGAGCATTCGCTTCAAAAAGTTCCTGCCCTGTATGTGGTCGGAGCGCGCGAAGAGACTGACCAAACCGTTGCCATAAGACGATTGGGATCGGACGGTCAAAGCATCGTAAAATTGAGCGAGGCTGTTGAATCTCTTGCAAATGAAGCAAAACCGCCTTATTAGTATCTATAATATTTTTACACTGAAACCAACAATAGGAGCCTATTATCCGTAAGCCTAGCCCTCCCCCTTCCTCTAGTGGTGCACCACGCAGAGAGTCAAGAGACCCAAGAGATCAACGTGAAGCCGACAATGGCCCACGCGTGAATGAACAAATCAGAATCGAACGCGTCCGCCTGCTCGATGCAGAAGGCGAAATGATCGGCGTTGTAACAACTCGTGAAGCCTTACGTCAGGCTGGTGAAGCTGGCCTAGACTTAGTGGAAATTTCTCCGAACGCGGATCCTCCGGTTTGTAAAATTCTCGACTACGGCAAATATAAATACGAACAACAGAAGAAAGCTTCTGAAGCACGTAAAAAGCAAAAAGTCGTTGAGGTCAAAGAGATTCAAATTCGTCCGATGATCGGCGACAATGACTACCAGGTAAAACTTCGCGCCGCCAAACGCTTCCTCGAAGAAGGTGACAAGGTTAAAGTTGTCCTCCGCTTCCGTGGACGTGAGATGGCACACACCGAAATCGGTTTCGGACTTCTGAAGAAGATGATTGAAGACTTAGGCGCTGCCGCAAAAGTTGAATTCGAACCGAAAATGGAAGGTCGCCAAGTGATGATGGTTCTGGGCCCTGCAAAAGTGGTTGAAAAAGCCGCCGATGCAAAACCAGCCGAACCCGCAACACCAGACGCAAAATAATCAAAAGCCCCGCGGAATTTGCGGGGTTTTTCTTAAAGTGAGATTGCAGATGACAACAGAACTGACCCTCCCTAAATGGTATGACCTCCACGCGCATTTCAGACAGGATGGCGTGTTAAAAGCCACATTAGCCGACCATGCGCGTATGGGATGTGCGGGGATTCTGGCGATGCCCAATACCCGCCCGCCTGTTGGGAAAGTTTTAGAGTCTGACACAAGCCTTCCTGATTTCTGGAGTATTGAAAAATATCTCTCAGCCATACGCGAAGCTGGGGGCGCTGTCTTTGACCAGATTATTGTTCCCCTCTATATCACCAAACACACTACGCCCAAAATGATTGAAGAGGGTGCGAAATCAGGTCTGTTGAAAGCGGTTAAATATTACCCGCCTCACGGCACAACGGGCGCAGATTCCGGATATCCCTTTGCCGAATTTTTGAAAAACGGTGTCTTTGATGCCATGCAGGATTGCGGCATTGTTCTGTGTATGCACGGCGAAGAACACGGCCTTAAAGGCGCACATTATTTTGATGCGCACCAAAATGCCGAAAAAACATTCTATACCGAACAAGCCCCGAAACTCCGTGATTTATTCCCGACCTTAAAATGCGTGGCCGAACATCTGACCACCAAAGAAGCCGTTCACTTCGTTCAGGAATCGGACAAAAATATAGCCGCCACCGTAACCCCGCAACATCTGATTTATACGGTGGGGGACTTGCTCCAAGGTTTGAAATACCACCTCTATTGCCTGCCTCTCTTAAAATTTGACGAAGACAGAGAAGCCTTGCAAAGAGCCGTCACCAACCCAAACAACACAAAATTTTTCGCAGGCACAGACAGCGCCCCGCACAGTAAAAAAGTCACCGAATGCGGCTGCGCCGCCGGATGCTACACAGGCGGCATCGCCCCGCAAATCTATGCAACCGCGTTCGAGCAAGCCGGATGCGACCTCAATAAACCTGAAAACAAAACCATCTTCGAAAATTTCCTCTGCCGTCTGGGCGCAGAATTTTACGGTCTACCTATTCCGACAGAGACTTTTACTTTGAAGAAAACACCATCCATCATTCACGCCCTGCAAACTGAACAAGGCATCATTAAGCCTCTCCCATTAGGTCTTGTGGATTCTGAAACAACCACAATGGAATGGTCTATTCTTTAAAGCAAAAAAAGCCCTCGCCCCAACGGGGAGAGGGTTGTGAAGCCTTATGAGTGAAACGAATTAGGCGGAGCTGGGTGAGGGGGGAGGGAAATGTCAACTATTTATAGTCCTTTGAATAAATAAAAATCCATACTTTGTTACGAATGGATAGATTTATCGTTCACACAAAGGCACAAAGGGCTTCGCCTCACAAAGGTCACAAAGAAAAATAAGATTCAGAAAGCACAAGACCCTATAAAAAACCTTTGTGTTCTTTGTGGATTCTTTGTGCCTTTGTGTGAACGACTTAAAGGGTTAGGTTCACAAGAGATTCTGTTATTTTGTCACAATCAAATCATGTGAAATTGGATGATTATTGATTCAAGTGACTATACCCCTCTCCCGCCAAAGGAAAATGGGGGAGAGGGAAGATATATCACTAATACCGATACTGTTCCGACTTAAACGGCCCTTGTTGTGCCACACCGATATAATCGGCTTGTTCTTTGGTGAGGACAGTCAGTTTTGCGCCGAGTTTTTCAAGGTGCAGACGGGCGACTTTTTCGTCCAGATGGCGTGGCAAAACATAGACTTGTTTGTCGTAGTTTTGGGAATTTTGCCAGAGTTCGATTTGTGCCAAGGTTTGGTTGGTGAAGGATGCGGACATCACAAAGCTCGGGTGGCCTGTGGCGCAGCCCAGATTGACCAGACGGCCTTCGGCCAACAGGATAATGCGTTTTCCATCAGGGAATTCGACTTCGTCCACCTGTGGTTTGACGTTGTGCCATTTAAGATTTCGCAGATCGCCCACATGGATTTCATTATCAAAGTGACCAATGTTACAGACAATTGCGCGGTCTTTCATCGCACGCATATGCTCGATGGTGATAATATCTTTGTTGCCCGTTGCGGTTACAAAAATATCGGCGCGTTTCACAACATCTTCAATCGGCAGGACATCATATCCTTCCATCACGGCTTGGAGCGCGCAAATCGGGTCGATTTCGGTGACAATCACGCGGGCACCTTGGGATTTCAGGGATTCCGCAGAGCCTTTGCCCACATCGCCATATCCGCACACAACCGCGATTTTACCCGCAATCATCACGTCTGTCCCACGGCGGATACCGTCCACGAGGCTTTCACGGCAACCATATTTATTGTCGAATTTGGATTTGGTCACGCTGTCATTGACGTTGATCGCAGGGATCATCAATTTTCCGGCTTTTGCCATTTCCATCAAACGGTGAACGCCTGTTGTTGTCTCCTCTGACACGCCGCGAACATCTTTCAAAAGTTCAGGATATTTATTGAGCATGATGAGGGTCAAATCGCCGCCATCATCCAAAATCATGTTGGGCGTCCAACCGTTCGGGCCAGTAATGGTTTGCTCGATACACCATTCATATTCCTCCTCGGTCTCGCCTTTCCAAGCGAACACAG
>MEMI01000033.1:0-37498 GCA_001767915.1 Alphaproteobacteria bacterium RIFCSPHIGHO2_02_FULL_46_13 | reverse complement strand
TATTGCAGGATGACCAGCGAACAGATGCGCCCAGCGCGGTCAATGTCTCGATCAGAACCGCTGTCTGAATGGTCATGTGAAGACAACCAACGATACGCGCTCCTTTTAACGGCTGGCTCGCGCCATATTCGGCACGCAGAGCCATCAGACCCGGCATTTCGGTTTCGGCGATCACAATCTCGCGACGCCCCCAAGCTGCAAGGCTTATATCTTTCACTTTGTAGTCGCCTTCGTTTGCTTTCATGGCGGGAGCTTGGCTCATGATTTTTCCTTCAAATTTGAATTGATGTTCACTGATTATTAAAACTTCGACACTAGAATTAAGACTTAATAAGGCGAAAAGCAAGCAAAGATACCAAAACTTAGGGCTGAACATGACTAAAACTCAAGATTTCCAAGCGAATTTTACCTATCGCCCCAACCCTCTGTTGGCACGCTCTTTCCTGATCTGCCGTAAGGGACAAAACGGCGAAGTCACCCCCGTCGGCGATTATACCGTGCTGGATGATAATGAAGATTTACATCTTTCAGAACGCAAAGTGATCAATCTGGTCATGCGCCTGAACGGTGAAAAAGATTTAGTGGCTTTAGGGGAACAAACACGCTCCCGCATGTTGTTTCATGTTAAGCCAAGACCGGAAGATGACCCACGCACTGAAGTTGTATTTTATACACAATCAGGGCAAGGGGTTTCCCGCGAAAACGCAATCCTGACCATGGAGGGATTTAATGGCTAGTTTAAAAGATATTTTGGTTGATGTTTGTGCATCCTGCACACAACCCGTTTCAGTTTTCAAACAAAGCTTTGAGAGAGCAGGGCACGGCTTGGTTCAATCACCAGCCTTGTCAATGGGCATGGGTACGCACCCGACTTTAAACAACGATTTTAACGGGTAAACAGCAGACTTTACCTTTTAATCCTAATCCCCGTCATGTCCTCCAACGTGGCGGGGATTTATTTTAGATTGAGTTTATGACGCAATTCTTTCCACACCGTATAGCTATTGCGGACAAAGAATTCGTTATAGGCGGAACCTACAAGGCCTTGGAAGCTGGATTGGAAGCGGCATTTTTCGCGTTTACTTGGTGGCGGTTTGCTGAATTTATGAGTATACCTGAGCAGCACACTGTTGAATTCCAGCCGTGTCGGGTCGCTGAATTTTGGGCCTGCGATGCTTAGGTTAAGTGCCACCTGTGTTTGATTATCATCAAAATTATACGCGATTGTTGCCCCACGGTCGAACCGGTCACCCAGACTGCACCCCAATGCTTTTGACTGATCTTCGGACAAACCTAATTTTGCAGGGTTATCTTTATAGGTTGGATCATAGTCCGCAATGGTCAGACCTTGCTGGACACCACCTGCTGATGCGGGCGATGAGTTATTAAAGTCAAGGCGTTCAATCGGTGTCCTTGGGGTTTGGGAGTTGCTGGCACAGCCACTTAATCCTGATGCCAAAATGCAGATCCCCAAACCTAACGCGACCCGATGAGCCTTTCTGGCAAGGTAGCGCGTTAATGTCTTCATAATTTAAGTATATCATGTAACCCCCAGAAACGCTAACTTACAGAGGATAAATCGTTGCGGCACTGCGTAAATTTTGCTGCGTATAAGTTGTGTTATGCTGCAAGATCTTATCACTTTTTTGACGAAGAATCGTTTTACCTCTTGCAACTTCTTGAAATGCTTCTAAAAAATAATCATGACCAGTATCAAAATATGCGGCATCAAAACTCCAGAGATACTCTCCGTTGCGGCGAGCGCAGGCGCTCGTTTTGCGGGGTTTGTGTTCGTGCCGCAATCGCCCCGTTATATCCATCCGGAACAAGCACGTCTGCTCTCACGACAACTCCCGACGGGACTACGCAGTGTCGGGTTATTTGTCGACCCGAGCGATGAAGATTTGGGACATATTTTGGGTGCAGTTTCACTGGATTTTATTCAATTGCATGGTAATGAAAGCCCCGCCCGTGTGCAGGCCATCAAATCCCGATTCAACATTCCGGTTATCAAGGCCTTCGCAATCTCTGCCGCAAATGATCTCGATCAGGTTGCGGCCTATATCCCCGTCATTGACTGGATATTGTTTGATGCCAAAGCACCCGCATCATCCAATATTGCGGGTGGCAACGGCGTAGCCTTTGACTGGGCGATTTTGAAGGATAAGAATTTTGCCAAACCATGGATGTTATCAGGCGGCCTGACCCCTGAGAATGTTGCGGATGCTTTGAGCATTTTAAGTCCGGATGCGGTTGATGTCTCCAGCGGTGTGGAAAGTTCCCGCGGGGTCAAAGACGCTCAAAAAGTGCGTGATTTTATTGCTGCGGTTAAGACGTAATATTTCCATGAAATTCAGGCCCTACCTGCACTGACCATGGCGGTTGTTCGCCTTTGTCAGCGTAGGATTTTTCAAGAGCCAAACAGGCCTCTAATCCCAACCTGTAATTCGGGTATTTCAGTTGGACGCCCAGATCTTTTTTAATCTTGGCGTTGCTCACGCGTTTATTGTCGGAATAGAAACTGAGGGTAATCGGTGCCAAATTCGCATCTTCGAACCTGACCAAAGGTGGCGGGTCACGCCCCAACAGACGTGCAGCATAGGCAATGACTTCGTGACTTGGCGCAGCTTCATCATCGGCCAGATTATAAACTTGGCCTGGATGAGGGTTGTTCATCGAGGCCATAAGGGTCGTCACCAAATCTTCAACATGAATGCGACAGAACGCATGCCCTGCCTTCATAATACGGCGTGCAATTCCCACACGAACGGAATCAATCGCGGAACGCCCCGGACCGTAAATACCCGCCAACCTGAAAATATGAACGGGGAGTTTTGCATCCTTGAATAAAGATATCCATTGTTCTTCCGCCAATAAACGGCGTGTGCCGCGAATGGAGGATGGGCGCATTTCGGATGTTTCATCCACCCATGCCCCGTCACGGTCGCCATAAACACCAGTTGTCGATAAATACCCGACCCATTTGATATTGGGCATCAGGCGCAAAATATCATCGGCATGAATTTCAAAAGTATAATCCCCCTCATGATCCGGCGGGGTAGAAATCAGTAAATGTGTGGTATCACGCAGCCATAAATTCGGGTCAGCCAGTGGTTTGTCTTTATCAAAGATATGGGCTTCAATGCCTTCAGCCCTTAGCAGAGACCGTTTGTTCATATTTCTGGTCGTCCCAGCGAGTTTCCAGTCCTGCCCAGTCGCCTTCAGGGCTTCGCCTAAAAAAGTACAGGTATATCCATACCCAAAGCAAAAGAGTTTATTCTGACTAGTCATGTGTTGAAGTTTCTACTTTCTAATGTGGAAAATCAATCTACTCGGAAATTGTTTAAAAATCTACATTTTCGTAGTGTCTTGAAGGGGCAAATCCGGGGATGCGTTCCCCCAGAATATCGCGGAAACTGGGGCGGGATTTAATTCGCGCATACCAGTCACGCGCCCCAGGATGGTCTTCCCAAGGAACATCGCCGATATAATCAACAGTCGAGAGATGCGCCGCCGCTGCAATATCAGCGAGGGAAAGGTTATCCCCCGCCAACCAATTACGCTTTTCCGTAAGATATCCGATATAATCCAGATGATAATGAATATTGGCATGACCCGCACGCACCGACGGGCCATGCGGCTCACCCATATGCATAAAGCGTTTCATCATTTTCTCGCCAAACAGGTTATCGGTCACCTCGCGGTTGAATTTAATATCAAACCAACTGACCAAACGGCGCGTTTCGGCGCGTTGAACAGGGTCATGCCCCAGCAGGTCAACCCCCGTGTAAACCTCTTCCAGATATTCACAAATCACATTGCTGTTTGATAAATTCGTGCCATCGGGTTCCACCAAAACGGGAACATCGCCCGCGGGGTTTAACATCAGAAATTCGGTACGCCTTTCCCATGTTTTTTCAACACGGGCATCATATTCAAGACCCTTTTCACCCAAGACCATACGAACCTTGCGCGAAAAAGGGTGAAGCCAAAGATGATAAAGCGTTCTCATACTTGCCAGACTATCTCAAAAGCTCCATATCGACTAGTAAGATTTAAAGGTGTAGTGTTATTTAAGTTTTTGATAAGGATTTGTGATGATAGAAAATTCAACTGATAAATATACAAAAGTTGCCATTGCCCTTCATTGGATCATCGGGGTTGCCATTGTCATCATGTTGATTATGGGTCTATTGCTTGACTCTATACCCATTGATTATAAATTTCAGGTTTATCAATTCCACAAATCTCTGGGGCTGACTATTCTTGTGTTAAGTTTTGTGCGCTTGTTCTGGCGTCTCACTCACAAACCCCCTGCCCTTCCCGAAGGCATGAAGCCTTGGGAAATCTGGGCATCGAAACTGACCCATTACGCTTTCTATATTATGATGATCGGCATCCCGATGACAGGTTGGGCGCTTGTGTCTGCGTCCACTTTAACAATTCCAACAATGTGGTTCGGCCTTTTCGAATGGCCGCGCTTGCCGTTGACGGTCAGCAAAGCGTTATCACATGATTTTGCCGAAATGCATGAAGTTTTAGCCAATCTGACCATCGCCTTACTTGCCCTTCATATCGGTGCAGCCCTTAAACATCATTTTATCAATAAGGATAATGTCTTAACCCACATGCTCCCGTTCTTGAAACAAATAAAATAGGATAGAGAACAGCATGAAAAAAACATTTTCTTTGATATCCACCTTTGGAATTCTGACCGTTTTATCGGGCGCGAGTTTTGCGGCGCCGATGTGGACTATCGACCCGACTGCCAGCCACCTGACATTCGAAGTGAAACAAGGCGATAATCCCATCACCGGAGAATTTAAAAAATTTACCCCGACGATTGAATTCGATAAAGCCGACCTGACGACCTCCCATATCAAGGTTCAGGTTGAAACCGGTTCCGCTGAAACTGGCGACAAATCCAATGATTCAAGCCTTCCCAGCAAAGATTGGTTCAATATATCGGCCTTCCCATCTGCAACATTCGAAAGCGTCTCGATCGCCAGCATAGGCCTAGATAAAACAGGACTTGAGAACTATGAAGCCAAAGGAAAACTGACCATCCTGGGCGTTACCCGTGATGTTACCTTGCCGTTCACCTTAAAAGCAGATGGCAACAATACACGCGCTTTCGGCACCCTTGCCCTGAAACGCCTTGATTACGGTATGGGCGCGATGGTTGACCCGAATGGCGCGATGATCTCCAACGATGTCACCGTCAAATTTGATATTACCGCGCACCTAACGCCCGTAACTATGCCGGTCGCAACCTCCCAACCAACCGCTCAATAATAAAGAAAATTATCCATGCCTTTTATCACCTATATTCACGCGTTCATCCTCGGCCTTATTGAGGGTGCGACAGAATTTCTCCCTATCTCGTCAACGGGGCACTTAATTCTTGCACAGGACGCTTTGGAGTTTTCGCTTGAATCAAAGATCATGTTTACAATTGTCATCCAATTGGGGGCTATTCTCGCGGTGTGCTGGCTATACCGCCAACGCCTATTTGACGTTGCCTTTCACCTCAATGAAAGAAAACAGCAATTATTTGTTTTACGCATTTTCATTGGCTTCCTGCCCGCAGCTGTGATCGGTCTTTTGTTTCATGATGCGATTGAAGAACTGTTATTAGATAATCCGATTGTTGTCGCAACCATGTTGGTAATAGGTGGTATCGCCATATGGTTGATTGAGAAATTCAAACCCGCCCCTGTGACGGAAACAATTGATAATATGACCCTGAAACAGGCATTTTTGGTCGGATGTGCCCAAGCCATAGCCATTATTCCGGGAACATCCCGTTCGGGCGCAACGATTATGGGCGGTTTATTGCTGAAACTGGATCGCAAAGTTGCAACTGAATTTTCTTTCTTTTTGGCAATGCCTGTGATGGTTGCGGCCACTGCACTCAATATTTACAAACATTACGATACCCTGACCCTGAATGAAATTTGGGTAATTGCGATCGGGTTTGTGATGTCGTTTATAGCAGGGCTGATTGCTGTTAAACTTTTTGTAGGCTATGTCGGTAAGCACAGCTTTATTCCTTTTGCCATCTACCGCATCCTGTTCGGATGCGTTTTATTGGCTTATTACCTGATTTAGATGGTTATTTTCTATATTTCGACCAAGTTTATTTGAGATTCCATCGTTTTTCAGATATAATGGTCTAACTATTATACAAAGGGGCAGTGACTGCTAAAAATGGGTGTATCTATGAAAACCTATGACGACGATATTGATGTGCTGGCAAAACCTGTCACGGCCACCGATCAGAAATATGTCATCCCGAAAGATGCCGCCGTTTTAGCCCCGATGGCCAGCCTGTGCGAATGTGAATTATTGGTCAACGAAGATGGGCAAGCCATGGTCATTTATACCAAACCCATCCCCGAGGCCATTCAATGGGCTGAATATGACATGGATTTGTCCCTGTTAACCTTTGTTTCATGGTCAGGAAATACCATGGAACTGGGCATGAAAGTCCACGCCCCCTTTAGGAAATACCTAAGGATGGCGAATGAAATTATGATGATCGAACTAAAAGACAACAACGAAAAAATAGCCTCAATCTACCCCGCCAAACTGATGGTGCGGAATATTGGGATATAAGAATATTAGAATAGAAATGGTGTAATGGAGGAATAAGAATATGGGTATGTTAGATCGAAATTTAACTGTAGAGCAGGCAGTATCTGTTGAAAACACCAAAAGGCTTGCCACCAAACAAGCGCCTATTTCAGACGCACAGGTAGCCGTTCTCAAAAAAATGGGGTTCACCAATGGTGAACAGGTTTCTTATTTCAATGCCGAGATTGAATCAAACCCAAAATTAAAAGAGATGTTTTCAGGTTTTGAAAAAGACTTTGCTAGCACAAAAAAGTATGATGCAGTCCTGAAAAAAATCGGAATGCAAGTACTCGCCGATGGTGCAAAGATAAATTTTGATCCCGATGACGCCAAAAAGTCAGGAACAGGCATTATTGATAAACTTTCCAAAGATTTAAGTGGAAAAAATGGTCCGCAAATGATTAAACAATTGCGCGAGCGTCCAGACACGATTGGTGCGAAAATTGATGATTATGCAGCTGGAAAAGTAGAAATAGCAGCACTTTTGGCTGAGCCTGTTATTGCGGCATCCTCTGGCGCTGCTGCGCCAGCCTCCGCGGCGCCCACCCCCACTCCTTCTACAAAAAAGGCAGCCGTTAGAACATCTACAGCCGCCACCCCAGCAGCAGTTGTTGCGCCAGCCACTCCAGAGGCGGCAACACCTCCAGCGCAAGCTGCGAATGCTCCGGCTACAGCGGCGCCCGCTCAAGACCCGACAGATCAGGTTCTAACCGCACTTGCAGGCGCATCCGATAAAGATATTAAAAGCGGCCTTACAAAAAGCGATGTAAAACTCATCTTAAAAGGAATGGCTGATCAGGCTTCTTCTAAGTTCGGAGTGAATTCTGCTACCTCTGATGGTTTCAAAAAACGTGTTGAGACAGATCCGGCTTTATTGGCTCAAATCACCACCAACTTCCAAAACAACCCCGAATTCGTGCGTCAACTTGCAAAAGCGGCCAAAAATAAAGAGCCTATGGATAAAGCGATGGTGGATATGGCGCGTCCGACCATGACATCTGTCATGGAAAACCCTGAAAAGCTGGCTGACGATAAGTATGTCAAAGACCTATCCCAAAAAATGAACATGGGATCGAGCATGGGCGGCTTTGGAAAAATCCTGAACAACATATTCGGCGAAGGTTTTGGCAGTAAAATTTCTGGCTGGTTCAATGCAATCTTTTCACAGATTAAAAGTTGGATCTCTGGTTTTACAGGAGACAAACAGGTTATATCCATGAAAAGCGGTGGGAATGGTTCATTCCTTCCAACTGTGATGGTCAATTTGGATGCCATAAACGCAAACAGAGATGCCGCCGCCGCCCAAGCGCGTTATAGTCCGCTTACCATGACCGCCCTTTCTCAAAAAGGGGCTGATGGAAAATTCTTCCATGACGAACAAGTCAAAGACAAAGATGGGAAACCTGCCGTCAGCCAAGACGGAAAGCCTGTCATGAAGACAGTTATGAACGGGGCATACACCATCACGGATATAGACGGAAAACAACATAGTGTTATGCCGTCTGTGGGGCAGCTGGAAGCAAAGCAAGATAAAGATGGAAATGTTTATGGCCGTTTTGTCACCAAAATTAATGCGAACGGTGTCTCTGATGAACTTGCAACAATTAGAGTCAGTGAAGCTGAATTTAAAAAATACGAAGAGGTCACCAACAAGAGAGCAAGAGAGGCTGGCTTAAATCAGACATTGGCTTTCTCAACCTATACCGCACAGGACGCGGCGAATGCGGCAAAAGCACAAACCATTCAAATGGTATCGGTTGATCCAAAAACATCCGCCGTATCGCCTGTTACAGCAGTTAATATAGCTACGCCGCAAGAACCAAGCGTTGGTTATACTGTCGTCAACGGTACGGTTATGCGCAAACCAGAACCTGCTAAAAATGATCCTGAATTCGCATTACGAGGTAATGGATAATTCGACCATCACCGGAATATGGTCGCTTGTTTTATCCCAATCTCTTGCCTCTGGCAAAGTGGTGTAGGATTGAAGGGCGGGTGTGAGTGGTGGTGTGACCCAGATATGATCTAGTCTTCTGCCGCGGTTGGATGCTTTCCAATCGCGGTTTCTGTATGACCACCATGTGTATGATTTCTCGCTCATCGGAACAAATTGGCGTGCCACATCATTCCAGTTTAACCCGTTGCGAAATGCCGTCAGTTTTTCAACTTCGATCGGGGTATGCGATACAACATCCAGCAATTGTTTATGCGACCACACATCATGTTCAAATGGTGCGATGTTAAAATCACCCACCACCATGACGGGCTGTGTGGACTTATAGGATTGTTTGAAATAGCCCGTCAGTTCATCCACGAAATCCAGCTTATGACCGAATTTTTCATTCTGGTCACGGTCGGGAATATCGCCGCCCGCAGGGATATATAAATTATGGAGTTCGAACGCAGGGAATGTCACCGCAATATGACGGCAATCCTCCCGCCCCACGCGGGAATGTATACCCGTGTCCGTAAAGGGCACACGCGATAAGATCGCCACGCCGTTATAAGATTTCATGCCGTTAATATGGCGATATTTAAACCCCGCCGCATCAAACACATCATGCGGGAAAAATTCATCGGGTGTTTTTGTTTCCTGAAGACAAATCACATCTGCCTTCAAAAGATCCGCCGCCTTTAAAACCAATTCAGCGCGCAACCGCACTGAATTGATATTCCACGTCATGATTTTCATGAAACGATCTTTCCTAGAATGGCAACCCGCCACCACCCAACATCCCCGGAGGCAACCCCATATCGGCCATGGCTTTCTGGGTTTCATCGGCCATGCGTTTGTCGGCTTGGGCGCGGGCGTCGTTACACGCGGCTTTGATCATGTCTTCGAGCATTTCTTTCTCGGACGCAACGATCAATGAAGGATCAATTGTAATGTTACGAAGCGCGCCTTTACAGGTCATCACCACGCGAACCAATCCACCGCCCGCACTGCCCGATACTTCGACATCGGCCAGTTCTGCCTGTAACACAGCCATTTTTTCTTGCATGACTTTGGCTTTTTGCATCATTTGTTGAATATTGAACATTTTAATTTTCCTTGTCTGTAATGGATAAAATTTGTGTACCGGGGAAGGCGTTGAGGATACGCGCAATCACAGGGTCGGACATCACGGCGTTGCGTTCGTTTTCGATTGCATCGCGATGTTGTGCGGCCAATGTTTTCTGGCCTGATTTTGCAGATACGGTGACCATCCACCGCGCGCCTGTCAGCTCCGTCAATTTTTTGCCGAGATCAAAAGCCAATTTTCCGTCAGCCCCATCCGTCGGATGAAATTCCAATCGTTGGGGTTCCAGTTTGACGAGTTCGACCGCATTCACCACTTGCGACGCCAGAACCATTGCGCCGTTTTGTTCCAACAACCCGACAATTTCAGAAAGGGTTGTGAGGTTAGCATTAGCAACAGGCGCAGATTGCGGAACAGACGCCGCAGGCATAGTCACGGCGGATGTATTGCCGCCAGAAAAACTCGCAACACTTCCACCCGAAGATGGCGCAGATGATGCGCGTGCGCCACCTCCGGATGACACAATCGTTCCGTCTTTCAGTTGTTTTAAAATTGTCGCAGGGTCAGGGAGTTCTGACGCGTAACACAACCGAATGAGAACCATTTCCGCAGCAGCTTGGGGGTTCGGCGCATATTGTAATTCGCCAATTCCTTTAAGCAGAATTTGCCACATGCGGTTGAGCGCAGGAATACCCGCCTTGCCCGCAATATCCGCCGCACGGGTGCGCTCTGCGGTTGCCATGTTCGGCTCAACCGTTGCGGGCGGAGATTTAATCGCTTGGAATTTGCTCATCAAATGCGTGATGTCGAGGAGGTCATTGAGGATCGTTTCAGGGTCAGCCCCCACGCGATATAAATTTGCGGCCGTGTCCATACAGGCATCAACACGCCCCGCCAGCACATGCTCCATCAAGTCCAGCAATTGCCCGCGGTCGGCTAACCCCAACATCCCGCGCACTTGCTCGGTTGTAATCGCTCCCTGTGCCAAAGCCATGGCTTGGTCAAGGATACTCAAACCGTCACGGACAGACCCGTCCGCCGCGCGCGCAATCATCGCAATCGCTTCGTCTTCGGCGGTGACATTTTCTTTGGCGCACACATTGGCGTAATGTTTGGTGAGTGTTTCAGGATCAACGCGGCGCAAATCAAATCGTTGGCAACGTGACAATACCGTCACGGGAACTTTGCGGATTTCAGTTGTCGCAAAAATAAATTTCACATGCGGCGGCGGCTCTTCCAAAGTTTTGAGGAGCGCATTAAAGGCATTTTTCGAGAGCATATGCACTTCATCGATGATATAGACTTTATAACGCGCGGAACTCGGGGCATAGCGCACACCGTCCAAAATTTCACGAATATCATCAACCCCCGTGCGCGACGCGGCGTCCATCTCCATCACATCTGGGTGGCGGTCTTCGGCAATGGCGCGACAGGTATCGCAATCATCGGTGGGGCCGGTGGTGGGGCCAGATGTCCCATCAGGCCCAGTGTAGTTCAAAGCCTTGGCAATAATCCGCGCCGTGGTCGTTTTCCCTACGCCACGAACCCCCGTCAGCATAAAAGCATGTGCCACACGACCAGAGTCGATGGCGTTCTTAAGCGTACGAACGAGCGTATCCTGACCAATCAATTGATCAAAATTCTGGGGGCGATATTTCCGCGCAAGGACGCGGTACGGAACAGTATTTTCGGTTTCTATAGACATACCCAGAACCTTAAAGATGGAATCGGATAGGGGCAAGCCAGAAACGGTAAATATCAGATAAGAAATATGGGGGAGGAAATGAAGAGTGGAAGACTGGACACGACCCAGAAAAAATTCGTTGCGGCTGCTGCCTTTCGGCCCTGACCGGGTTGGCGACAATCCCGCCCGCGCCAATCTTCCGTGAGCTTTGTAGCAAGCCCCCCGTATTTATGCAAGCCTCTTTATCGGACAAAAGAAAACCCCTTTGCGGGGTTTACGGTGTTTTGGGCTATTTATTATTCAAACCCCAGATTGTTGTGTGTGGATTAAAGTTTGGAGGCAAAGTTTCGTCCATTCTGGCTCTGGCTGTTTTAGGTACAAAATCCTCAGGTGTAGAAAAATGGCTATCACCCAAACGCTCTAATTTATAAGGCTCAAAAGCACTGATAACTGCTTCTTTCAAAACAGATGTTTGAATATTAGCAGGCTCGATCAAAGAAAATTGTCCATTTTCATCAACTACGAGCGGTACAGAGGCTTCAGCACCAAGATAAAAATTTCCGTAATCATTATAGTCAAATGTCATTTCAGCCCTCTTTTTTTAATTTATGGAAAGAAATTACACGAAATCAGACCATCTTGCAATATACTTTGAATAATAATATGTAGAATTTAGTAAATTTATAGCCGCTGTAGCTCAGGGGTAGAGCAACGCATTCGTAATGCGTGGGTCGGGGGTTCAAATCCCTTCAGCGGCACCATGACTTCCCTCAAACCCACATTCATCTATATACTATAGTGAAAGTTACCGATCCAAAAGAATCAGCCCAAGAAAGTGAAATAATCATGAAAATATCAGAAGTTCAAAAAGCCTTGGTTGATATGACCGCCCTGAATTTCAAATTACCTGACGGATCATACGTTCCTGTTCATTTTCATGTGACCGAAGTTGGGCGCATTACCAAACATTTTATTGATTGCGGCGGTGTCCAGAGGAATGAGACAGTAGCGAACTTCCAACTCTGGGAAGCCCGCGATTACGACCATAGATTAGCGCCCCAAAAATTTCTGCACATTCTGGATCTGTCCAAAAAAATATTAGGCGAAGATGACTTGCCTGTTGAGGTTGAATATCAACAATCAACCATCGGTAAATTCGGCCTTGAGTTTGACGGAAAAGATTTTATTTTGACACCTAAGCAAACCGCGTGTCTAGCGCAGGATGCGTGCGGCATACCCGCAGACAAACTTCCCAAAACCACCACATCATGCTGTTCACCGAAGGGCGGCTGTTGTTGATGTTTGAACTGTTCACCCGCCTTGCCGATTGGATGACCTATAGTATTATGGGTCTGGAAAAGACGACCAAGCTGGCTGATGCTGTTCATTTTTTTATCGAAGATACAACTAAGATTTTCTTTCTTCTGGCCTTAATGATTTATATCATCGGATTTGCACGGTCTTATGTGTCGCCTGAAAAAGTTCGCCTGTGGTTGACGGGGAAATCACGCTTAACTGGTTATGTTTTAGCAGCTTTACTAGGGGCAATAACCCCGTTTTGCTCATGTTCATCTGTCCCCTTGTTTATCGCCTTTTTGTCGGCAGGTATTCCCCTTGGTGTGACGATGGCCTTTCTGATTACATCGCCCTTGGTGAATGAAGTCGCCGTTGTCCTCTTGGGAAATGCATTAGGCTTAAAATTCACAATCACTTACGTTGGCACCGGACTAGTTCTTGGTATTGTTGGCGGATTTGTGATTGATTTCTTTAAGTTGGATAAATGGGTAGAGCCCTATGTTTGGCAAATCAAAATGCCCACCCCTGCAACAGCAGAGGAGGCAGAAGGTTGGGCATGGCGTGAAAAATTTGCGCGTGGCGAAGCCATCGATATTATCAAGCGTGTATGGATTTATGTTTTAATCGGAGTTGGTCTGGGCGCAGGCCTTCATGGCTATGTTCCACGCGAATGGTTTTTAGAACATGCGGGAGCGGATAATATTTTTGCTGTGCCATTGGCTGTTTTAATTGGGATTCCGCTCTATTCAAATGCCACAGGCATTATACCGGTTGCAGAGGTTTTGATGAATAAGGGCGTTCCTGTCGGAACTATTCTAGCCTTTATCATGAGCATTGTCGCGATTTCGCTTCCTGAACTTTTAATTTTGCGCAAAGTTCTTAAGCCCCAGATGTTGTTATTCTTTGTAGGGTTTCTTTTTGTTGCCTTTGTTGGCATCGGGTATTTGTTCAATTTTATTTTTGGAGGATAGTTATGGAGATTACTGTTTTTGGTAAAGGGTGTTCTCGTTGTGAATCGACCATTCACCGAATAGAGCGTGAAGCTGTAGAACTGGGCGTCCCCGTGACCATTCATAAAATTACCGATGAGATAGAAATCATCCAGAATGGTATCATGACGACTCCTGCCGTTAAAATTGATGGGAAGATTGTTCATTCGGGCGGCATTCCTTCTATTGAGGCTGTGCAATCATGGTTGACGTAGATCTTTATCTTTCTAAGAACTTGCTTATGCCATTCTCATTCTCTTTCTGGGAGATGGCTAGGAAAACTTAAAGCTGATAGGCTTTTAGCGAATTTTTTTCTTACATCTATATAATTTTCAACCTGTGACATCTTTATCACCTTCCGAAAAAACCGTTTTGCGGTCTGGAACTCCTCCCCTTATGCGCGGTTTATGGTGCGTACCGTCCTGCTGCCACAAACGGTTTTAATACTTACCTTGGAGAATGATGATGAAAAAAACACTTCTGACCACTGCTGCTTTGCTGACCATGTCGGTTGCGGCGCATGCTGATAGCTATAACGACCATTATCCTAATCATGGAATAAACAACCATTACCCGACAGCAAAGGATGAGGGAAAGATCAGTCCGTTATCTGGTGCCTATGTCGGTGCGTATGGTGGATATGGCTGGACAAATGCTGATATCACCAACAATGCAGATGCCAATATTGACGGGGCTGATTATGGTGTGTTTGCTGGTTATTCCCTTGATACACTCCTCGATCATACTATAGGGATGGGGATTAACGGATCACTCGAAGGTTTCTATGGATGGTCAGATGCCGATGATACATCGGGCGGCGTTGATTATCAGAAAAAGAATGACTGGGGCGTTAGTTTCCGTCCGGGGCTTTCCTTTGTTCAGGACTATACAATGGGTCTGAAACCATACGGAATCTTAGGCTATCGCCGCGCTGAATTTGAAAACTCGGTTGCGGGTGTGTCGAACACGGACTGGCATAACGGGTTCGAATTAGGTGTCGGAACAGAGGTTATTGCCTACGGCAATGTTGGCGTCCGTCTTGATTATTCGCACGTTTGGTATGATGCAAAGAATGGCATTAACCCAGAAGAAAATAATCTTCGCCTTGGCGTTGGGTATCACTTCTAGAAATAATGGTGTGAAAGATGGAGCCGATTTGGCTCCATCTTTTCTATTTTTCCGCCCGATCAAGCGTCATAAATTTAAAACTTACAGGCTCACTAAAAACCTCTAATTCAGTTTCCACCCAGTCAGAGTTTATCCACTGCGGAAAAAAGGCATCGCCTTCAATATCTTTATCGATGATCGTTAAATACATTCTATCGACCAAGGGGACAGATTGTTCATAGATACTCGCGCCACCGATAATCATGATTTCACTCTCAGGGTGGTCGGCCTTGGCCTGATCAATGGCTTGTTGTAATTCGGTGAAGCTTTTGACCCCGTCCGGCAAAACACCTAAATCACGGCGTGAGACAATATAATGCTGACGATGCGGCAACGGTTTGCCATTGCGGCGTGCCAGAATAGAGTCGTATGTCAACCGACCCATAATAATCGGTTTGCCTTTAGTCAGATTTTTAAAATGTTCTAAATCCTGTGGGATATGCCATGGCAAGTCATTCTTGATGCCAATCACATGGTTGCGTGCCATCGCACAGATCAGAGAGATTTTGTTTGTCATCCACCAGATTTATCGGGCAAAAACCGCCCTGTCTATAGATTTTTTATGGATTTCAGGGTTGCCCCATCCATTTATGCGACTATAATTAAGCCATGAAAAAATATATTCTTGCTTTGTTCGTGACACTCCTCCTTCCCTTTGCCCCTCTGACCGCAAACGCGCAGATGGGGCCGTTTTTGCCGTCCATTCAAAAAGAGGAAGGCGTCAAACAGGAAGACATCCAAAAACTGATTGATACGCTGCAAAGCGATACTGACCGCAAAGACCTTGTAAATAATCTCAAACTTTTATTGGATGAACAGGCCAAGAACGAGGCCGCGCCCGCAGATGAAATCCTTCCATCCTTGACCGAACAATTGGGGGTTAGGGGACAAATATCGACTGCGGTTAAAAAATACGAAAAATTTCTGGATAAAAACGCAATTTCCTCCTCCCTTGTTCACCAAAGCATCGGAACGATGATCACGTTATTATTAGGTATCGGTTTATTCTTGGGCGTTCGTAAAATTGCCATGCGGGCGATTATGGGGATCGAACATCTGTCTGAGAAAATTGGTATCCGCCTGTCGCGCATTTCATTTTATACCCGCGTCTTCCAGACAGTTTTGAAATTTCTGATCGTGGGCGTCATGACCTATACCATCGCCAAAATCTGGGATCTTGAGCATGTGGTGTCGATCTTCGAAAGCTCGAGCATGAAATCATTCCTGACCTCATCCATTACTGTTTTGTTGGTTGCCATCTGCGCTGCCCTGATTTGGGAAGCGGTTGGGGTTTACCTGTCTTATATTTTAAAACAGGCCGACGACAATAATCAAACCCGCGTGAAAACATTACTTCCCCTGATCCGCAATATTGTTTTATCAGTATTTGCCTTGTTATTCGGATTGGTGATTATGTCGGAAATGGGGCTGAATGTCGCACCGTTCCTTGCGGGCGCGGGGGTCATTGGTGTGGCTGTCGGGTTTGGCGCACAATCCATGGTCAAAGATTTCCTCACAGGGTTTACGATTGTTTTAGAAGATATTATCCGCGTGGGCGATGTTGTGTCTTTGGGCGGATGCACAGGGTCTGTCGAACAAATCACCCTGCGGAAAGTCCAGTTGCGTGACTTTGCAGGTGTTGTTTATACCATTCCGTTCAGCCAAATCACCACCATTCAGAACATGACCAAGAATTTCAGTTACTATGTCATGGATGTGAGTGTGGATTACAAACATAATACCGATGATGTGATTGCCACCCTCAAAGAAATCGACCAAGATCTTCGCGCGGACGCGGAATTTAAAACACTCATTCTGGAGCCGATTGAAATTGTGGGCGTTGATAGATTTGCCGACAATGCGGTGGTGATTAAGGCGCGGATCAAAACTCTGCCGATCAAACAATGGGCGGTTGGCCGCGAATTCAACCGCCGCATGAAAATGGCTTTCGACCAAAAAGGCATAGAAATCCCGTTCCCGCAACGAGTGGTGAAAATGATTCAATCACCACCAACGGTTACAGCAGTTTCTGAATAATAAGACTATTCAACCGTTACAGACTTGGCAAGATTGCGCGGTTGGTCAACATCCGTACCCTTGGCAACGGCTGTGTGATAGGCCAAGAGTTGAACTGGTAATGCATAAAGGATCGGCGCAACCAATGGGTGAACCTCTGGCAGAGTTACAATCCATTTGCAAACGTCTTTCAGTTTTGCGGCACCTTCGGCATCACTAATCAATAAAACCTTGCCACCACGCGCTGCTGTTTCTTGAACGTTCGATGCGGCTTTTTCAAACATTTTATCGTGCGGCGCCAAAACAACCACCGGCATATTGTCATCAATCAACGCAATTGGGCCGTGTTTCATTTCACCTGATGCATAACCTTCGGCATGGATATAGGAACATTCTTTTAATTTAAGCGCGCCTTCCAATGCCAACGGATAAAGCCCGCCACGCCCCAGATAGAGCGCATCGCGTGATTCCGCAAAGGATGTGGAAATCGCCTGAATTTCTTTGTCGTGACTTAAAATGGATGCGGCTAATTTCGGCAGAGAACGAAGCTCATAAGCAAAATCAGCTTCCTGTGCGGCATTGATCACACCTTTGGCGGACGCGATTGCCACCGCGAGACAGGCCAAGGTCGTCAATTGTGTTGTAAACGCCTTGGTCGATGCCACCCCAATTTCAGGGCCTGCCAAAGTATGGAGGCACAGATGGGATTCACGTTCAATCGTGCTTTCAATCGTGTTGACGATGGACAAACACATCTGGCGTTCACGTTTACAGTAACGAAGGGCTTCGAGCGTATCGAGCGTTTCACCCGATTGGGACACAAAAATCGCCATGCCATCTTTCGGGAGCGGTGCTTCGCGATAACGGAATTCGGATGCGACATCCACTTCGCACGGTACACGCGCAATTGTTTCAAACCAGAATTTCGCAACCATACAAGCATAGTAAGCCGTGCCGCAGGCAATCAAAGTCATGCGCGGTGCACGCAGGGCGGCTTCCAGAACTTCATTCGGCAATGAAATATGCCCTGTCGCAGGATTGACAAAAGTATTGAGCGTATCGGCAATCACCGCAGGTTGTTCGTAAATTTCTTTGAGCATAAAATGGCGATATTCGCCCTTGCCTGTTGTGTTACCAGACTGCGCAGTAATGCGGATCGCGCGTTCAACAGGTTTGCGTTTGGAATTCATGATCCGTGCATTGTCATTGGTCACCACAACACGGTCACCATCTTCAAGGAAGCTGATTCTGCGGGTCAGCGGGGATAGCGCATAGGAATCAGACGCGATAAACATTTCCCCCTCGCCATAACCAATGGCCAGCGGTGTTCCCTGACGGGCGGCCACCAACATATGGTTTTCACCTTTGAACAATAACACAACGGCATAAGCCCCACGCAGACGGTCAAAGGTTTTATGCGCGGCCATTTCAGGTGTTTCACCTTGGGTCAGATAAAAATCAGCCAAATGCGCGATGACTTCGGTATCTGTTTCTGTTTCGAACCTTACTTGATGTTGGGATAATTCTTCCTTGAGTTCCGCGTAATTTTCAATGATGCCATTATGGACGACAGCCACGCGCTCAGTCGCATGCGGGTGCGCATTATTTTCGGTTGGCTGGCCATGTGTTGCCCAACGTGTATGGCCAATCCCGATTGTGCCAGTGAGAGGCGAAGATTTTAAACGCTCCTCTAAATTCATCAGCTTCCCTTCGGCGCGGCAACGGGTGATGTTGCCGTCCACGAGTGTCGCAACCCCCGCCGAGTCATACCCGCGATATTCAAGGCGACGCAAGCCTTCCACCAACATCGGCACAACATTTTTATTCGATACAATTCCAACAATTCCGCACATCGACTATTCTCCTAATGATCTCTTTTTAATCTGTTTTTGCCTTTGTTCGGCAAAACTTCTTGTCTGGCGCGCGCGATGACCAAGGCATCAGCCTCGACATCGTGGGTCAGGGTTGATCCTGCCGCCACATACGCACCATCTGCAATCTTAATCGGGGCGATCAGTGATGAGTTTGAACCGATCATCACGTTTTCACCAATAATGGTTTTTGATTTGACCTTGCCATCATAATTGACGGTAATCGCGCCACATCCGAAATTGGAATGTGCGCCCAGTTCAGCATCACCGATATAACCCAAATGATTGGCTTTTGCCCCCGTACCGATTTTGGAATTTTTAATTTCAACAAAATTGCCGATCTTGGCATCAACTCCAATATCACTTCCCGGACGCAACCGTGCGAACGGGCCGATGACCGCACCGGATTTAATCGTTGCGCCTTCGATATGACAGAAGGCACGGATTTCAACACCGGAATCAATCGTGACCCCAGCGCCAAACACAACATTCTGGCCGATCACCGTGTCATTGCCGATTTTTGTATCAGGCGCAAAATAAACTGTATTCGGGTCAAGCAACGTGACGCCCGCATCCATCATTTCCATGCGTTTGTTATGTTGCCAAGCCATCTCCAACTCTGCGAGTTGAGCGCGATTATTGACGCCGCGCAGTTCCGCATAATCACCGCGAATGACACCTGACTTACGGCCTTCTTCACCCATGATTTTTGGAACATCAACCAAATAATATTCACCCTGATTATTTGTGTTTTGTAATTTCAAAAGTGTATCGGCCAAATTATCACCGTCCAATACCATCAAACCACTATTGGACATCCGTACCAATTTTTCATCTTCGGTTGCATCTTTTTCTTCAACAATTCTGGCGAGTGTCCCGTCAGGATTTTGAAAGATACGTCCATATCCCGTTGGGTTAGGCGGCACCATCGCCAATACAGTTGCGCCGAAATCATCACTATTATGATGGGCAACCAACCCATTCAAACTGCGCGCAGAAACAAGCGGCACATCACCGTAGAGCACCAGAATATTTCCTTTGAAATCACCCAGTGTCTGAACAGCGGCCTTCAGCGCATCGCCCGTTCCCAGTTGCTCTTTTTGAATGGCAACTGCATGGGGCGCAACAACAGCCTCGACATCATTCATGTTCGGGGCAAGGACAACAATAATTTTCTTCGGATTTAATTGTTCGGCAGTTCCAATGATATGTTTGATCATCGGCACGCCCGCAATCGAATGCATCACTTTTGACATCGCCGATTTCATGCGCGTGCCTTTGCCCGCTGCTAAAATCACAACGGCTAAATCTTTGGCAGGCACGGGGGAGCGGGAGGAAGAAATATCGGTCATGGTCGTTCTTGCTAAGTTACTCATATTCAAAATGATTTTGCCCTAAATTGGAATTGCCTCAAGTCACACAATATTGCAGAGAATTGCAAGAAATTTAAGAGACTTTCTCGGATGTCAGATGCATAAACAGTGTCCCGTAATCGGTCTTGATACGGATTTTAACGGGCACATAGACATCGGGCTGGCCTTTGAGTGCCCCGAACCAAACCGTTGGCAACGATCCCTTATTGCGCCCCTGCTCTTGGATAGACAGCCAACCGCGCGGTTTTTTGCGCCATTTGCCCTTTTCGGGAACAACTTCAACCGAACAGGATACGGCTTCGCCTTTATAAATATTGTAATTTGTGGCGACCAGATCTTCGATCTGCGTGCCTTTAAAAACCAAACGGTAATTGCGGTCACCATCGAATACCAAATCATTCCCCTTACAAACCTTATCCTTTGGCATAGTTAGCATGAGGTGGAGCGTGGCGGAGAGAATATCGGTTGTACCCTTGGCCAAGGATAAATCAACATCTTTAGGGGTTTTGTCCACGCCGTCTTCGGTCATTTTATAGGATTTGAAACGGCTTTTTCCGTCATATTTAAAGGTTTTGGACTGGGTGCTTCCCTTCCAGACCGAGGCGGATTGATGACTGAGCGGAAATGTTTTTACCCCTGACAAATTGCCCTGCGACTGGAATTTTCCGGACCAATTTGCCAATTTTTTTAGCATCCCTTGGGTTTCCGCGGTTAAAGCCACATTGTATTTTGTGGCTTCCTTATGAACGGATAATTTCGCATTCATCGCATGAATACCGCCCGCATAAACATCATAAGTCAGAACAGAGGTTTTGCCCACGGCCTTAATGGGTTCCGCCCCTGCAGATGTTGCGGTCATCAATAAAAATACGGTTGTCCAGATAAATAGGCTCTTCACAGGTGGCGTCCCTCGGATTAAAGATTATATCAGTCATACTATATGGCTTTTCGATTGGAACAAGTCCCCGCCCGCAAGTTCGGGTGAATAGTTATAGAAATTAACCATAACCACTGGAATCATCATGACCGATACCCAAAAACTGAAATCCTCTGTCGAAACCCTCTGGGAAAAACGTACTGAAATCACTGCGGGAACGCGTGGGCAGGATCGTTGCGCCGTTGCAGACACTTTGGGTCTTCTGAATAAAGGCCAGATCCGCGTTGCCGAGAAAATTGATGGTCAATGGACAGTGAATGAATGGATCAAGAAAGCAGTCCTGCTGTCCTTCCGTATGAACAGCAACGAGAAAATCCACTCGGGCGAACAATTATGGTGGGACAAAGTTCCCCTGAAAACCACCCATTGGGTTGATGAAGATTTTATTGCGGCGGGATTCCGTTCTGTGCCGGGTGCGGTGATCAGACGCGGGGCGTATATCGGACAAAATGTTGTCCTGATGCCCAGCTTTATCAATATCGGCGCAAATGTCGGCGATGGTACCATGGTCGATACATGGGTCACCATCGGGTCATGCGCCCAGATCGGGAAGAACTGCCATATCTCTGGCGGCGTTGGCATTGGCGGGGTTTTAGAGCCGTTACAAGCCGCCCCCGTGATTATCGAAGACAATGTCTTTATCGGCGCAAGATCAGAGGTCGCCGAAGGCGTGATTGTCGAAGAAGGCGCAGTCCTAAGCATGGGCGTCTTCCTCGGTGCCTCCACCAAAATTATTGACCGTGCAACGGGTGAGGTTTTCATGGGGCGCGTTCCCGCATATTCCGTGGTTGTACCGGGGACTATACCATCCGGCCAATACGCCAATCTGTCCTGCGCCGTGATCGTCAAACGCGTGGACGCCCAAACCCGCAGCAAAACATCTTTGAACGAGCTTCTCCGTGACTGATATTTTAGACCCCGTTTTACTTACTCAAGAATCCGTTCGTTGCCAGAGCATCACACCGCATGATGACGGCGCACTGGAAGGCATGGCACAACCGCTTACCAAGATGGGGTTTGATATTCATCGCCTGCGCTTTGAGGAAGAGGGTTACGACCCGATTGATAATATCTTCGCACGTCTCGGCACATCAGGCCGCCACCTCTGTTATATGGGCCATACGGACGTTGTTCCTGTGGGGCGCGAGAGTGATTGGACGCACCCGCCCTTTGCCGCAGAGATTGAAAACGGTATTCTTTATGGGCGCGGCGTTGCCGATATGAAGGGCGGAAATTGTGCTTTTGTGGCGGCGGTTTCCCGCTTCCTCCATGAACGTCCCTACTTTAAAGAATCGATCAGTTTGTTACTGACAGGCGATGAAGAAGCCAAATCAGTCAACGGGTCTGTCAAAGTCATCGACTGGATGCGCACCCAAAACCAAATGCCCGATGTGGCCTTGGTGGGCGAACCGAGCAATACCAAACATATGGGCGAAATCATCCGTGTCGGTCGGCGCGGATCATTAAACGGAAAAATTATGGTCAAGGGGGTGCAAGGGCACAGCGCCTACCCCGAGCGATCCGACAACCCGATTCCCCATCTGGTGCGGTTATTATCGCGCCTCATTGATGAAAAACTGGACAACGGCACAGCCGATTTCCCGCCGAGCCATATCGTGATTTCATCAGTCGATGTCGGCAACCCAGCGCCGAATATCATCCCCGCACGGGCGGAGGCCATGTTCAATATCCGCTTTAATGATAGCTGGACAGCGACAACGCTTGAGGCTCATCTGCGCTCCATTCTGGATGCCGTGAACCCGAATTATGAGATGACGATCTGGTGCAATGCCCAGAGTTTCCTGACCGCCAATCACCCATGGCGCGATATTGTCATCAATGCTGTCCAGAAAATTTCTGATACAAAACCACGCGCCGACACGGGGGGAGGAACGTCCGATGCCCGTTTTATTGCACAGGATTGTCCCGTTGTTGAATATGGCTTGCTGAATGCGACTATCCATAAGGTGGATGAACACGCAAGCGTTGCCGACATCGAGACCCTAACAGCGACCTATACCGAGATTTTACGGTCATATTTCGCATAAAATTATATTTTGCGGTCGGGTTGGTGATTGACGGATGTGAACGCCACCCCTATCTTCTAAACAGTTCAATTTTATGAGGTTACAATGAATAAAATCGCTTTGGCGCTCTGCACAGCAACTTTCCTCTCCCCATTTGCATTCCCCCATACCGCGCAGGCCGGATTTTTTGATAAAAAGGAGGACGCTCCACGCGTCGTAGTTCCGCCATCGGGCGCACCGCTTAGTTTTGCAGACTTGGCTGAAACATTATCCCCTGCGGTTGTCAATATTTCCTCAACCCAGAAGGCCGCTGTGGCGCCTGAGAATTTACAGGAAATCCCACAATTCCCCCCTGGCTCCCCTTTTGAGGATTTCTTCAAAGACTTCATGCAAAGACAACAAGGCCAGATGAACGGACAAAACGGCGAAGCCCCTGTTGAACAACTCCCAAGCACCGCCATGGGGTCAGGCTTTATTGTTGATGCCGCTAAAGGTCTGGTCGTCACCAATAACCATGTGATTAAAGATGCCGATGAAATTCGTGTTACCTTGGTCGATAATACAATTCTGGACGCGGAATTGGTTGGCCGTGACGAAAAAACCGACCTGGCTGTCCTTAAAGTCAAAAATCCTAAAAAACATAAACTGGTCGAAGTCTCTTTCGGCGACAGCGATAAAATGCGCGTCGGTGACTGGGTCTTGGCGATTGGGAATCCGTTCGGCCTTGGCGGAACAGTGACCCAAGGGATTATCTCGGCTCGCAAACGGGATATCAGCGCGGGGCCCTATGATGATTTTATTCAAACCGACGCCTCTATCAACCGCGGAAATTCCGGTGGGCCGATGTTTAACCTCAACGGTGATGTGATCGGAATTAATACCGCGATTTATTCCCCGACAGGCGGATCAGTCGGTATCGGATTTGCAATCCCTGCCAATCTTGCCAAACCGGTTGTGATGCAACTGGCTGAATTCGGCAAAACCCGTCGTGGTTGGTTGGGTGTTAAAATCCAAACCGTGACCGATGAAATTGCCGACGGCCTTGGCCTTAAAGATGTTCACGGTGCTTTGGTGGCGAGTGTGACGCCGGGCGGCCCAGCCGAGAAAGGCAATATCAAGGCAGGTGACGTCATCACCGAATTCAACGGACAGAAACTTGACGCCATGCGCCAATTGCCGCGCATTGTTGCAGAAACCCCGATTGGGAAAGAAGCCGATGTGACCTTAATCCGTGACGGCAAAACCATCACCACAAAAGTCAAAGTCGGCGAACTTGAAAAGGCCGAAACAGACGGCGTGATCGAAAAAGCTTCAGGCGATAAGGACACCAAACCAACCAAAGGATTGGAACTGAAAGACCTGAATATCACCATCAACAATATCTCCCCACTACTTCGTGAGACCTATAATATTCCCGAAGATGTGAATGGTGTTGTTGTAACTTCGATCAAAATGGCATCTGACGCCGCCCAAAAAGGTTTGGCGGTCGGTGATGTGATTGTCGAGGTGAATCAGGAAGCTGTCAAAGACGCCGCCTCTGTCGAGAAAATCGTCAACGCGGTGAAGGCCGAGGGCAAATCATCTGTTCTGATGTTGGTGGACAATCAAGGTCAGGGAGATGTACGCTTCGTTGCCCTGAAATTCAAAACATCTGAAAGGTCAAAAGATGAGCAAAAAGATACCCCTCTTGAAACCGATAAAACAAAGGCTGAACCAAAAGAATAATGAACAAAAAAACTGTTAACGTCATTGCGGGGCCGACTGCCAGTGGTAAGTCGGCCCATGCTTTAACCCTCGCAGAAAAGATCGGCGGGGTGATTATCAATGCGGATTCCCTGCAACTCTATAACGGTCTGCCCACCCTGACCGCGCAGCCCTCTGCTGCGGATAAGGCGCTTGTGCCTCATCTTCTCTATGGCATCACTCCGCCCGATATTACCTTGACCGCTATGGACTGGCGCAAGATGGCTCTCGCCGCGCTGGAAACCGTCACCGAAGACGGTAAAGTCCCGATCATTGTCGGCGGCACGGGGTTCTATATTAAAACATTGATGGAGGGGTTATCGCCCATTCCTGAAATCCCCAACGAAGTGCGTATACTCTCCGAAGACCTGATGGATCAATTGGGAATCGAAGCCTTCTTTGAACAACTCAAAACTCTCGACCCTGTGCTATGCGAAAAAATCGATCCGCAAAATCGCAGACGTTTGGTGCGTGCATACGAAGTCATTGCCCACACCGGAAAACCCATGTCCTATTGGCAGAGCTTCCCGCCCGTGGGCGCCCCCGACCAATATGATTTTCAGGTACAAATTATTTCACCCGACCGCGATACACTCTATGACAGATGCAATACGCGTTTCGACATCATGGTCGCGAGCGGTGTGGTGGACGAAGTGCGGCATTTTGATGATCTGATCATGGCGGGCAAAGTTCCCTTCGATTGCGCCCTGACCCATGCCTTGGGCTTTCAACCCCTGCAATCCCATGTGCGGGGTGAAATGGACTTGGACACGGCTATTATCCTCTCCAAAAACGAAACGCGGCACTATGCCAAAAGGCAGACCACATGGTTTAAAAACCAGATGTAGTTTTCTCTGGAACGAATCCTCTCCCCACCCGTTGGTCGGTTTCAATTACCAACATGATCAGGAGATATAAAATGGCCACAGTTTCAGCACTCTTTAAAAAACGTTCCGCAGCAGATAAAGCCTTTGACCAATTGGAAGATGCGGGGTTTTCACGTGACCAGATCAGTCTGGTGATGTCAGAGGACACCCGCAATAATTATATCAAAGAAATCAAAGACACGAGTGATGTTGACGAAGGTGTCTCAACCGGCGTCAGCATTGGCGGCTTGGCTGGTGCAATTGCTGGCATGTTGCTCGCGGCGGGAACCATTACCATCCCGGGGCTTAATCTTGTTGTGGCGGGCGCTCTCGTCCCGACATTGGCTGGTCTTGGCGCTGGCGCGGTCACAGGCGGCATTGTCGGCGGCTTAATTGGTGCAGGCATCCCGGAACATGAAGCCATCATGTATGCCGAAGAAATTGAAAACGGCAATTTCCTTGTAACCATTCAAACCTCAACGAAAGAAGAGGAAGCAACAGCCCGCGAGATTTGTAGCCTGAATAGCACCGATAGGATCAAAGCCGCCGCTTAAAAAGTATTTCCCCAAAATGTGAAGAACCCGTGCTCACGCGCGGGTTTTTTGCATGTATATTGATGTTTAGAAATTGTCATCATTGGAGCGGGTGATGGGCTTCGAACCCACGGCCTAAACCTTGGCAAGGTTTCGCTCTACCCCTGAGCTACACCCGCATCCTGTAATGATTAACAGGGTGGTTTATAACCACCCTGTCTAAAAATTGCAAGCAGGAAAATAGCCCAAAAGCTAATATTTTTTAGGCCGCGCCCAATTGATTAAAGTTATGAAGCTCCCCCACCTGTATCAGGGAGGCATAATATCCGGATGCTTTGCCAGTCACCTTATCAGGCTCAATGACCACTAAAGAGCTACGGCGTTGGACTTTCTCAGCCACATCAGCGCGGAGTTCATAGTGCATCAGATCGCCTTCATGGTCAGGCAGGTCATAAACCAGCATAAACAAGCGTTGATCGCGGTAATATTCAATGCGTTTAATATCAGCAGGAAGCGCCATATCGCTTACAATTGCCAAATCACCATCGGGAAGCTCACCTAATGAAAAACTCATGCTAAACCTCCTGGGCCACCGATTGCAGGGCTTGGTTTTGCCATTGTCATCTCCATCTTAGCGGGCTCAAATGATGCCACATTTAGCTTACCGCTAGCAAAAGCTCCACCGCCATCTAGTGGCTGAACCTCATTTACCGCATCTATCGCAAATCTTTGCGCCATATTCAAACTCTCCCTCAGAACAGAAATAATCTATATATTATGTCATACATTAAGTTTATTATCAAATTATTGAAAATAGATAAAATTTGACGCAGTTTTGATTTTGTTTTTATCCTGTTCCATAATTATTATAGCTTGAATAGGTTATCGAAATGCAAACTTTTCCGCGCTTTTACGCACAAAATCTGTTGGATTTCATGAAAGATCTGCAGATTTCATACCAACTCTACACCCACGCCCCCGTTTTCACGGTGGAGGAGTCGCATAAAATCGATGCGGAGATTCCGGGAACCCATACCCGCAATTTATTTTTGAGGGATAAGAAAGAGACCATGTTTCTGGTGACCCTGCGCCATGACACGATGATTGATTTAAAGAAATTATCCGATTTATTGGGGACGGGACGCTTTTCTTTCGGGTCGCCTGAGCGACTTTGGACATATTTGGGGGTTAAACCGGGGTCGGTTACGCCTTTGTCCATCCTTAACGATACCGACAAAAAAGTTCAATTAATTCTGGAAAAAGGCATGATGGAGGCGGATCTGGTCAATTTCCACCCGCTGGATAATTCCATGACCATTGGTATGCCCCCTTCAGAATTAATGACAATCCTTGAAAAACAGGGTATCAAACCCCAGATCATAGACTTAAGCCCAGCCGCACCAGATGCGTAACCAGAAAATAAAGAGAATAAAATGCTGATCGGAATGAACCCGAAAAAATCACCCACCTCACCAGCCCCGAAAGCAGAAGGCGCATTTATTTTTGACACAACAGCCGAGACTTTCGAAGTCGATGTTTTAAAACTGTCTTTAGAAAAACCAGTCCTGATCGAATTCTGGGCGCCATGGTGCGGGCCGTGCAAACAATTAATGCCAGTCCTCGAACAACTCGTCGGAGCACGTCAGGGCAAAATCGCCATGGCCAAAGTCAATATTGATGAAAGCCCTGAACTGGCGCAGGCCTTCCGCGTGCAATCCGTCCCGATGGTGGTTGCCCTTTACAAAGGCCAACCTGTGACAGGTTTCGCGGGTGTGCGTCCGCCAAAAGATATAGATCATCTGATCGAACAACTTCTGGCACTGCACAATCAAAATCAACCCGAGGCTTTGGATATTCCTGCCTCACTGAAAGAAGCCGCATTACTATTGGATGCAGGTGAGTTGGGTACAGCCCAGAATTTATATGCAGCAATTTTGTCCCAAGATGCTCTCCAAGTCGAAGCCTATCTCGGCATGATCCGCGTGATGATTGCGGCGGGTGAGATTGAGCAGGCCGAAAATATGATCACGGGCGCGCCCGCCCAAATTTCCGGCGATATCAAATTCGCCGCCGCAAAAACCGCACTGGAACTCGCCAAAAATGCCCAGAATGCGGGCGATTTGGCGGCTCTTGAACGCCGCATCACCCTTGACCCGAATGATCTTCAGGCTAAATTTGATTATGCCGAAAGTTGTTTTGCCCATGGGCAAAAAGATAAGGCTGTGGACGCGCTGATCTCCATCATCCGCGCCGACCGCACATGGCAAGAAGACAAAGCCAAAACACTGCTTTTGAAATATTTCGAAGGCTGGGGCTTTGCCGACCCCGCCAGTGTTGCCGGACGCAAGAAACTCTCCAGCGTCCTTTTCTCTTAAAGCAAACGCACTAGTTTCTGAGTTATGCCATACAATCCATTTGATCCACAATTTGAAGACTTGCCAGAGATCTTACCGATTCTCCCTCTGGAGGGTGCTTTATTGTTACCGCGCGGTGAATTGCCGCTCAATATATTTGAGCCGCGTTATCTGGCGATGGTGTCTGATGCCCTGAAAACAAATCGCCTGATCGGTATTATCCAGCCTGATTTTAAAATGGGATGTGTCGGACGGATTGTCCGTTTCGAAGAAATGCAAGATGGTCGCTATGTCATTACGTTACGCGGCATGTGGCGCTTCCGTCTGGGGTTGGACGCGATCACACCGACATTGTCTTACCGTAGATCCCATGTCATCTGGAAAGATTTTGAAAAAGACATGATCAAGGTCGGCTGTCTGGATGTTGATAAACCTTATTTAAAAAGTTTATTGCGCCAATATTTTGATTCCCAAGGCCTGTCCATGGATTGGGAATTAATGGACGAAGTGGCTGATGAAGGGCTGTTTGTGGCGCTTGCCATGGTCTGCCCGTTACCCGCCTCTGAAAAACAAGCATTGCTAGAAGCCTCTTGCTGCAAAGCCCGTGCAGATTTATTTATCAAATTGCTGGAAATGGCGTTACAATCCGGATCAAACACCAATACCCGTCAACATTAAGAGTCCTGATCATGTCCCACGGTTTAACTGACCCACGCCTTCTCGAAGTTTTAGTTGACCCGATGACCAAAGTGCCGTTGCGCTATGACGCCGCCAAACAGGAATTAATTTGCGATAGCGGTCGCCGCGCCTACCCCATCCGTGACGGCATCCCCATCATGTTGGTCAGCGAAGCGCGCATGATGACCGAGGAAGAGGTCAAAAAATAATGACATCCCAACCTTCTCCATGGCCTACCGATATTACCTATAAAAAATCAGAACGTATTTTATATGTGACCTTTGATACGGGTGAAACACGCGCCCTCCCCGCCACTCTTCTACGCACCGAAAGCCCGTCCGCCGAAGTCCAAGGACATCACCCCTCCCAGAAAATAACGGTCACGGGCAAAGAAAATGTAGCTATTACTAGGATTGAACCCGTCGGCAATTATGCCGTCCGCCTGATTTTTGACGATGGGCACCAAACGGGTCTTTATACATGGGATTTCCTCTATAAACTTTCCCCTCTCCCGCCCGCGGCTTAGCCCTTTGCCCATATCTTTGAATATGTTATAATCCTCTGTAGTAACACCCTGCCTCTTGATTCAGAAAGACACAGTCATGTCCGTCACAGCAAAATTTTTCTTATTTATTTTCGTCCTTTTAGCCCTTGGTTCTTTGGCGCACGATATTTATGTCTGGCAAAACGCAAATGGTTTTCCCTTTGCTTTTGCGGCGCTTGGCTGGATCGCGAAAACCTATTGCCCTGATGAACTCCAACTCGTGATTGATACATTGACACCGGAAACTTTTAATACGGTTTTAACCCCTGTCCTCAAAATACCTGCCTTTTTCCTGACAACTGGTTTGGCGATATTTGTTTTTGTTGTCGATTTCATCAACCGCACGGTCAAAAACATGACACCGGGACGTGGGAAAGACCGCGATCAGCAATTAAAATATAAACGAAAATAATTTCATGTCCCAAAAACTCACCCAAACGCTCAGTTTCAAGCAGCAACAGAATCTGGTGATGACACCCCAGATGCAACAAGCTGTGAAGCTGTTGCAAATGAATAATATTGAACTGCAAGCCTTTCTCGAAGAAGAAATGGTACAAAACCCCCTTCTTGAAAAACAAGAAACGGAATCTGAATCGGGTGAGACCGAGGCAACCGAAGACACCGATCAATCAAGCGACAATGACGATTCCCCGCCCGAGACGGTACATGAAGACGCCCACGAAGATTTTGATGCAGGCAATAAAATGGCCGATGTCGGTGCAGGCGGAAATAGTAATTTCACCGATGACCTGCCTGATTTCGAAGACAGACTGGTTCGCCAGAAAACACTGCGCGAACATTTGAACGAACAACTCCATATCGATGCCGATACCTTGCTTGAGAAATCAATCGGCACCTTATTGATCGACCGCTTGGACGAATCCGGATATTTGCGGGATGATGCGGTCACACTGGCGACACAAATCGGTTGTTCGGAAACCACTATCGAGTCCGTCTTGCTCCGCTTGAAAAAATTTGACCCGACAGGTGTCTTCGCCCATGACCTTGCAGAATGTCTAGCGCTTCAACTCGAAGAACAGGGCGAACTGACGGAGAGTTTTAAAGTCCTTCTTCAAAATCTCCCGCTCCTCGCGCAACATGACTATAAAAAACTCGCCAAAGTCTGCAATGTGGACGAAGATGAATTGAGCGAGATGACGGCACTCCTCAGAACCCTGAACCCGCGCCCCTCCTCACGCTTTGACCATGTAGTTGCACAAACCGCTATTCCCGATGTGTTGATGAAAGCCCTGCCTAAAAATATCGGGGGCGGATGGCGCGTTGAACTGAATACCGACACCTTGCCGCGCGTTCTGGTTAATCAACAATATTATACCGATGTCTCTGCTCGTACCAAAGATAAGGGCGAACGCGAATATCTGACCACCCAACTCAATAACGCTTCATGGCTGGTCAAAGCGTTGGAGCAACGCGCCATGACGATTCTGAAAGTCGCAAGCGAGATTGTGGAACGCCAAGACGGATTTTTCCTCTACGGTATTGAATTCCTAAAACCTTTAACACTCCGCGAAATTGCCGAAGCAATTGATATGCACGAAAGTACGGTCAGTCGCGTGACCACCGGAAAATTTATCGGCACACCGCGCGGACTGTTTGAACTGAAATTCTTTTTCTCATCATCTATTGAAGGCGCAGACGGCACTGCCATTTCATCCCAATCCGTCAAGGCGCGGATCAAAGCCTTAACCGATGCCGAAACACTTGAGAATATCTTATCAGATGATGATCTGGTCGAAGCCCTCAACAAAGAAGGCATGAACGTCGCCCGCCGCACCGTCGCCAAATACCGCGAAGCCTTAGGCATCCAATCCTCCGTCCAACGCCGCCGCATCAAGAAAAACGCGCTGTAAAAACGTCATTTGCAGCCCAAAAGACAAAATTTAATCACTTATAAACTATTCTGTCGTTTAAATATCAAGATGGACAGAATGGTTTCAGACTCTGATTTAGCCCGTTTGTACCTCTCACTCGAGGGGGCGCAACTGGTGCGTGATCTTTTGATTGAGGGCGATGCACAAAGCGACGGCTTTGACCTTGATCTTCTGGCGTCCCTCCTGTCCGAATGCCCGCCCGAGAAATGTTTGCTGATTTTGGCCTGTTCTGCGGGGGCATTATGCGACCATATTGATATTGACCCATCCCTTAAACTCTCGCTCAAATTGCTCGCGGGGGATGTGCTGGATGATTATGCGCCTCTTTATCTGGCGCATTTAAAATCCAGAAAAATGGACGGTTTCGAAGGCCAGATGATTTATATGCAGGAAGATTTGGAAGGCTTTGCGGAACTATTCGCCCTTGCAGGTGACCTGTCGGAGCTTGATTCCATTCCCTACCAGGTTTGTGCCATCCTCTCCGACCAAGCCTGCGCCCAAGCCGAATATCTGGAAGGCGAAGACATTGATATCGATTACAGTATGGATCATGTCATTGAGGCAGAAAAACCGTCTTTGATTATCTTCTCAGATAATGTCATCCCGTTTCCGGGTTTATTCAGGAAACCATAGGCCCGATCGGCGCACCACCCAGCAAATGTAGATGGAAATGCGGGACTTCTTGTCCACCATGATCGCCCGTATTGGCAATTGATCTAAATCCGTCTCCAACTATACCTTGCTCAGCTGCAATTTTTGAGACCGCCCTAAAAAACCCTTCAATCTCTGCGCCACTGGCATGGGTACTAAAATCAATCAGATCAGAATAAGCCCCTTTCGGAATCACCAGAATATGCACAGGGGCTTTGGGTGCGATGTCCCGAAAGGCCAGAACGAAATCATCTTCGTAAACTTTGTCACATGGAATTTCACCGCGCAAAATCCGCGCAAAAATATTTTTCGGGTCGTACATGACGTACCTCCTTAAACGAAAATGCGCCAGATAAAGGAACTCAAGATTTGCAAGCCGATAATCACCACAACAGGGGTCAGGTCGATGCCTCCAATCGGAGGGATATATTTCTGAACAGGTTTCATGACCGGATCAGTTGCTTTCTGCAATAAATTAACAAGGTTTCTGGCTTGAGGATTGTCAACATCAATGACCTTGAAAATAATTAGCCATGAAACAGCAATATGCAGCACAATTACAAAAATATAAATCTGGATCAGAAAGGTTAAGAATTGCGCTACAAATATCATCGTTTTTCTCCTAAAAAAACATCATAGCCTGTCTTATTGGAACTGACAATTTGTTAATATTATGGTCTTATACTGTATAATTGAGGTTGGCTTATGAAATTATCGACTTTTGTTATTCTCACCATGGCCTTTTGCGGGTTATCACGGTCTGCGCAGGCTGATAACTGGTGCAACCCCACCAAAGCCCCCACCATTAATATCAAAACCTCCACCGACCAGATCAGCTATAATTTCTCACTGTCTGAAAAACAACTCAACAGCTTTGAGACCTCAACTGTCAGTCCGTACGCCAGCAATATTATTACCGATGTCGGCGGGCTGATGAAAGGCGGGATCGAGACCCAACAAAGAATGAGTTTCCAGACAATGACCAACCAACGGACGCAACAAGTCTGTTTCTGGCACGATACAATCGAAGTTATGCTGCATATCAAACCAACTATTTTTATCGCTAGCGAATTCCCTCAAGGAACCTGTATGCACAATTCGATTATGGGGCATGAACAAAAACATATTCAGGTCGACCGTGAAATCGTCAATAAATATGCGGCCTTGATCGGACAGGCCCTGCAGAATGACGTCAGCCGATACCGCGTCTTTGGCCCCTTCCCCGCCTCCAACCAAGACGCCGCACTGGAACAAGTCAAAACCAGAATGCAAAATATCCTGCGCCAATATTCCAATCAAATGTCGGCAGAACGGAAAGCCCGCCAACAGCAAGTCGATAATCTCGCCGAATATGAACGCGTCAATAAGTCCTGCAAACGCTCAAGACCATAAAATAAAACCCGGCATCAGGAGGAAACTGATACCGGGCTTCAAGGTGTGTGGTTGGTCTATGGTGTGTGTGTTTTGAGGTATAAGGTTGCCTGAGCTCTGTCCTTTTTCTTGCTGGAACTCATTCCCCTTATTCTTATATATTTACATAAGAATGTGGCAATTTTATGGTTTTGCTTTGCCTTTTTTTGTCAAAATCTTAAGATAACGGATATACTCTTTAGGATAAGATAGGCCATCCACTTGAAAAAACAGGGAAAAACAGATGAATCAGCCCAAAAAACTGCCCCTCTCCCAATCCGCCGATCATATCTGGATGACAGAGCCGGTTAATTTTCACTGTAACATCCAAACCATGGCGACCAACACCTATCAATCCCCCGACCCGTCGGACATCAGCGCGGTTCAGAGAGCCGCCCATGCGGAATTTCTAACCCTCCGCGATAAGGTTGTGGCGGCGGGCGTCACCGTGACCACGGTGTTGGGACACGCCGATTCGCCCGATGATATTTTCCCCAACTGGGCATCGACCCATGTGCTGGAAGACGGGTCACGCGGCCTTATTTATTACCCGATGCTCAATGAAAACCGCCGCATCGAACGCCGCCCTTATATGAAAGACATTCTGGAACGCCAATACAAAGTGATTGCCGATCTATCAGACGCCGAACAAAATAACATCGCGCTCGAGAGTACCTCCGCCCTCTGGATGGACAGGGTGCATAAAATTGCCTACTCCGCCCTCTCGCTGCGCTCGGATACAAAACTGGCACAGAAATGGTGCGATCTGATGGGATATGAATATGTGCCGTTCAACACCCGCAACCATGTTGGAAAACCTGTTTATCATACCGATGTGATGATGTCGGTCGGAACGGAATTTATCATTGTCTGTTTCGAATGTATTTTAGAAGAAGACCGAGAAAGAGTCCGCGCCAAAATCACCGAGTCAGGCCGCGAGATTGTTGAAATCACCATGGACCAACTGCGCGAATTCTGCGGCAATTCCTTAGAACTCACCGCAAGAGACGGCACAAAAAAACTAGTCATGTCCGGCTCCGCCTACCGCGCCTACACCGACACCCAGAAAAAAGTCTTTTTAAAATACGTCACAGAAATCATCCACGCAGATCTACCCACCATCCAAACTTATGGCGGTGGTGCGGCAAGATGTATGATATTGGAGATGTTTTAGGCCGCTTTATCTGGACGAGGCATCCATGCCATCAGATCAGCATCTGGTTTACGGACAACTTTTGCAATCATTAATCCGTTCGGGTTACCCTCTTCGCGGATAACCTCAACATCAAATCCCGCTCTCTTTGCTAATGCCACATTACGCGCCTCATCCCATTTATGAGAGAGTGTAATTACACGGCTTTCGCCTTTTGTGAAAAAACGATCTCTTCCATCTATTTTTACAGAGTGATCATCTTTACATTGCGCGGCTAGTTCGATTGATTTTAATTCATTGTTGAAGTTAGAAACAATTTTCCAGTGTGCAAAAATATCATAATTTGCGTCCTCAATAACACGATGCTCAACTGCACGAGCAAAAGCGCTTAACAAGAATGCTTCAAAAGGTTTGCTAGGAGAATAAGGGCCATTTACCAAATCTGGATTTTGATCAGTATCAAATGTCTTAAGAACTATAGCACCATGGCCATGTTGCACATTCAATTTCGCCCAGGCTAAAGCTGTTGTATCCTCGGGAGAGCGACCATCTTTAATATATGGTGTATTCTCAAAAGGTCCACCAAAAATCATAACAATTGGCGTTCCTTTGGTATCAGGAATTGCCAAACTACCATTATAAATAAAGTCGCCAGTCACAGCATGAGAACGTAGTTTGTACTTATTTCGAGCAGCATATGCGCAAGTTGTTGCGTATCGTTCCAAAATATCGACAGCACAGAAATCAACAAAATCTTCACTTCGTTCATTAAAGACCGCCGTCATGATTTGCATTTCATTACCTTGAAATGCATTGATATCACCACCACCATAACTAATAAATTTCAGATAGCCCTCTGGAAGTTTGCTTACCAAGCCTTTTTGAAGAGCGGTGTGGATGACAGATGTATCTTTACTCCAGAAACCACCAGTTTTAACCGAGTTTCTAATTCTTTCTTCCCAAGCATGACCACCTGATAAAATCGATTGGGAGTCCGGCAAGTCATAAAATAAGTGTGTAGACATCAACCCTTTATCATCAGGATTTTCAATCATATGGATAAAGGCTTTTATAAACTTTTTATCATAGTAGGCTTGTGCAGTTGGGGCGTCCACCGCAATGATATGGCGGCTGACATCTCCAGCCCCATAATCTTTCGTATCTTCTCCAGTGTGCAAAAAAGCAGCCATTAAAATATGCCTTTAAAAAGTTATTTCTTTATTTTTGTATTGTTAATAGCATTCTTGGATATCTCCCAAAAAGCTTGAAATTGAGCCCTATAGGCCTCAGCAACAGAAGGATAATCCAACACGATCACCGTCGGTTCCGCATCAAAAAGCAATATCGCCAACTTCTGTCCATAAACGTAGAAAGGAACAGAAGAAAAGAACGCAGTTGGCATCCATTTATATTCTCCAAAATCCGGAGTTGCTAAGAAGTAATCATCCCCCTCTCTGAGAAGAATTTTATAAGTAATACCTTCCAGCTTTTTTACGCGGGCAACATGCGTATCAAGATTTTCTACGCCTAGCCATTTCTCAAATTTTCTTTCATCAACATTGCTGACAACAACTTCGCCTGGTGTATCTGCAAGTGTCTTATAAATGTCTTCATAAAAATCCCAAAAGCCAGCTCTGCCCTGAAAGATTTTCACTTCACCAGTTTTTTTACGAATGCCATCATTCGGAAGAAATTCAATCCCGGCATCTTCAAAAGATTTTTGAATGATGGCAAGAGTCGACTCACGAGGTTGAGTTAAGCCGTTTTCAATGCTCCCGATGGAGGTTGCGGAAATATCTGTTCTCTCTGACAAGTCGCCTTGTGACCAATTCAGTATTCCGCGTGCTCCACGTATCTGTGCCGTTGTAATCATTGTTCTTCCAATTTTGATTGATGAACTTATGTTTATCCGAACTTGTTATAAGATGAAAGAGATTTTTATGCAAGAAAAAATATGAAAATAATCAAGTTTCAACTTTTAGCATATCGAACTCACCCAAATTCAGAACTAATTTATTTCAGTTTTAAAACAAGCGCAATATGCCATAAACATTGATATTCAGAGGCAGTCCGATGGGATGCACAACCTATATTCCGTAAAATAATACCAATATCGTTACTGTGTACCTTCTATTAAAAAACTTTATCCTTGACATGTTAGGATTTATATCCTATAATACCCCCATGGAAACTGTACCAACGCCCCGCCGCAGGGGGCAGAGATCTTGGACAGATGCACAACGCGCCGAACAGGCCGCGAAACTCCGCGCACGAAAAATCTGGTTAAAATCCACCGACCCCAAAACAAAGGAAGGCAAAGCCGTATCCTCCCAGAACGCCACCACCCACGGCTGTTACGGAATCGAATTCAAACAGATTTGCCTCTGGTTACGGATGCAACGCCATTTTATCCAAACCCTTGTTTTCATGGAAAAAAACGGCCTTTTTGAGGACGAAAACGAATTTCAAAATTCTGGGAACGAACTAATAGATCCTATGGCGGATGAACGGATGATCTGCTTATCAGATGATCAGAAAAATACATCCGATCAACCGATCATCTGCTCATCCGATCAGCTGAAACCAGTCCCTCGCGGCGTAACAAGGCATTCGGATCTGCATCGCGTCCGCGGAAGCGGCGATAGAGGACGGACGGAT
>MEMI01000032.1 GCA_001767915.1 Alphaproteobacteria bacterium RIFCSPHIGHO2_02_FULL_46_13 | reverse complement strand
ATTGAATGGCTTTACGACCATGGCTGTATTTTGCGCCAGCCGAGCCAGCAGGACGGGCGCGTTATCCACATGCTAACTTGCGGATATTCAAAGAAAAACTTGGATCTTGCACTGGATTATTTCGAAAAAACCCATAAAAACTTGCATTTTTTCTTAGAAACCATTATAAACCTATTCACTGAGCAGAAGCCCACCCTCCGCGATGCCAAATTTTTGGTGGCGGCGGTTGATATAGGCGAAGCGTCCAGACAGGATTTATTTGCGCGGGGTTATTCCGCCGCCCATACAACAAATGTCAGGGCATTAGATAGCTTGGTTGAACAAGGTTTACTGATTAAAACAGAAGACGAAAATGGGTAAAAATACAAAATACATTGCACAAGTTGGATTGGCAGAGATATTAGAACTCGCCATGAGTCCTTCTGCAACCCGCGTTTCTGCTAAGCGTGACTTTTTAGGTAAGCTGCCGGAAGATGTTCAAGCTGGTTTGAAAGTAACCACCACTGTCGCTCCTCAATAATATCTGTTCATTATAGATTGCAACGTAAGCCAACATAAAATATGTTGGCTTTCTTTTTAAGTTTTAACCCAAACACTATCGAGATTGATATGACCATATCCTTAAAACCTGGCGTCGTGACTGGCAAAGATTATCTGGCTCTCGTGAAGGCCTGTAAAGACGGACAATATGCTCTTCCTGCGGTGAACGTGATCGGAACGAATACGATCAACGCCGTGCTGGAAGCCGCCGCGAAAAACAAATCTGACGTGGTCATCCAACTCTCGAACGGCGGTGCCGAATTTTATGCGGGCAAAGGTTTCCCCGACAGTTTTCAAGCAAAAGTTCTGGGCGCAGTTTCCGCCGCGCATCATGTGCATATGATGGCCGAACATTACGGCGTATGTGTCATTATGCACACCGACCACGCCAACAAAAAATTGATCCCGTGGGTTGAAGGAATGCTCGACCACGGTGAAGCCTATTTCAAACAACATGGCCGCCCGCTCTTCTCATCCCACATGGTTGACCTATCCGAAGAATCTCTCGAAGAAAATATCCATGAATGCGCGCGCCTGTTAAAACGCATGGCGGCGATTGATATGAGCATTGAAATCGAACTCGGTTGCACAGGTGGTGAAGAAGATGGCGTGGGGTCAGACGACATCGACAACGCCCGCCTCTACACCCAACCCGAAGACGTGTTGAAAGCATATGAAGTTTTGTCCCCTATCGGTAATTTCTCGGTCGCGGCCTCCTTCGGAAATGTCCATGGTGTGTACGCACCGGGCAACGTCAAACTCCGCCCCGACATCCTGAAAAATTCCCAAGACCTCGTCCAAAAGGTCAAAGGCTTAGGCCATAATCCATTGGACTTGGTGTTCCATGGCGGGTCAGGTTCGGACAAAGGCCAGATTGCCGAAACGCTTGGCTACGGTGTCTTTAAAATGAATATTGATACCGACACCCAATTTGCCTTCGCCAACTCTGTCGGTGACTTCGTCAAGGCCAATGCCAACGCGTTCTCACACCAAATCGACCCCGAGTCTGGCAAGCCATACAAAAAAGAATATGACCCCCGCACATGGCTCCGCGTAGGCGAAAAAGGCATCATTGACCGCTTGGGCGAAGCCTTCGCCGACCTGAAATCAACAGGCAAGTCGGTTGCGAAAGCATAGAATTGAAAATGGGGGCATACAGCCCCCGTTTTTTCATCCCTCTCATTATACATATTTATTGACATTTTTTGAAAAACACCCTAATAATCTACTCAATAATTATAATTTTTTGATAGAGGATGTTATAAAATGAGCACTACAAAACAAATCGCTGCGGCACTCACAATTGCAGGCGCTTTTGCAGGAAATGCCAACGCTTGCGGCGCCCTACCAACGCCTAGCGAACCTACACTTCCGGTAACAATGGGTGTCGATCCTGACAATAAACTTTATTTATCTCGTGGCATCTGGAGCATCGCCGTCGGCAAAGATAATCAACTCAATGTAACAAGTAGCATGAAATGCATAATGAAACCTGAGATCTACGAAGCCAACTCAGCTCAAATGAAAAAGCTGGCTCAAGATGCCTGTAGTGAAGATAAGAATGTTAGCGTGACCCTCGAAGAGGGTAGCCCGGCAGTTACGCAGGCGCACGTTGATAAGTTCTGCAAAGGTATCGGTAACGGATCAGTCGTATACGTTCCTAAATAAGCCATCAGAAAATTTTGAGAGTAATATATACCCCCTGTCCTTCAGGGGGTATTCTTTACCTAATGTAACTGAGCAAAACCTGTGGGATCATCGTTACACCGGGAATCAGGATAAATCCTGCAAAAAGCGTAATCCAGAAACTCGTCCAAAGGACTTTTTTGAACTTTTCCTGATTAAGCATTTTCCCAGTAAAGACAATATGAATAATCAAAATAACGCAAAGCCCGAAAAAAGTGGCGGGAGTTCCCGTATTTTCCCATGCCTGTGACGCGAATCGGATTGGCGAATTGACTAATACGGCGTAACCGAGGGCTACAGCACTCATCACATAAGCTATGAAGGTCCATTTTTGTATCATACCCCTATTCTACCACCAAAAACCGCTCCGTCAAACTAAATAGAGGCCTAGAAAAGCCTCATAGACAGCCTATAATGGCAAAATTACCGAAACACAGAAAAAAATAAAATTAAGTGCTTGATTTTTTGGGGGGGAGACTGTTATAAGTCCTGCCACGGAAGACAATTTTTATAGAACAAGATTTATGGAGCCTCTGGTTATGAAAGCCAACACTCACCCTGACTACCACGAAATTACAGTGGTAATGACCGACGGAACAGAATACAAAACCCGCACCACTTGGGGTAAAGCCGGCGATGTGATGAAACTCGACATCGACAGCATTTCTCACCCAGCTTGGAAGGGCGGAACCGCAAAAATTACAGAAAAAGGACAATTGTCCAAATTCGAAAAGAAATTCGGCAGCTTCCTCTCCGCAGGAATCCAAACAGCTGGTCGCCAAGAAGAGAAAGAAGAGAAAAAAGCTTAATTCTTTTAAGTATTTTCTCTCCCCTCTGCGACCACAGCCAAACAGAATCAGGATCTCTCCTGATGAGGTAGAACTTGAAAACCCCCGAAAGCAATTTCGGGGGCTTTTTTATTGTTTCATTTTTGCCGTTTTGTTATAAGGAAATAAATCATTCACAGGGAGCATTCTAATGTCGCAACAAAATCTTACAGGTCTATGTAACGATAGATTTAGTCAAACTCTGCAAGATTTAAGCGTAAGCTTAAACGATGCGAATATAATGACTCTTGTCCAGCAAGTTGCAGAGAGTGTAGATACTTTAAAGACCCCTGCAGAACAATTTGCGGCAGAAAGAGTTCTCGCTTTCTATCTTCAGCCGGAAGCTTCGCCGGACGACCGCCTTCAACAGACCATCTTTACCGCTTGGCAAAGTTTAATTCGTACACTTGATAAAACAGATTACGCACGTTCACTTCCGCTGATCTCTGCCATGTCTGCAAAATTCGAATACACACCACTGGATGCGCCTTTCGCAAAAACTTTCCGCCAATTTAGAAGAGACATCGCAGAACCTCATCATAAAGCCAGAGAGCGTAATCTTCAGGCCTATGATTAACAGGCAGGTTTCCATTCCAGAACCACATCATGGGTTCTGAGAAAAATATCTTTACCGTTTCTTAACATGACTGGGTAATATTGCATCCCCTGTCTATCTATCATCTAGCTTAAGGAGCGCTCATGTCCCGCATCAACGGCCCTACAGAATTGCAACGCCATATCGCCTATTTCCAAGAAGGTTTAGGCGTGACCAGTCGTGACATGGAAACATTGAACGAAATTCTCAGTGAATCTTTCATGCGCCTTCATACGCAATACGGCTCGCTGCGCGATATGTTCAGTGAGAGCGGATACAACATCACCAGTGCCGAAGATTTCAAACATGTGCCTTTGTCCGAACTGGATAATCTGATCGCCAACACCACCCACTTCCCAAGCTGGAGCAAGATGCTCGAAGAAGCGGGAAAACATTATATGTCGCGGAAGATGATGTTTTAATCTACTCATAAAATTGTGGAACTTTTAAATGCGTGCGAGGGTTGGTGTGAAAATCATACTCAGGAGGTTATCATGCCAACACCGCTCAATCCGCGCCTGCGTTATCTTGAAATCGTCCTTAACCGTCCCCACCTGATCTGGGACAGAACCCCTTCAAAAAACAGTTGAATCATAACCACGAATGAACACGGATTTCCCAAAATTTATCCGTGTTCATCCGTGGTTTTAAATTTTTCCCCGCACCGCAAAAGATTCTTTTGCGATTTTAAAGGGTTGTTAACCCTCCTCCTGATAATATGGAATTATAAGATCAACACACGGGAGATGGCGAATGAAGTTTAGCTTTATGTTGTCCAGTAAAATGGTTAAAGAAGCAGCGGTTGTGAACGAATTCCCATAAAGACCGCATATGACTGAAACATTGATAATATTTTATCTCAAGGCCCTTCAGTGCAATTCTGAGGGGCTTTTTAATTGCCCCACTTTAAGGCTGGAGAATCTTGTTATGACAGAATTTTTGGGCTTCTAATTCTGCAATAGATTTCTGCATTAAAGGGTACTGCCCCAAAAGGGCTTGAGTAAGATGTTTATTCTGGGTCACAATGTCACATTCTTGTAGATTTGCCGCCAAAAATGCCTTTGTAAGAAACGCATCAATTTCTTCTTTTAGTGCATTAAGGCCATTTCTTTGGGCTGACGTTCCTGATTTTTTCAATGTCTCTGCCGTTGATTGAACCTCAACCCACAACTCTTTTTCACTCAAGGTTAGCTCTGCAAACCTCTCAGTAAAGACCCTGGACGATTGCCTTATGGCTTGAGCCTGCGCTTCACGGGTTGCAATCTCACTGGCTAATCGAAACATCTCGCGTCTAACTCTATAATTCATAACCATCCCTCACCTTGCTCTATGTCGCAAAAACACTGCAAGTCTTATGTACAATTACACAGCAGACATTTCAATATTTTTCTAAGCGTTGCAATTTATCGTTAAGATGTTGTTGAATAATAGGTGTGACATCAGAGATGCCCACTCCAGAATCACCATCACCGAAGGATGCCATCATCTCTTCTGTTAGACGGTCTTTAAATTCTTGCTCAGTCTCTCCGGTCAACACAATCGTTGCAGGCTGTTCCGAAGGCAGAAGGGTCAGCTTTGTAAACTTACTCTCCGACTGCTTATCTTCATAATGCTTGATAGCTTTCGCAGCCGCTATAAAGGCTACACCTAAAGCAGAAGCGCCCACGCCTATATAAGGGCGGGACTCCATAAAATTGGTTAAGCCAAGGCCTAAACCCAGCCCTCCGGCAATTTTGAAAAGATGTGTTGTTGTTTTAAGGATCATAGAAATTTATAGCATCGTCAAATACGCTATGTAAATATAAATTAGCATCTAACCATAAAACCTTGACAAATAGGACTATATTCCCCACAATAGAACAAAAAGCGAACACACTTAGGAAAGGAATATAGACTATGACCGAAGAAACACTCCCCCCCACTACCGAACTCCCCATACCGGAGACATCACTCCCGCTGATGTTCCTATCAGACGATCCTGCCAAGATTGCCGCCTTCCTCAACAACCGTAAAAAGCCCGCCGACATAAATGCCGAAGGTGACGCTAAGTCTCAGCCCCGCGCCTATGATTTCGCCGATTTTGTGGCTGCCATGACCATGACGGATTTTGATGATGTCTATCAAATCCGCGCTACACTCGAATCGCAGGCGCATTTGCTGGGGACGGCATTTAATTACCTGATGCTGGAAGGTGACTGGAAAAACCTGAAAAACATTATCCGCACGCAAAAGATGATGCGCGACGGCATTCGGGATCTTTTAATGGGTCAAGGGAGGGGAATGGTTCATCAATTCAATGGTGTCGCGCATCATCTTTT
>MEMI01000031.1:63855-72707 GCA_001767915.1 Alphaproteobacteria bacterium RIFCSPHIGHO2_02_FULL_46_13 | reverse complement strand
ATCCCGCCCTGCATTACTATGCACCGCCATTTTTAAACGGTTGCTTTGATGACGTCCGATCATTGTCTCCACCCGCCCCCGCGGCGGAAACGGCACACCAAGGACGAGTGCCAGATAAACGCGGGAGAGACTGCGGTCTTGTAATTGTTCAGAGAGGGAGTGATGCGCGAAATCATTTTTCGCAACCATCATCAAGCCCGATGTGTCTTTGTCGAGGCGATGCACAATCCCCGGACGTTTCACCCCGTTAATGCCCGACAACCCGTCACCGCAATGATAGAGGAGCGCATTGACGAGCGTCCCTGTATGATGCCCGACCGCAGGGTGCACGACCATACCGACAGGTTTATTGATGACCAACAAATCATCATCTTCGAACACGATATCCAGCGGAATATTTTCAGGTTGCGGGTCAGCGTCAACAAGTGGCGGGAGTGATAAAATGACCACATCACCCATTTCCATCTTACGTGACGGAGTCTTACAGACCTGATTGTTGACAAGGCATTCGCCCGCGTCAATCAACCCTTGCAAGCGTGTACGGGAATAGTTTGGGAATAGGCTCGCAACCGCGCGGTCAAGGCGCATGCCTAACTGTTCTTCGACCATGGTGACCTGAAGCGTATCGACAGCATCATCCTGATGCTCAGAAATATTTTCTATCATGGAAGATCATCCAACGTGCGGGTCGGACTACCCGCGCAAGTGTTATTATATTCAGGTAAAGGCGCAAGACCCAATAACCAACTGTCATAGGCGATGTATTTTAATTCGTCTGCGACACCTTCTTTTGAAAATCCGGTTTCGGCCAGTCCCAATAAAACACGTTTGCCCATCTGGTCAATCAAACGAACGGGAATGGCATTCGCGCCTTCGATAAAAGATTCGTCTCCGATCACTACGCCCGCCGTAGATATAGTGACCACGCGGGAATATTGACGACCACCTTCTGTTGTCGGTTTACCCGCAACCAGAACATTGAACCGACCATCGCCCAGCGAGATGATATCAATACCTGAATATCCGTATTTTCCGGTCAGGTATTTTTGCCAAATGGGGGAACCGTCTTTATCAAGTCTCATCATCCATGCAGCCTTGTTACCCTCAACCGACGGAAGGGCATCACCAACCACAATCATCGTGCCGTCGCCGAGTGACACAGCGCGGCGGATCACGGAATCGCCACCGCGGGCATAGGGACGTTGATAAATAATTTCGCCCTTCGACGACAGGCGCAAAACCCAACCGGCATCACGCCCGTCTTCGGTGGTGGAACGACCGGTCATCACGATTTCATTGTTCGCCAGACGACCAACATATTCAGGTTTGTTTTTAACACCTGGAAGATATTCTTTTTGGGTGATTTTTTTTCCGTCCTTATCGACCCAGATTAAAACCGAATAAGAATCTTTCGGGTTGTCACGAGAGATCGCCTCTGCGGCAATCACCATCTGCTCGCCGCCTGCAATGGTCATGATGGACTTTGGGATCAGGCGCAATTTTGGATCGGAGAGAATCTCGGTTGATTTTAATTCACCCAAACCGTTTAAAAAAACAAGCCCGATTGTCTCTTGGTTCTCGGCGCCGATCTGAGCAAGTGTGACCACACGGTCTTTCAGAAGAACGGCATCGGCAACCGTTTTTAAATCTTTCACATCAACCCATTTTTCGACAATAATTTTGCCGACTTTGTCTGTCCGCACCACTTGAATGCGCGGTGATGACAAGCCTGTTTTCTCGTCATAGGGAATACTGCTCCCGATTGCGATTTGTCCACCATCGACAACAGGCAATAAAGCACGGGGACGTTCACTCCCCTTCACGCCGCTGGTTTTTTTCCAGATGGCGGCTTGGTCAAAATTCGGAACGCGCAAAGGAACAATTTCCTCAGCCACTATTTTACAAGGATCCAGAGCATCAACGGCATAGGCAGGATGGGCTAAAATCAAAACAGCCAAACACAGAGACAGATTTACATTTTTCATTCAAAGACTTTCAAAGCTTGGTGCGATACGAATAAAACACCAGAAACGGATGATAACCAATAACTTTTTTACCCGTTTCCGGCAAAAAATAGTATCTTGCAAGAAAGATGCCCGAAAAGCAGAGAGATTCCTTGTCTCTTTTCCGAAACTATGCTTAAACCCACGGAGAATTATTATAGATAATCAGACGGAAGACACCCCAGAAATGGCTCATATTCTCCTTGCCGAAGACGACGATTCCATGCGCCAATTCCTGACCTTGGCGCTTGAGAAAGCGGGACACCGCGTGACTGCCTGCGCCGACGGCCTTGCGGCGTATAAAGCTGCCGAAGATTTAGGGGCAACGGTCAATCTGTTACTGGCCGACATCGTGATGCCCGGAATGGACGGGATCGAGCTGTCCCAGCGCGTCAGCCAACTCCACCCCCATGTCAAAATCCTGTTTATTACAGGGTTTTCTGCGGTGGCGATGGGCGCAAGCATCAACGGAAATGACAATGCCAAGATTCTCTCAAAGCCTTTCCACCTCAATGATCTGGTCAAACAAGTGGACGAAATCCTTGCAAAATCAACGACTGCGGCTCTTTGATAATTTCTGCTTGCATAAACATATTATTCCCGCTAAAAAGCCGTACCTTTTGATTACGCGCAATTAGCTCAGCGGTAGAGCACTATGTTGACATCGTAGGGGTCACAGGTTCAATCCCTGTATTGCGCACCATTATCTTTCCTTATAATAATGCTCCATGACCAAGCTTTATAAACTCATTGTCAATGTTCCCTCAACCCATGCCGACCGCGTCAGGAAAGCCATGGGGGATGCTGGGGCTGGACAGGTAGGCAATTACAGCCATTGCTCTTTCACGGTCAAAGGCACAGGCCGATTTTTACCCAACGAGAATGCCAATCCCCATATCGGAGTGGCGGGAAATCTTGAATCCGTTGAAGAGGAACAAATCCAAGTTGACGTAACAGCGGATAAAATAACAGATGTCATCAACGCCATGAAATCCGTTCACCCTTATGAAGAAATAGGGTTTGAGGTTTATGAGCAGGTGAACTGGAAAAACCTTTAATCCCGAATATTCCGAATAGACCTGAATCATATATATGGCTATAATCGCCGAGCAACTTCTTAAGGATTCATCATGTCTGACAAAAAAGATTTCCGTAAAAAATACCTTCTTCCCATGACCTATTGTGGCGTTTTGGCCCTTGCGTTGTGGAGTGCGACGGGCATGATCTCGGTCATCGGCCCGAAATCAAACGGTGTTTCCTCGTTTGCCAATATTGAACCTGCTGCGGGCGATGCGATGCTACCCGCAAAGGTCAGTGAGGCCGATTTAACCAACGCCCCTGTTGTTCCCGCTATTCCGACAGACACAACGACAGATGCCGCCGAAGAAGCCCCGCTTCGTATTTCATCCGACAAACCTGAGGTCGTTAAACTCGACCGTGATGCGGTCAATGTTTTGGTGGGGAGTGATGAAACGTTGCGCGCCGTGCCCGATACCAACCGCACCATCGTTCTGATCCCTAAAAAACCGGGTGCAACTTATTTCAAAGCAATTGATGCTGACGGGAAAGTCATCATGCAACGCCATGTGATTGTAGGTGCTGTTGAAAAAGGAAATCAATATATCCGCATTCGTCGCGCCTGTGCTGGGGATGATAGCAAATGCAAAGAATTCAGTGTCTATTATTGCCCAGACATGTGCCATGAAGTGAATGTTGTTCAAGGCAGTGATGCAAACAGTTCCGGCTCCACCCGCGCACCAGATGTTGCGCCGTCCGCCCCTTCAAATGACGGGACTGAATATGTTGAACCGCCCATCCCAACACCTGAGCCAACCCCAACAACAGCCCAATAAAATTATACTCTCAATATAAACTGATAAATAGGTTACAGAATGAATACATCTTCCCTTCGTCGCTTCCCTGCACTCTCCCTGACCGGACTTTTGATGATGTCCGCTGGCCTGACAGCTTGTGGCGCTAACAACAAAACACCTGATGCGGATTTGGCAAAAGGGCAACCCGCAATCACCCTGCCGAAGCCAGCCAGCAACGCAGATATTTTGTACGGCGAAAACCGCGATACTCTCTCGACTATCGAGGCAATGTATCAACGCGATAAAAATAATGCGATGAATGCAGCCCGCTATGGCAAAGCTCTGCGCGAAGCCAACCAGATGAAACAAGCCAAAGCCGTTCTGCTCCCTTTCTCGGACAATAAAGAAGCCGGAACTTTGGTGAACACAGAATTATCGGCGATTTACTTATCCGATGGTGATTTCAACCGCGCAGAATCATCAGCAAGGAAAGCCGTAAAACAGGACGAGGCCAATTACCGCGCATGGCGCAACCTTGGTAATGCACTGGACGCCCAAGAAAAATATGTCGAGGGGGAAACCGCCTTCCGCCGCTCGATGGAAATCTGGACAGGCGAAGACAAAGTTCCTGTGATGAATAATCTAGCTCTGAACCTCGCAGCCCAAGGCTACACCGACCGCGCCTTAACCCTGCTCTATCAAGCACAAAAATTAAGCCCTGACCGGATCGAAATTGAACGCAATATCCGCATTATCCGTACCTTGAGCGAACCTCCAAAATTTGCAAAAGAGAAAAAACCTTTCCCGGAAAGCAAAGTACCGGAATAAATGAGAGATACAAAAAGGGGGCTTAAATGCCCCTTTTTAATTTCAAAATTTTACTCAATTTAAAAAAAATTGAAAAGTTTTTATCTTGGTAAATAAGATAAAAACAAAATAGCAGGCTCTACATAGGTGCGATAAATCGTTTTGATCCACGAGTTACGCAGTGATGGTTTATGATTAGCAGCCTCATTATAAACAGGTAAAACTTTAGGCTGATGTTCCTTTTTAAGTGAATTCAAATAATCCTGCTCAGGGTTGATACAAGGATTTGCAAAAGGCATTTGAACCCTCTCGGAACCATCTGGATTTTTAACGATAATTGGTGAATACGGCATAGTCTATCTCCTAATTTTATGAAAACATCTCTAAAGGAGAGCATCCTTTATTACAAGAAAAATATTCATGTGCAGCTGCAAAACAGCAAATCTGTTAATCATTTATTGCGCCGCATGTTATAATATAAATAAGGGTAAGTACAAAAATTTTCCTTCATTCCTCAACAGATCTGGAGACATTTTACCATGCTATTATGGTTTACCAATCTAAGTTTGCTTAAGAAGATTATGACTGTCAGCATAGTGATGCTTCTGAGCAGCCTCTCTTGGGGGACTTTTAATTGTTATGTTGCCTATCAGGTCATGGCGAGAGACGTAACAGAACGAAACCAGTTGTTGGTCGAATCCGCCATCAGTATGATTGAAGGGTTAAAGAAAGAGGCCGCCGACGGAAAGATCACAACTGAAGAAGCCCAAAGCAAAGCCAAAGAATTTCTCCGCCACGCCCGTTATGATGAAGGCAAGCAATATTTCTGGATCAGCGATATTCATGGACAAGCAGTGATGCACCCGATGTTGCCCGATTTAGAAAAACAGGATATTTCACAAACAAATAAAAAAATTTATGACCTTTTCACCAGCTTTGCAAAAAAACTGGAAACCTCACCGGAAGGGGCTGTATACGAATATGTGTGGCCAAAACCAGGAGAGGATCAAACAACTTTATATCCAAAATCATCCTATATTAAACCGATTAAAGATTGGGGATGGATTATCGGGACGGGTATATATATTAGCGACCTTCAGGCCAAAGCCATTAAAGTCCTTTATTTCGAAATGGGTTTCGTTGCTGTTTTTGCCTTTATTTTGTTGATAGGGACTTACGGATCAGTGCGGATGCTGTCGCGCCCGTTGCTTCAACTTTCAAACAACATGAACCAACTGGCCGCAGGCAATCTCGACATTGACGTGCCCTATTCCCACCGCAAAGATGAGGTTGGTAAAATTGCCCAAGCCTTTGGCGTTTTTAAATCAAACGCCATTGAAAAAGAAAATCTGGAACGCCAACAAGTCGAGCTTCAAAAAAAATCAGAAGCCGATAAGAAACAAGCCATGCATGATCTGGCGGACAATTTCGAACAACGCACATCAGGCGTGATTGCCTCCCTCTCAACTTCCTCTATCCAATTGAGCAATTCTGCGACAGAGATGAAAAATTCATCAGAAGAAAACGTCCTCACCTCACGCAGCGTTGCCCAAGCGATTAGCGAAGCCAATCAAAACGTACAGACCGTGGCCGCCGCTACCGAAGAATTATCCGCCTCCAGTCAGGAAATTGCCCGACAGATCTCGGGAGTTGCCGAGAAATCAAGCCGCTCCTCCCAAGAGGCAGCAAAAACGAGCGAAGAAATATCCAACCTCAATGGTCTTGCAGACTCTATCGGTGATGTTGTGGCTGCTATTAAAGGCATCGCCGAACAAACAAACCTTCTGGCACTCAATGCAACAATTGAGGCCGCTCGCGCGGGTGAAGCCGGTAAAGGTTTTGCGGTTGTGGCAGACGAAGTGAAGAAACTGGCAACTGAAACCGCCACAAAAACAACCGAGATTGATGAACGTGTTATTCGCATCCAACAGGCAATCCGCACAACCGTGATTGCAGTTGAACGAATCTTGACCGATGTGCAAGACATCGACAAAGCAACAGCCACAGTGGCCAGTGCTGTCGAAGAACAGAATGCCGCAACTGGCGAAATCGGACGGAATATTTCCGAAGCCTCTAACGGAACTCAAACCGTCTCCCAAAGTATTAGCACTGTTCTTCAAAAGTCCGAGGACACAGGAAAATCTGCTGAACTTGTCCTGACCGCCTCTGAAGAACTTTCAAGAATTTCCAAAGTCCTTCAAAAAGAAGTGAATGAATTCTTGGCAGGTATTCGTAGATAGAATATCTGATAATAAAAAAGCTGCCATTGAATGGCAGCTTTTTTATTATCTTCAATCTGAATAATTAATACCCGACCCAGAATGCCTGATAGGTCTCTGTAATCGCCATCATCGCAAGAGGTTTTGCAATCACATGGGCAATTTCCGGTTCATCCCCTGTTGAGAGAACGGCCAACATACGCCCCGCCGCCTTCGCACACGCAACCGCTTGGTCGCGCATATCATGCATCGGGATGGCCGAGAAAAATAATTGGGCGTATGGCTCAACACCGTTTAATAATTCTAACGGAGGGTTAGCGGGACAATCATTTGCCGCCAGTCCGAAACGCCAATCACTTCCCGCTGGCACACCCATACGGACAGCTTCGGTTGTCATGGCAGTGACGAGATGTTCCAGATCAAAATCGCTCGGGCGTCTTGCGTCATCTTTATCCATTTTTTTGTGGAGGAGATTGAGTTTTGCAAGTCTCCAACCCGCAGCACCAGATAGTCCGCCAAGGCAATCGCCCAGCGTCCAACCATCACGTCCCATTTTTTTCTCGATCAGGACATCGCAGAGTTCCTGCGCGGCGACTTCGAAACACATGCAACGTGTTGCATATTCAATGAGCAGGCGGAAACTCTCGGCACGCGGAATCCCCTCTTCTTCCCAAGAAATCATTATATGATGCGTGAGCATCACCAGCATATCGACAAAGCCGAATTCGCAATCCGCCCAATCTTCCATCGCCATCCGCGCCAGAACACGACCGCGTTCGGTGTAGGAATCAATCTGGACAGGATCAAGGTCTAACCAGTACGGCAAATCACCTTCATAGGCATCGCACCCAAGGACGGCGGAAATTTTGGTGTAGATGGCTTGTAATGTTTCGTCCGGCTCTTCAAAGAAGAAAGCGGTTTCTGTGAGAACACCGCCCATGACTTGTAACATCAAGCGGATGTCAGTGCCTTTATCTTCGGTCAGAGCCATTTTGGACAGACTCTCCTGAAGGAGGTGGGCAACCTCGGCTTTTTCAACGCTTAACATATATGTGATTCCCTGTTCAGGATAAAAGAAATTGGTGATAAAGCTGTGGATAAATTATGGATAAGTATGTGAATAGTATTGTGGATATTTTCGGCTCTCTCAGTGGCTGTGGTTCAAGCCCCTGATTCGTCCGATATATTCAAGGTTAGTTAAAAATATCCGAGCCGTAAACACCCCAGATATACTTTTTTTCAATCCATCCCTTATATGGTGCAAAATGGACACGGCACATTAACTTTTGACACTCTTCGACATTTACAATAACGCCTTTTTCGAACTTGACGATGGGCTTTTCCATGTCTTTGTCCTTATAAACTGTTGCAGGTTCATCCGCCGTAATCAACGCCGTTTTCTTGCCCGAAAGGAGGATTTTGTGCGCCCAGCCAATTTCACCGGCAGGGTCTCTGATCTTGCGCCACGCGTCAAATTCCTGAATAATTTCAACAGGCAGACCTTCTTTTTTGTAAATCCATTTGATCGGATAATCCATGGACGGCCCAGTGCGGACGTAGACGTTATCAGACTTTAAAGAGGCATAACGTGGTAGCGGCAAACCCGTTGATTGATCTGGCTCCGCATCCCCCGCGCCATCTGCGGCAGCGGGTGGAGTGGATTCCGCATAAACAGTTCCCATCGGAACAAGCGCCATCAAAGTCAGGAAAAGGCAAAATAAACGGGTCATATAAAACTATAATCTGGACGGTTTCGGGTATTTTAGCGTAAGACAACCCCATTATGAGAAAAGTCGCAGAAAATTCAAGTCCTAAACACCCCGTTCTATCGGTTGCCCCGATGATTGATTGGACGGACAGGCATTGCCGTGTTTTTCACCGCCTTCTCTCCCCCAATGCACTTCTTTATACCGAGATGATTACAACCAGTGCCATTTTAAATGGTGATCGCAATCGTCTGTTAGGATTTTCGGATGTCGAGCATCCTGTCGCCCTCCAGCTCGGCGGAT
>MEMI01000031.1:43909-63847 GCA_001767915.1 Alphaproteobacteria bacterium RIFCSPHIGHO2_02_FULL_46_13 | reverse complement strand
ATGCCCGTCCGACCGCGTGCAAAAAGGGGCGTTCGGCGCTTGTCTAATGGCTGACCCCCAACTGGTGGCCGATAGTGTTGCCGCCATGAAAGCCGCCGTCAATATTCCCGTGACCGTCAAATGCCGCATCGGAATTGACGATTCAGATGATTATAATTTCCTTGAAGACTTTATCAAAAAAATCTCTGCCGCAGGGTGCGACACCTTTATCATCCACGCCCGCAAAGCATGGCTTAAAGGTTTGTCCCCTAAAGAGAACCGAGAAATCCCTCCACTCCGCTACGATATCGCGGCAGAGATCAAAAAGAATTATCCGAACCTCACGATTATTTTGAATGGTGGACTGACAAAACTCGACCACATCCAAGACGCCCTCAAAACATTCGACGGCGTCATGATCGGACGCGAAGCTTATAACAATCCTTATTTCCTCACCGAAATGGAACTGGCTTTATACGGCACACCACAACCCGACCGCATAGAAATATGCGAGAAAATGATTCCTTATATCGAAAGCCAATCATCCACCATCCATTCAACCACCCGTCACATGCTGGGGCTATTCAACGGAATGCGCGGGGCGCGGTCTTTCCGCCAGATTCTGAGTACGGAAGTCCATACCGCGACCTCTACCAAAGAGATCGTACAAAAGGCTTTATCTGCACTTCAACAGACTACTTAACCGGAAAAACCGACAACATCCCGCTTTTCAAATCCAGTTTGAGGATACGGCTGTTATTGGTATCGGCAACCAAGGCGAAATCGTCGCCCACCCAGATGGAGCCAGGTTCATTCAACGTTTCACCGCTTGTTTTCAGGGTTGATAATTGTCCTGTTTTGATATCGTAAGTCCTGACCGCGTTGTTATAGGTATCGGCAATATAGACCATATCACCTTTTACAAACACACCTTGCGGATGCTGCATTTGTGCGGTCGGATAGAGACCATCCTTTAAACCAAAATCAAAGAGGCCAGTACCAATCAATGTTTTAACCTGACCATCTTTGACAACACGCAAGGCCGAACTTTCGGCATCGGCAAAATAGACCGACCCGTCCGAAGCAATAGATAGACCGCTTGGCTGAGCAAGCTCTGCATCGTCCGCATCACCATCTGTGACTGCTTCACGTCCATTTCCAGCAAAAATATCTAATGTTTTCTCTGCAGTATCATAAATTCGCAATTGATGCGTTCCTGCCATGGCAATGACCAAATTTCCATCCGCAGTAACCGCGACATCCCAAGGCGACGCCCAAATGCGACCACGCGCACCATCACCACCGAGCGTTTCACGTTTACCTGATTCAATATCAACAGAGATTAGACTATGCGCGCCCGTATCCGCGACAAACAATGTTTTATCGCCCGAAACGGTAAACCCGCGCGGACTGTGAAACCCGTCAAATGTCTTGATGATTTTTCCATCCTTATCAACCGATATAATCCGGTTATTCCCTGCATCCGCGATATAGAATAAATCACCATATTTTTTAATACGGGCGGGGAATGATAAAACTGATTTTTGTTGTTCCTTGGCAATCAATGATGCAACAGATGTGTCATGTTTGGTGGTTGACCCGATATGTTTTGAAATATCAGCGTCCAGATTTTTCAAATGCCCCTCACCTTCATAACGCGAAATTTCTTGTCCATTTGTGTCCAGTAAAACAAGTGTCGGCCATGCCTCGACCTTAAAATCTTTCCAGATCGCAAAATCAGAATCGTTGATGACAGGATGTTCCAAACCGAAACGCTTGGCGGCGGATAAAATCCGTGAATTGGCTTGCTCGCCTTTAAACTTCGCCGAGTGAACCCCAATCACCAGTAAGCCATCACCAAATTTTTGTTCCAGTTTTTTCAGGTCTGGAACAACATGAATGCAATTCACGCACCCATATGTCCAGAAATCCAGTAAAACCAAACGGCCTTTCATATCGGCCTCGGTCAAAGGACGGGTGACGTTTAACCATCCGCCCGATCCACCCGTTGCCAAGGTGGAAAAATTATCCGCCAGAACAGGTCTACCGCCCACCAAAGCACCCATTAAAAGTACGCAGAACGATAGTTTTCCAAAAAAATTCATTATTTCACCTGTTATCCTAAAAAAATCACTGAATAACATATAGATTATTCATCAAGGAAATCAAAAGGCCTTTGAAAAACAATCATTTTTCGTCTAATGTCAGGGCTTCAACGATAGAAAGATTAACAAAATGATGAAAACCGTCAAAGACGTTCGTAACGATTTTTTGGGCTATTTTGAAAAGCAAGGACACACTGTCGTCCCTTCCAGCTCCCTCGTGCCGCATAACGACCCTACCCTGATGTTTGTGAACTCAGGGATGGTACAGTTCAAAGATGTTTTTACAGGCAAAGAAAAACGCGCCTATACCCGCGCCACCACCGCTCAAAAATCTGTCCGTGCGGGCGGGAAGCATAACGACCTTGATAATGTCGGATACACTGCACGTCACCACACATTCTTCGAAATGCTCGGTAATTTCTCTTTCGGCGACTATTTCAAATCTGATGCCATTCCGTTTGCTTGGGATGTTGTGACCAAAGTTCTTGGCCTGCCTGCCGAAAAATTATGTGTTACCGTTTACCATGATGACGATGATGCCGCGAATATCTGGAAAAAAGTCACTGGCTTTTCCGACAGCAAAATCATCCGCATCAATACATCCGATAATTTCTGGATGATGGGTGATACTGGTCCTTGCGGCCCTTGCTCCGAAATATTCTATGACCACGGCGATAAAATCTGGGGTGGCCCTCCGGGCTCACCTGAACAAGACGGAGACCGTTTCATCGAAATCTGGAATCTGGTGTTCATGCAGTACGAACAAATGGCTGGCGGAGAGCGTGTGGCTCTTCCAAAACCATCAATTGATACTGGTATGGGTTTAGAGCGCGTGTCGAATGTATTGCAAGGCAAACATAACAACTATGACATCGATATTTTCCAAGCGATCATTAAACACTCTGCCGATTTAACAGGTGTTGCACCGGACGGCGACCAAGTGGCCTCTCACCGCGTCATTGCCGACCATTTACGCGCAGCCTCCTTCTTAATCGCGGATGGTGTAATGCCATCGAACGAAGGCCGTGGTTATGTTCTGCGCCGCATTATGCGCCGCGGAATGCGCCATGCGCATTTGCTGGGCGCAAAAGATCCATTGTTGGTCAAACTTTTCCCGACCTTACAAACCATGATGGGCGAAGCGTATCCTGAACTTTACTCGGCTCAGTCATTGATTTCTGAAACTCTGCGGAATGAAGAAACCAAATTCAAACAAACTTTGGATCGTGGTTTGAAACTCCTTGATGACGAAACATCGAAACTCGGCGAAGGCCAAACTTTGGCGGGCGATGTCGCCTTTAAATTATATGACACTTACGGCTTCCCACTCGACCTCACTCAAGACGCCTTGCGTGAACGCAAGATCGAAGTTGACCTTGCTGGTTTCAACACCTGCATGGACAAACAAAAATCCGATGCGCGTAAAGCATGGGCGGGTTCAGGTGACACAGCCACCGAAAAAGTCTGGTTCGAACTGGCGGAAGCCAAAGGCGTATCCGAATTTTTGGGATACGACAAAGACCATAGCGAAGGCCAAATTCTGGCGATCGTCAAAGACGGCGCACTCGTTCAGTCTGCCTCCGCTGGCGATAAAGTCCAAATCCTTTTGAACCAAACACCGTTCTATGCGGAATCAGGTGGACAGGTTGGTGATACAGGAACTCTCGTCAATGATAGCGGCGTCTTTACTGTGACCGACACCGCCAAAAAACTCGGCAAACTTCATGTCCATGTGGGCGTGGTCGAAAGTGGTACATTCGAAGTCGGCAAAGGCGTCGAAGCAAAAGTGGATACAGCCCGCCGCGCAAAAATCAAAGCGCATCACTCTGTAACACACTTGCTTCATGAAGCTCTGCGTCAAACTTTGGGCGACCATATCGCGCAAAAAGGGTCACTCCAATCCCCTGACCGCACCCGCTTTGACGTGTCACACCCATCGGGTATGACCGCCGAGCAATTGCAAACAGTTGAAAAATTGGTCAACCAGGAAATCTGGGCGGATACCGAAGTTGTCACGCGCCTCATGGATCTGGACGCTGCCCGCGAATCCGGCGCACGCGCTTTGTTCGGTGAAAAATATGACGACGAAGTCCGCGTTGTATCGATGGGTCGCCCGAATGCCCAAGGAAAGATTCCGTTCTCTGTTGAATTATGTGGCGGAACGCACGTTAAACGCACGGGCGAAATCGGCCTCTTTAAAATCATCTCTGAATCCGCTGTGGGTTCTGGCGTGCGCCGTGTCGAGGCTGTTGCGGGTGCAACCGCCCTTGCCTATCTGCAATCTCAAGAAAACAAATTGTTTGAGACTGCAGGCCTCCTCAAATCCAACCCTGACGAAGTCGTTGACCGCGTCAAATCTTTGATGTATGAAAAGAAAAAACTGGAACAAGAACTGACCAACCTCCGCCGTAAAATGGCAACAGGTGGCGCAAATGATGCCGCCCCCGCAACCAAAACCATTTCAGGCATCCAGTTTATCTCCCGCGTTCTGGAAGATGTCCCCGCCAAAGATTTGAAACCGATGGCAGATGACCTCAAAGCAAAAATCGGATCAGGCGTCATCGCCCTGATCGCCACCTCCGAAGGCAAAGCCTCACTTGTCGTGGCCGTTACCGACGACCTGACCGCCAAAATCTCCGCCGTCGACCTCGTCCGCGTCGGCGCCGAAGCCATGGGCGGCAAAGGCGGCGGCGGTCGCCCCGATATGGCTCAAGCTGGCGGCACAAACGTCGCGGCAGCAAATGATGCTGTGGCGGCGATTGAGAAGTCGTTGGCTTAAAAATGGAATAGAATAAATCCCGCCTTTGGGCGGGATTTATCATTATCTATCATACTGGTTTTGCTTCGAGTAAGGCTGTCAATTCAATTGCACTGGTTCCTCTCGGGACAAAGACTTCTTCAGGCTGGCACGCTCCTTTAGGGGGAAGTACAGCAGGTTTAGTTGCAGCGTCTGCCAATTTTTGTTGGTCGCGACAAGCGGATGCAAAAGAACCATGGGATAAATCAAAACAAACGTCAGTCATTATAAAACTCCATAAAAATCATAAATACTTGGCCTGCGGATGCAGACATAAAAAAACATAACAATGGGGGATGGGTAGATATGAATATATGCGCGTTAGCGCATAATAATGGTGGTCTTAATGAACTTAATAGCCGCAAGAGAAAGCGCCGCAGACTTTGTAAAGCCAGCGAAATTTGAAGAATCAAATTTGTGCGCGTTGGAAACCATGTATGAATTGAAACATATCTATTTATAGCCTGTCAACTTTTATGGTGAACAAGTCGCAAAATAATCCGTCTATCGCCCTCTTTCCCCTTGGAAATCCCTGCAAATAGTCTATTTTGTACCTTATCTATATTTTGAAAAAGGAACACACCGTGCAAGGTATGAATAAAAATCTGTTATTCTGGTTAGCCATTGTTTTGACACTGACCTTTCTGTTTAACATCTTCCAGAATTCCAAAGGAACACAATCGGCTAAATCTGAAATGATTGCCTATTCCGATTTTATGGCGACCGCCAAAACGGGAACGATTGCAGATGTCACAATTAAGGGCCAAGACCTGACCGGTCATTACACCAATTCGGGCGGACAATTCCACACCATGGTGCCAGCCGGAGAAAATATCGTTGACCGTTTGCAAGGGACTGGCGTCCGGATTAAGGCCGAGCCACAGGACGGCGACAAAGTATCTATCTTTGGTGTCCTTCTGTCATGGTTCCCGATGCTTTTGTTGATCGGGGTCTGGATATTCTTTATGCGCCAGATGCAGGGCAAGGGCGGCGGCGGTGCGATGGGCTTTGGAAAGTCCCGTGCCAAGATGCTGACCGAAAAGCAAGGCAAAGTAACCTTTGAGGACGTTGCTGGCATTGAAGAAGCCAAAGAAGAATTGCAAGAAGTTGTTGAATTCCTGAAAGACCCGCAAAAATTCCAACGCCTTGGCGGTAAAATTCCAAAAGGTGCGTTGCTGGTGGGCCCACCAGGTACTGGTAAAACACTCATCGCCCGCGCCGTTGCGGGTGAGGCGGGTGTTCCGTTCTTCACCATTTCTGGTTCCGACTTTGTTGAAATGTTCGTGGGGGTTGGTGCGAGCCGTGTCCGCGATATGTTTGAACAGGGTAAAAAATCTGCGCCTTGTATCATCTTTATTGACGAGATTGATGCGGTCGGTCGTCACCGTGGGGCTGGCCTTGGCGGAGGGAATGACGAACGCGAACAAACCCTCAACCAACTCCTTGTCGAAATGGACGGGTTCGAAGCCAATGAAGGCGTGATTATTCTGGCGGCGACCAACCGTCCGGATGTTCTTGACCCTGCATTATTGCGCCCCGGTCGTTTTGACCGTCAGGTCACAATTCCGAACCCTGATGTCAAAGGCCGCGAGAAAATCTTGAAAGTCCATATGAAGAAAGTGCCATTGTCATCGAATGTCGATGCGATGGTGATTGCCCGTGGTACACCAGGGTTCTCAGGCGCTGATCTGGCCAACCTTGTCAACGAAGCGGCCTTGCTGGCCGCGCGTAAAAATAAACGTGTTGTTGGCATGGATGATTTTGAATCCGCTAAAGACAAAGTGATGATGGGATCTGAACGCAAATCCATGGTCATGTCGGATAAAGAAAAAAAATTGACCGCCTATCACGAAGCGGGGCACGCGATTCTCGCCCTTAATGAACCTGAATCCGACCCTATCCACAAAGCCACCATTGTTCCGCGTGGTCGTGCCCTCGGGATGGTCATGCGCCTTCCGGAAGGTGACCGCGTGTCGATGTCCAAAGCAAAACTGGAAGCTGACTTGGTTGTTGCCATGGGTGGACGTATTGCTGAGGAAATTATTTTCGGCGCAGATAACGTGACCACAGGAGCATCGAGCGACATCCACATGGCGACCAACATCGCCCGTCGCATGGTGACCGAATGGGGTATGAGTGAAAAATTGGGATTCCTCCGTTACAGCGGTGACCAAGATGAAGTATTCTTAGGCCATTCTGTATCCCAAACCAAAACAATGTCAGATAATACAGCGTCCATCGTGGACGAAGAAGTTCGCCGCATTGTGGATACCGCCTATGCCCGCGCCACGAGGATATTGAACGAGAAACTGGCCGACCTCCATATTTTGGCAAAAGCATTGCTGGAATATGAATTATTGTCTGGCGAAGAAATCAAAGCCCTTCTCCGCGGCGAACATATCCTTCGCGACAATGATGACGAGCCGAGTTCAGATATCCGTTCATCCGTTCCCAAAGGCGGCAGCTTACCCCCGACCCCACAGGAAGTTTAAGTGATCTATTAGTTCGTTTTTAAAAATAAGAATGAGAGAAGCCATCGGATGAAAATCGGTGGCTTCTTTTTTGCCCCTCAGACAACGAACGAGCCAAAACATAATTGCATAGCAGATATGCGTGAAACCCGCACAAAAAAAGGTCCGGAGACCTTTTGGGTGCTCCGGACAAACGGCGGTAATAGAGGGTGTGTACATTCTTTATACTAAAGCCAAGGAGTCTTTGCAACATAAATCGAATGATTTTTATAAAAAAATTTCCATTTTCAGAACTATCTGAAATAATAGGAATTAATCCGCACCAGGGATCAAGAAGTAATAACAGTATAGATTTGAAAAATACACCCTAATACAACAGTATTACTAACAGTAATGACCGTATTCATTTCATTATCTACAATAAATAACAAGTTTTACTTGAATATTTTAAATTAGTTTCGAAATTGGATACTCTTTGATACTCGGGGGACTAATAAGACGTAGGCTATTGTGCCATCGAATTCTTAACAAATGGTTTATTTATTGTGACTTGTCCCCATTCCGACCACGACCCATCATAAACAGCAACCCGATCAAATCCCAATACCGACAGTGCCAAAGCATCCACACAGGCCGTCACCCCGCTCCCGCAACTTGTAATAACGGGTGATTCGGGGAGTAAATTGAGGGGCGCAAATAATGCCGCCAATTTTTCCCGCGCCAATAATCCACCCGTTCCAGAATCAATCAATAATGATGCGGGCACAGAATGGGATGTCGGGATATGCCCCGCATTCATATTTGGGCGTGGTTCGGGCGCAAGCCCCAGATAACGGGCATTCGGGCGTGCATCGATGATCGTGGCATTACGATTTTCCGCAGCCACCTCAACCTGATCCATTGTCGCATATAAACGATCATTGAAAATTGCCGTGAAATTTTCAGGGGTTGGCGCAACAGGCATGTCTGTATTCAGACCATAGCCCGCCGATAACCATGCGGGCAGGCCGCCATTTAACACAACGACATTTTCATGCCCGAACAACCGGAACATCCACCACGCACGGCTCGCCGCCATGATGATCCCCGTTTGGTCATAGACGACGACTTTATGATGATTGGAAATTCCCATTTCCCCGACCTGCCTTGAGAATTGTTCAGGCGTTGGTGCCATGTGGGGCAAAGGGTTATTCTGGTCGGCGACATCGTCAATATCAAAGAAAACCGCGTTCCCTATCCGCCCCTTGAGAAACATATATTCGGGCGGCTGCCCGTTTGGCGATAGGCTATACGACGCATCCACCAGACGAATGGCATCAGGGTTCGAATGGAGTTCATCATGTAATTCTTGCGGGGTGATTAAGGGGAACATTTGCAATCCTTTGGTTCATCCCAAAGGATTCTAGAACCATTCAAAGATTAAGCAAGTACTTCAAATATAAGACTTATCGCACTGCATGATGCTTTTTACTTTCGAATCAACGATGATAATCCATAAGAACAGGGAAAAAATGCTTAAAAAATTTACGACTGCTTCTGCTACTCCACCCCCACCTCAAGATTCCACTTGGGATAGCGATCATGCGCCGATCAAGATCGCAGCCGTCCTGACAGGCGGAGGATCACATGGCGCATTCGAAGCGGGTGTTTTAGAAGCCCTTGCAGAAGAAATAGAATTTACATCCATCTCTGGCACCAGCGCAGGAAGTGTCAACGCGGTTCTGTTTGGAAGTGGCTTAAACGCATCCGGCCCCCGTGAAGCAATTCGAAGATTGCGTGAAGGATGGAATGTCATCAAGTCTCATGGCAATGCCTTTGGCCGCACCATACGGTGCATCAGTGATCAATTTTTACCCAAAGATCAAAAATGGCCGAATTCGCCTTCGCTCATCTTTAATCCGATGGGTATGCTCCAACCCTATATGCCATCCTATGTGGCACGATTTGTTTCTAAAACAGTGAAAGATATTGTGGGTGATTGGGAGGCGGAAGTTCAGAATGGGCGCGTCAAAATCCACGTCAATACTGATTTGAAAGACCATAATAAGCCTGGTGAATTTGTGCATACCCATCTGACTGGCAAGAATTTAACACCTGACGGAGTGGGTGGCTCTGCAAATGTAAAACAATTCGGCATTCATTTCATCAAAGACACCCCAAACCCTGACCATGCCAATCGCCTTGCTTATGATGGCGCTTATAAAGAAAACGGGTCATTTACCCCCCATCTGGAACATGACATTACAGACTGCATCATGATTATTCTACATGACCGCAGACATAACCGATTAGACAAAAAGGGCGACTTAAAACATGCCGAGATTCATTCTAATGCACTCGATTTAGCCGCCCAAGATTCACCTCACCCTATCCGCCTCCATGCCATCGAAATCGAAAGTCTGGGCGGAGAAATTGGCGGGCTATCCCATATGAACGATAGCAGCAAGTTAAATACAGACCCCGAATTCATCGATATGCTTTATCAGGCAGGATTAGAGGCTGGCCGCAAATGGTTGAAAGAGAATAAACATCATATCGGGCAAAGATCATCCTATAACTTCTATCCGCCCGCCCTCGAACAATTAGCAGAGATGCATTACGCATAGGCAATTTAATCCTTGATATCTGCTGGGATAGGCGCAAAATACAAACATGGTTGATTTCACAACAATATCGCCGCATATCTTTGTCAAAATTTCTCCGAAAGCCAAAAGACTGGCTTTGCGGCTTGATGGGCGCGCCAGACGGGTTAATTTGGTGATCCCGAAGAAAGCCAGCCTCAAAAAAGCATATGAATTTGCCGAATTAAACAGTGCGTGGATCAAAGACAAGATTGAAGGACTGCCCCGCCCCGTTCCCTATACAAACGGTACAATACTGCCTATTATGGGTATTAACCGTACGTTGCGTATCGTAAATAACGGAGGCAAAACCACCCAAATCACCCTCACCGATGCAGAATTAATTGTTATCAGTCCACTGGATGATGTCACGCCGCGCATCGGAAGATATTTGCGCAATTTGGCACTTGAGAAATTGGGTGAGCTTGCCCACCTAAAGGCCTCACAACTCAACCGGAAACTATCAAAATTTGTGGTGCGCGATATGAAGAGCCGTTGGGGCAGTTGCTCCACCGACGGGCGCATGACTTTATCATGGAGACTGATTTTCGCCCCTATGGCATCGATTGACTATGTCATATCGCACGAGGCCGCCCACCTCCACCACCCCGATCACGGTAAAAAATTCTGGGAACTCTGCGAAAAATTATCGACCGATTTTACAATCGGTCATGACTGGATGCAGAAAAACGGGGTGTCCCTTGGACGATACGGCGAAATCATCCAGTAACCGACCATCTATTAGTTCGTTTTAGAAATTTCAGAAACCCCAAAATAAAAAACCCCTGAATAATCAGGGGCAAAAGGACGAGACCTTCAATAAAATTAAGCTTGGGTATCCACACTGGTAACAGACTTATACTGAGAAGAGTCCGAAGAACCGATCGTTGAATACGACGAAGGCGCCGCAGCCGGTTTAAATACCGCAGGCTCCGTCTGTTGCTTTACAGCCTGACGCGCAACCTTAAATTCAATACTGGATTTCGCAAAGTCAGCACTTCTCAATGCAGCTGCCTCAGCATAACCACTATCACTTCCCTGAAACTGGGCTTGAACCATAACTTGTTCTCTGACTTGCGCCGCTTTGGCATAGGCGCGAATTTGAGCTTCACTCGGGAATTGACGAAGAGTTTCGCCAGTCGCAGCATCACGCACAACAAAAATAGGCTTGCTGTTCCCACCGTTATAATCGACATGAGGACTTAAATACGGCGCAATAATCGCGGCAGATTGAATTTTTGAAGGATTTGCTGATAAAACTTGAGTCGTAGAAGTTTGCTCCGCAATGCTGCGAAGTATTTGAGAATTTGAGACAACTGCACTGACAGCTTCGATCATATTCTTACTTCCTTACCTAAATGTCATATGGCGGTTTTTTTGTGCCTACATGACTCCCTATTCTCAATTCTACCGATTCTCTTATGATTTGTCAAGGGAATCGACTTAAGAACCACTATACCCTGCTTTTAAACTAAATAGCTTAAGAGATCGTAAAAATATATCCGATGGAAGGCGTCGATTCACATAACTGTACCACATTGAATCTATTCATATTTTCCCCATATTTCCGCAAAGTCTATAGAAACATTATACGGAATCTGTTAAGATGTAATTTGATAATAATATTTCTGATGCGCCCCAAATTTAAAAAAGAATTTAAAGCCAAATTTAAACATACAGGTACCTCTTGTGAATAATTTTTTAGAAACATTGAAGAAATTGGGGCCTGCCCGCCTAGGTATTATGGGCGTGGTTATTTTCGGGTTGCTGCTCTTTTTTATCTATATTTCCATGCAGGTTTCGAGCCCGCAGATGAAGATGCTGTATAAAGATTTAGCCACCGAGGACTCCTCCTCCGTTTCGGCAAAATTAGAAGAATTGAAAATTCCTTACGAGGTCAGCCCAGACGGAACCAGCATCGCCGTCCCTGAAAAACAAGTCGGTAAAGCCAGAATGTTATTGGCGCAAAACGGCCTGCCGAACGGTGGATCTTTGGGGTATGAATTATTTGATAAACAATCCGGTTTCGGAACAACGAGTTTTGTTCAAAATATTACACAGGTACGCGCCCTTGAAGGCGAATTGGCGAAAACAATTTCAGCCCTCGACCCGGTAAAATCTGCCCGCGTTCATTTGGTTTTGCCACAACGTGAATTATTCAGCCGCGAAACCCATGCGGCAAGTGCCAGCGTTTTTATCCGCCTGAAGGGTGGTAAACAATTAGATGCCGGTCAATTGCAAGGCATTCAATCGATGGTATCTTCTGGGGTTCCTGACCTTAAGGCAAAAAGCGTTTCTATTGTCGATTCAGAAGGTAATCTATTGGCTGGCGGAACGGACGATGATGTCACCATGGCATCCAATAAAGCCGAAGAAGCTCGCCGCAAATATGAACAACACATGACCCGCGTGATCGAAGATTTAGTGGGGCGCACCGTCGGATATGGTAAGGTTCACGCCAATGTGACCGCCGATCTGGACTTTGACCAACAAAGTGAAAATCAAGAAATTTACGACCCACAAGGCCAAGTTGTTCGGTCAACCCAGACAACCGAGGATAAAAGTCAGGAAACCGACCCTGCCTCCAATTCCGTCTCTGTTCAAAATAATTTACCAGGGGCAAATGGTTCTACAAATGGTTCCGGTGAGCCGACATCCACTGCCGCAAAGACAGAAGAAACAACCAACTATGAAATCAGCAAAACAATCCGCAGCACTGTCAAACAAACTGGCGGCGTGAAAAAGATTTCAGCATCGGTGTTGATTGACGGTACATACACAACCGATAAAGACGGCAAGAAAACATATCAACCAAGAACAGATGCCGAGATTAAAAATCTGACAGCCCTTGTATCAACGGCGATCGGCCTTGACCAGAAACGTGGCGACAAATTAGAGCTGATCAACATGCAATTTGCCGACATTGAAACCACACCGGAAGATGACGGTACGAAACTACTCGGGTTTGAGAGATCTGACCTTCTGGATGCTGCCGAAGTTCTGACCGTTGCCATCATGATTGTGTTAGTTGTTCTGCTCGTTTTACAGCCGATGGTTGGGCGTTTATTATCACAGGAAACTGGCGGTGACGGCGCAGGCACAGGTGGAGACGGTATGGATCCGATGGGGCTGTTGCCAAATGGTGTTGGACAGAACCCCGCCCTGATGGCCCCAGGAATGGCGGGCATGGGGGGATCTGGCGGCGGCATGCAAGGCGCCATGGGATCAATGGACGGAGATGCTTCGGAATTTATGCTAGGCAATAACGGTGACAATGATTCCATGATTGACGTTCAAAAAGTCGAAGGTCGCGTGAAAGCTTCCTCACTGAAAAAAGTCGAAGATATTATTACCGCCTATCCCGAAGAAGCTGTTTCAGTTATTCGCGGATGGATGACACAGGAGACATAGAACAATGCGCATGCGCGAAGATTATCGTTCCTTAACAGGTGTTGAAAAAGCCGCCATCTTTATGTTGGCGCTTGGTGAAGAACATACCGCAAAATTATTCCAGAGCATGGATGAAACGGAAATTTTAGAAATTTCTCAAACCATGGCGACATTGGGTAAAGTCAGCTCGAGCATTGTCGAGCGTCTGTTTATTGATTTCGCAGAACAAATGTCATCATCCAACTCTCTCGTTGGGACGTATGACAGCACTGAGCGTTTGCTTGCAAAATCCGGTCTGTCTAAAGATAAAATCGGCAACATCATGGAAGAAATTCGTGGGCCTGCAGGGCGCACGATGTGGGAAAAATTGGGCAATGTCAGCGAAGAGGTTCTGGCCAACTTCCTGCAAAAAGAATATCCGCAAACCGTTGCTGTTGTTCTGTCCAAAATTTCAACAGAACATGCCGCCCGTGTTCTGGCATTAATCCCCGAAGGCTTCGCCCTTGAGGTTGTGCACCGTATGTTACGCATGGAATCGATCCAAAAAGAAGTTCTGGATGATATCGAGAAAACATTGCGTATTGAGTTTATGGCTAACCTTGCTAAAACCACACGCCGCGACAGCCATGAATTGATGGCCGAAATTTTCAACAGCATGGATCGCGGTATTGAAGCCCGCATCATGGGATCGTTGGAGCAAACTGCACCCGATGCCGCCGAGAAAATCCGCTCCCTGATGTTTACCTTTGAAGATTTGGGAGGGCTTGATCCGACCTCTATTCAGACCATCATTCGGGCGGCGGATAAGGAAAAATTACCGACGGCTCTGAAAGGTGCTACCGATACACTCAAAGATCTTTTCTTCTCGAATATGTCGGAACGTGCGGCAAAGATTATGAAGGAAGATATGGGCGCTATGGGGCCTGTGCGTCTCAAAGACGTTGAAGAAGCCCAACAATATATCGTCACCGTTGCCAAAGATCTGGAAAGCCGTGGCGAGATCGTATTGGCCAAAGGTGGTAAATCCGAAGACGCGATGATCTATTAATAAGGCTGAGTAACAGGAGAGAACGTGTCAACAGAAGGCCGCAAATATTTTTTTGATCTGAATAATTTCGACAGTACAGCTGTACCCGAACCAGAAGAAGATTTGCCGCCTCCCCCGCCTGTGTTCACCGAAGCCGAACTTGCCGCCGATAAAAAAATATCGTTCGAAGAAGGCCGCGTAGTTGGTCGTCAGGAAGAACAACAAAGCCGCGCGCAGTATATTGCGACACAAATCTCCGAACTCAATACCCAAATCCTCTCGCTTATCCTATCCGAACAAATACGGGAAAAAAGATTTGAACAAGAGGTCATGCATCTTTGCCGCGCCCTGGTCAGCAAGATGTTCCCTGCACTAACGGCACGCGAAGGGTATCGGGAAATCGAAACGGTTATCGAATCTGTTATCTCGAAACAACCCGTTTCTCAAATTCATATCGAAGTGCCCAAGGACGATGCCGAGGATATTAAAACCTATCTTCTGGCCTTAAAAGACATTGAACCCGACAGGTTACATATTATCGGCGTGGACGACCTGAACAAAGGCAGTTGCCGCATGAAATGGCAAGACGGTGGCGCGACCAGAGACCATGACGCTTTAGCCGCGAGTATTTTTGCAGAATTAGACGAGATACTTGCCCCGCCCCCACAAAAAGTTCAGAATAGTAAAACCGATAGCGAATCAGAACAAACAGTAAAAGCAGATAACGGAGAAGAAAATGGCTGATCCTCAAAACCCGGATAACAATGACGGCCTCTCACTCAATGAAATTTCAGACCCCACCGCAGGGCAGGAAGAAAACCCGTATGCGATTGGCGAAGCCATGGCCAATGACGTCACCGCAATTTACGACATCCCTGTCCAGATTTCTGCCGTACTGGGGCGTTCATCCATGAAAGTATCCCAATTGTTGAAACTGGGACGCGGCGCGGTTGTCGAACTTGACCGCAAAGTCGGCGAAGCCATCGACATCTACGTCAACAACCGCCTCGTCGCCCGCGGCGAAGTCGTCGTCGTCGAAGACCGCCTCGGCATCACCATGACCGAGATCGTGAAATCCGAACAGAGTTAATAGTTACAATCTGGAATAAACTAAGGATTTTTACACAATGCGCTTAATGATTATCGGACATCTTGAAGGCTATATCAGTGCCGCAGGAAAAATTGCCCTGCAACGTGGGGCGAAGGTGATTCATTGCGAGGATACGGAACAGGCTTTGGGCGCGCTCCGTAACGGCAAGGGCGCTGACCTTGTCATGATTGATGTGAAGCAGAAAATCGGCGCATTTATCGAAACATTAAAGTCAGAGCGCATTCACGTTCCCGTCATCGCCTGCGGGATAGGAACAGATGCGCGTGCGGCGGTCAAAGCCATTCAGGAAGGCGCAAAAGAATATGTCCCCCTCCCGCCCGATGCCGATTTGATCGCGGCGATTTTTGAGGCCGTGACCGAAGAAAATAATACAATGATCGCCAATGACCCTGCGATGAAACAGGTGTTGTTGCTCGCCGATAAAATCGCTCCGTCAGAGGCCACTGTTTTAATTACAGGGGAATCGGGCACGGGGAAAGAGGTGATGTCACAATACATCCACCGCAAATCCAAACGCAAAGATGGTGTCTTTATCGCGGTCAACTGTGCGGCTATCCCTGAAAGCTTGCTTGAATCTGAATTATTCGGCCATGAAAAAGGCGCGTTTACGGGGGCAGTCGGTCGTCGTCTTGGGAAGTTTGAAGAAGCCAATGGCGGAACACTCCTCCTCGACGAAGTCTCCGAAATGCACCCGCTCCTTCAAGCAAAACTCCTCCGCGCTATTCAGGAACGTGAGATTACGCGTATCGGCAGTAACGAAGCGGTGAAGGTTGATGTGCGTATCATTGCGACATCCAATCGTAATTTAGAAGAATCCGTCAGCAAGGGCGAATTTCGCGAGGATTTATATTTCCGCCTGAACGTGGTCAATGTGCGTTTGCCGTCACTGCGCGAACGCAAAGGCGACCTGTCACAACTCTCTCAATTCTTTATTGATAAATTTTCCGAACAAAATGGATTGCCGCCCAAAAAATTATCCGCCGCCGCCGCCACAAAAATTCAGGGGCATCATTGGCGCGGAAATATCCGCGAGTTGGAAAACACCATGCACCGTGCCGTCCTGATGTCGATGCAGGACGAGGTAGAGGCCGATGCCGTTCATATCGCAGGTAGTATGGCGATTAATAATAGCGCGTCTGCGCCCGTCGCCAACAAAGCCCCCGACCCTGCGGGCGTATCCCCATCCACAACGACGCCAGAGGTTAAAAACGAAGGCCCTGTTGAAAACCTGATCGGGCGCACCATTGCCGATGTCGAACGCCAGATGATTTTAAACACCCTCGACCATTGCTTGGGCAACCGCACTCACGCCGCCAATATTCTGGGGATTTCGATTCGCACCCTGCGCAATAAAATTACGCAGTATCGCGATGAAGGCCTGAATATTCCAGAGGCATAAGAACAGCCCAACCAACCTTATTCATAATCATTGGTTTTAACTGCCAAACCTGTTTAGAACAGGCAGAATAAGGTTGAGAAACAAAACGTCCTGACATAAACTCTTTCGGCACTGAAAGAATTATAAATTTAGAACGAATGACTATGGCATCTGCACCCTCACCTGTTGAAAAAATGGCTTTTGAATCAGCTTTAGCTGAGCTGGAAACCATTGTGAAAAATCTGGAATCGGGGAAAGTCAGTTTAGAGGAATCCATCACCGCCTATGAACGTGGCATGGCGCTCAAATCGCATTGCGAAGCCAAATTACGCGATGCACAAATGAAGATTGAAAAAATTGTTGTGGGAAGCAATGGCTCCCTCACCACTCAGAAATTCGAAGATAAATAAAATAGATTAAGGAGAATATCTATGGCCCCGTCACTACGCGAGACCAGCCCCGAGTTAAAGGAAGCACTGGAAGACACCGTACAAATGGTGGACAAAGCCATTGCGCGCCTTCTGCCTGAAGGTGAATTGGCTGAATCAACTCTGTATGACGCGATGCGTTACGGGACATTGTCGGGCGGGAAACGCCTGCGTCCGTTTATGGTGATGCAGTCTGCAAAATTATTCAACGTTGATCCGTCCCGCGCCAAACGTGTGGCCTCGGCGATTGAATTGATCCACGCTTACTCTCTCATCCATGACGACTTGCCAGCCATGGACAATTCCGATTTACGCCGCGGCAAACCAACCGTTCACCGCGCCTATGACGAAGCAACAGCTATCCTTGCAGGTGATGGATTGCAATCTATGGCGTTCCAGATTCTGGCTGCCCCTGAAACACATGAAGACCCGTATGTCCGTTGTGCATTGGTTGCATCCCTTGCCGATGCGTCCGGTCTGCATGGCATGGTCGGCGGTCAAATGCTCGACCTGATCGGTGAGACAACCGAATTCGACCTTGGAACAATCAGCCGTATGCAACGGATGAAAACTGGTAAATTGATGGCGTTTTCTTGTGAAGCGGGTGCTATCCTCGGTAAAGCGGGGGATCAATATCGCCGCGCTCTCACATCATACGCCTACGACCTCGGCCTTGCTTTCCAAGTGACGGACGATATTCTGGACGTTGAAGGCAATTCCAACGAGACAGGCAAACCAGCCAACCAAGATGAGAAAGCTGGAAAATCCACTTTCGTATCGACCATGGGCAAAGACCAAGCCAAACAACGCGCAGAAATGCTCGTCGACCAAGCTGTCCGCCACCTCCACATCTTCGAAGGCCGCGCCAAAATGCTTGAGGAATTGGCGTATTACGTTTTGAATCGACGTGCATAGGTATTTGATGGAAAAACTGGCTTATACTAAATTTCAGATTCTTATAGGAACTTTTCTTGGTGGCCCATTGGCTGGTATCTATTTCATCAAGAAAAATTTTGATGCGATGGGTGACACTGCCCAAGCAAAGAAAACGGTAATTATTGGTTTGTCTTTGGTGGCAGCCTTACTCGCCTTACTTCCAGTAATGCCAGAATTTATTCCGGGTGTCGTTTATGCTATTGCTTATGCCTCCGCCGCGCAGGCTATCTACATTCAAAAACAAATCTCGTTAAAAGACACCCCGCGCTATTCACACTGGAATGTGACGCTTGTGGTAGTGATTTCTATTTTAGTCTTTGTTGCGATTATTTTACCGCTTATCTATGTATATGACATGCTTGGATTTCTTCCAGATGAAGAACTAACATATAGCCCTATTCTAACGCCTGAAGACGCATCTTAATTTTTTCTGATACCTTCACAGTTTCAGAAACAATACTTCCTTCCATCCCGTTATGCCCTGCATCTTCACAAATATGAAGAACGCTATTCGGATAGGCCTGATGTAAGTCCATAGCATTCTGCACGGGGCAAATGCGGTCATGGCGACCATGGACAATATCCATCGGAATTGTTTTCAGGGCGGGCGATGTCAGAAATTTTTGTCGATTGTCATCATCAAATTCATGCAAACAGTAATGCATATAGATGCGTGTGATCGGAATTTCGTTGCGGGGATTCGCCGCGATTGCATCAATGGATGAAAGCGCAGATTCTATCTTTGAAAAAGCAATCGATACATCCCAGATCATAAAGCGTTTGGCGGCTTCCAACTGCTCGTCAGAGCTTCCCTCTTTCATGATTCTGTCATAGGATTTGATCAAGCCGTCTCTTGCCCTGACATCGGGCGGAATCAAATCCCGATATTGTTCGAAATATTTTGCGTCATACGGCACAGCCCCATTTTCTTCGGCAATATGCGCCCCGCCCTTTTTGGTTGCAAAGAATACACCGCGCAAAATGATATGTTGAACATATTGCGGATATTGATCTGCGTACATCATCGCCAAAGCTGACCCCCATGACCCGCCGCCCACAACCCATTTTTCGATGTGAAGTTCTTTGCGAATTTTCTCGACATCGTCAATCAAATGCTTTGCGGTGTTATGATTGATCTCGGCAAACGGTAAACTCTTGCCGCATCCCCGTTGATCGAACAAAATGATATGATAAAATTCAGGATCAAAATATTTCTGCCATGCAGGGTTATGCCCGCCCCCTGGCCCACCATGAAGATAGATCACAGGAAAGCCGTTAGGATTCCCGAATTCGGCAACATAAAGGCTATGCCCGTCACCAACATCCAACATTCTGGTTTGAAATGGCTCTTGAACCAGAAATTCTGTGGGGGCTTGTGCCATTTTGCTTATATCTCCTGCTTTCGTTTTTATCACCGTTTTCTAAATTATGTCAATATAATATCATCTTCTTTTCCGTGACTTTTCATTCAAAACAGAATAATTATTCTAAGCCATGAAACAGACAAAGCCCCCTGCCCCGACATTGCGTAATTCCAAAATCGACGACCCTGCCGATTTGAAAGATATGTCCATTGAACAACTAAAAAAAGTTGCCGAAGAATTGCGGACAGATTTGGTCAATGCCGTATCCAAAACAGGTGGACATTTGGGCGCGAGTTTGGGCGTTGTGGAATTAACCGTTGCCATTCATGCC
>MEMI01000031.1:33526-43892 GCA_001767915.1 Alphaproteobacteria bacterium RIFCSPHIGHO2_02_FULL_46_13 | reverse complement strand
ATCGGGATTCACCAAACGAAGCGAGAGTGAATATGACCCGTTCGGTGCAGCGCATAGTTCGACATCCATCTCCGCTGGCCTAGGCATGGCGGTTGCGCGTGACTTGAAGAATGAAAACAATCATGTGATTGCCGTGATCGGTGACGGATCAATCTCGGCTGGGATGGCGTATGAAGCAATGAATAACGCGGGCGTCCTCGGGTCAAAATTGATTGTTGTTTTAAATGATAACGAAATGTCGATTGCACCGCCTGTCGGCGCGATGAGCAAATATCTGACCCGCCTCGTCTCATCCAAACCATATTTAAACGCGCGCGAAATTGCCAAGTCGATTTCCGAGCATCTCCCTGCCCCGCTCCGCGAAGCCGCAAAGCGTGCCGAGGAAGTGGTGAGATCGGGCATTGGTGGCGGGACGTTATTCGAAGAATTGGGATTCTATTATATCGGCCCGATTGACGGGCATAATCTGGACGAACTTGTCCCGATCCTCAAAAACCTCCGCGACCAAGACAATCATAAACCTGTCCTGTTGCATATCTTGACCGAAAAGGGCAAAGGATATGCGCCTGCGGAATCCGCCCCTGATAAAATGCACGGCGTAGTCAAATTCGATGTGATTACCGGATCACAACGTAAATCCACACCGAACGCACCGAGCTATACCAACGTCTATGCCGATGCCCTGATATCAGAGGCCAAACGCGATGATAAAATCGTGGCGATTACCGCCGCCATGCCCACGGGAACAGGCCTTGATAAATTCGGGTCAGTTTTTCCCGATAGAACTTTTGATGTGGGGATTGCCGAACAACATGCCGTGACCTTTGCCGCAGGGATGGCGACCGAAGGTTTCCGCCCGTTCGTGACCATTTATTCCACCTTTATGCAACGCGCCTATGACCAGATTGTGCATGATGTGTGCATTCAAAATCTGCCCGTCCGTTTCGCAATGGATCGTGCGGGGTTGGTTGGTGCAGATGGCGCGACCCATGCAGGGGCATTTGATATTGCATATCTCTGTTGCCTTCCGAATATCGTGTTAATGGCACCGAGTGACGAAGTTGAACTCATGCACATGGTCGCAACCGCTGCCCGTTATGATGACGGCCCGATTGCCTTCCGCTACCCGCGCGGTGAAGGCGTTGGCGCGCCGTTGCCAGCCGAGGGCAAACCCCTTAAAATCGGCAAAGGCCGCATCGTCCGCAAAGGCACAGATGTTGCCATCCTGTCTTACGGCACACGCCTTGCCGAGTGCTTAAAGGCCGCCGATTTACTTGCCGATAAAAATATCTCCGCAACCGTTGCTGATGCAAGATTTGCGAAACCATTAGATATTGACCTCCTGAAACAACTCTCCACTGACCACTCGACACTGATCACGATCGAGGATGGTTCATCCAACGGGTTCGGGGCGATGGTTCTTCAGACCATGGCCAATCTTGGCCTGTTGGATAACGGCATCAAAGTCCGTAGCATGCATTTGCCGGATATATTCCAAGATCACGACACTCAAGATAAACAATATCAGGACGCGCATCTCTGTGCCGCCGATATTGTGCGGATGGTTACGAAATAATGAATTCTCATTTTATCATTCGCGGATCATGTCGTGACGTTGCCGGAATTGTGTCCAGAATCACAACATGCCTTTTCGATCACGGAATGAATATCGAAGAAGCCGCGCAATTTAACGATAAATTGTCCGAGCATTTCTTCTTCCGTATTGAGTTCTCGTCAAAGACAGGCACAACACCGCCTGAATTTCTGAATGAATTTTCAAATATCGCAACCTCACTCAAAATGGATTGGTCTTGCACGCCTTGTAACGAGAAAGTCAAAACTCTCCTCCTCGTCTCGAAATCCGATCATTGCCTCAGCGATATTTTATACCGTTGGCAGAATAAATTATTACCGATTGAGATAACGGGGGTTGTGTCGAACCATGATAATAACCGCGCCCAAGTCGAATCCCACGGGCTTGAATTCCATTATCTTCCCGTGAATAATGATAACCGCGCAGCCCAAGAATCCGCGATTGAAAATCTTATCGAGACAACAGGCACAGAACTCATCGTCCTCGCCCGATATATGCAAGTATTATCCGCAGAGATGAGCCAGAAATATGCAGGACGCGTGATCAACATTCATCATTCTTTCTTGCCCGGATTTAAAGGCGCCAAGCCCTATCATCAGGCCTATGAACGCGGCGTAAAAATCATTGGCGCGACTGCCCATTTCGCAACGTCCGATCTGGATGAAGGCCCGATTATCGAACAAGACGTCACCCGCATCACCCATGCCCAAACCCCCGATAAATTACAAATCATCGGACAGGACATCGAATCCCGCGTTTTATTATCCGCGATGCAATATTACGCAGAACGCAGAATTTTCCTGCACGGACACCGGACAATTATTCTGTAATCCCCGCGATTGTTGCCCATACAAAAATATGATAGAATCACTCAGCTATGACTTTATTCTGTCATAGAAACATCATGTTCGTACAAGGGGATACCATGGACTTTAAAACTTCTGTTACATCTGCACTCAATAATTTCATCAATTTCGAAGGGCGGGCGTCACGTTCCGAATATTGGTGGTTCTTTCTTTTCTACGTTTTGGTTTATATCGCTGCAATTATTCTCGATTCCGTTTTGGGGATGGGGTTTGTTTCTCTATTGGTTTCTTTAGGCCTATTAGCCCCAAGTCTTTCCGTCGGCGCACGTCGCTTGCACGATATTAACAAAAGTGGATGGTTACAACTCCTCTACCTTATTCCATTGATTGGTTTATTGGTCATGATCTACTTCCTTGTTCAAAAAGGTGACACAGGCAGCAACCGTTTCGGCGAACCACGCGAATAGCCCGAGAAATCATAACATACAAAAAAGCCGGATATTTCTATCCGGCTTTTTTAATTCTTATCTCTCGGAAGCTCTAGCGAGCAGCCGCGCGTTGAAGGATTGGAAGATCATCATCTTCCGGCGCGATTTGCGCCTTTGCTTCCTTCACAGGGGAAGCGTTACTTCCCCTATGCGGCTTTTTTCCGGTGGTGTCTCCTTTTGCGCCGAGCGGTGTAATTTTACCGTCGATGGTTGCACCAGCTTCAACAGCCAATTCTTTGTACGCAATCGCGCCAGTGATAGAACCGGTTGAGCGAACAGTCAGACGACCATTTACTGTCAAGTCACCTTCGAATTTACCAGCGATGGTTGCTTCGTTGATTTCAACAGTGCCGTAGAACATACCGCTTTCGGAAATTTCGAGAACGCTTGCACCTTTCAGAGCCGCTTCAACTGTACCTTCAACAACCAAAAGGTCGCAAGATTCAATCTCACCGGACATGGTGATGCCGTGGCCGATGACCAAACGACGTGCTTTAGGATCTGCAGAAGATGCTGCTGAAACTGCTGGAGTTGCTGCATAAGCTGCTGGGTATCCGCCGTAAGCTGCAGGAGCCATTCTTGCTGGAGCTGCTGCCGGAGCGCTCGCCGCTGCTGCTGCCGCTACAGGTGGTTGACCTGGGCGTTGGAACGGGCTTGCTGGGATATCAACCGAACGATCAGCTGATGATTCGCCGGATTCATTATTTTGTGTCATGGTTTTGCTTTCCGCTGTTGCGCCCCCAGTTGAAGGTGCAGGTTGGTCGTTGGGTGATGTAGGACGATGAAACATGAACTGTTTAACCTTTCCAGTTTTTAGTTGATAAAGAAAAAATCCAAAAATAAACGTTAAAGATTAATCGTAAAGCCAGCCTAAACAGACCTTGCTGTTCTTTAAATATATTTATCGGAATAAAAATAACCTAACACGGGAAAAAGAGGGTGTGCAAGATTTTAAATCGTTCCCGAATGAAAAAATCCATATATTTTTTTGGCAAGGTCTTTGGATATTCCTTTGACTTTCGATAAGTCTTCGACCGTTGCATCCTGAACCGATTTTGCTGAGCCGAAATGGAGGAGTAACGCCTTCTTACGCGCACCCCCAATTCCAGGAACATCATTTAAGATGCTGATTTCAATTGATTTATTCCTTCTGATACGATGCGATCCAATAGCGAAACGATGCGCTTCGTCTCGCAATCTTTCCAGATATTGCAGGGTCGGATCATGCAAAGGAAGCTGAAAAACGTCGCGCCCGACCATGTGGAATTTCTCCCGCCCTGCATTTCTGTCCTCGCCCTTGGAAATGGCAACCACCGTCAATTTATCAAAAATCCCGTGAGCCACCAATTCTTCATGAACGACCGTCAATTGCCCCGCCCCGCCATCAATCAGCAACAGGTCAGGGAAATTTTCATCGGTCTCAATCTTACCGAAACGCCGCCGCATCACTTCGCGCATCATCCCATAATCATCAGATGCAGATGCCTCGCGGATATTAAACTTACGATACGCGCGTTTGATAAACCCGTCACGCCCCGCAACAACCATTCCGCCAACCATATTCGTGCCACCGGTGTGAGAGTTATCGTAAATCTCAATCCGCTCGGGCGGCCTTTCCATCCCGAATAATTCGGCGATTTTACCCAGCGCCGCATCATCATTTTGTTTTTGCAACAAATGCCGTTGCAATGCTTCACGCGCATTACCCGCCACCATATCCATGATGTCTTTTCTTTTTCCACGCTGCGGCACCAGAATCGAAACTTTGTGATCGGAAATGTTGGACAAAGCCTCTTCGATCAAATCCTTTTCTGACGGCAATATATTCACAAGGATTTCGGATGGGATATGTTTGTCCGCATAAAATTGCGCGAGGAACGTCGCCATAATTTCTCCGTCACCGACCTCATCCGTATGCGTTGGAAAGAATGATCGGTTGCCATAGCTTTGACCATTCCTGAAAAAGAAAATCTGGATACAGACCTGCCCTTTATCTTTGGTCATCGCCACCATGTCGGCATCACCCACGGCATATCCGTCAATCCCTTGGCGCGATTGAACGGAGGTGAGGATTTTGATGCGGTCACGGTAAAAGGCCGCTTGCTCGAACGCTTGTCTCTCACTGGCTTCGACCATTTTTAATTGAAGGCGATCTTGCACATCACGGCTTTTTCCTGTGAGAAAATCTTTGGTGTCTTTGACCTGTTGCGCATATTGTTCCGCCGTAACTTTCGCCACGCACGGCGCCGTACAGCGCTTAATGTGATACTGTAAGCACGGTGTTTTTCTTGTTACGAAATCAGTATCTTTACAATTTCGCAACTGGAAGACCCGTTGAATGGTTTCAATCGTTTCATAGACCGCATAACCACTGGCAAAGGGGCCGAAATAATCTCCGTCCTTATCCGGCTTCCCGCGAAATCGAACCACCTTCGGAAAGCCGATCGTGTCCGCCAGATGAATATAGGGATAAGATTTATCATCTTTCAAAAGCACATTATAAATCGGGTTTAAGGTCTTGATCAGATTGGCTTCTAGCAACAACGCCTCGACCTCTGTCCGCGTCAGAATAAATTCCATCTTCCGCGTCTCGGACACCATACGTTGCAGACGATGTGGCAAGCGGTTGGGTTGCGTATAATTGGCGACACGTTTTTTGAGCGACTTGGCTTTGCCCACATACAACACATCCCCCTTTTCACTCAGCATACGATAGACACCAGACGAATCTGTCAGACGAGAAACCTCGCCCTTAATCATATCAATGCCCTGTTGCAGGCGTGCGGGGAGTTTAAGATCCGACATGAAGGCCTTCCAAAAATATTTTACGAAAAAACTTGACTCGACAGTCTCATTTGTCGTATCACTTCCGATATAGCAACAATTGTCCGCCAATCTTCTGGGGAAGACCACGACAACGAAAATAAAGAGCACCTGTTCCGATTTCCATCGGCGCAGAGGGATCAATATTTTCAATACTAATTATAGGGAGAAAGAGACTATGCATACAATTGAATTAATCACGGTTGATGGAAAAACCATCTATCGCGGTCAGCATCATTCTGTAAACGAAGCAATTGAAAACGCCATCAAGGCGAACATACCATTGGATGGAATCAATCTTTCTTTTGCTGATTTACACCACATCAATTTGGATGGGGTCAGCATTAAAAATGCTTCGTTTCAGTCTGCAAATTTGTGCGGCGCAAACATGAGCGAAGCCAATTTTTACAATTGCGATTTTTCATCTGCCAATTTGGAAGACGCTTGCCTCTGCTACAGCAATTTCAGCCAATGCAACTTTAAATTATGCGAATTCAAAGAAGCAGATATATCCATGGCATCCCTTAAAAATTGCGCCTTTGAAGGGTTTTCAGCATTTGATTTACGCTTTCATTCTGCCTTCGAAATGCAGGGGCTCACCTATCATCATTTTACAAAACAATACCCACTCACCTCACCCCCGACACTCATCCAATCAGGGGATAAGATAGTTGCCCTACTCGAAAACACTATGGTTTGCAAAGGGATTCCACATACTTTTGAATATGCTAGTATTCCCGAAAAAGCACATGAACCACTCGTCAGAGTAATACAATCTATAATTGATTTAGAGAATCAAAATATGTAACATCCCCCTAATATTAACGAATTCTTACTTATCGTATGTCATAATCATACGATAGTGTGGGGCATTATTAGCGTGGGGTAACGTATGAATTTCTATTTTAAATATAGGAAACTTGGGGCTATTTTTATTGAGGCGTCACCATATTTAGGTCTATATCCATTGTATAGCTTTAGCAAATGGGAAAATGAGCATATAATCCAACTTCCATGGGTTGAAATCATTTTGACTCCCGCATCGACAATAAGAAAAGAAATAGAAAACATCACATATGGCGACAGCAACTCCCCAACCACCTGCCTTGGCACCGCAAGCATCCCTTTTGCTGGACATACTCCACCGCATCCAAAAAATTGACCCCGAATTTCCTATCCAATATGCGATTTGCCTGATTGTCGTTTCTCAGCAAGAAGGCATCTCTATTACGCATTTGGCGGAAAAATCGGGTCTTGCTTTGTCCACAGTATCGCGAATTGTCGGGGCACTCTCGGATTATCGGCAGTTGGGGCAGCCTTACGGCTTTATCGAAGTCAAGGTTTCCCCACAGGAACGTCGCAGAAAAGAGCTATATTTAACCAATTTGGGCAAATCATCCCTCAAAGAAATTCTCCATCCGCTGGAAAAACTTGTTTAACCACTTGAAACATCTTTCATTTATGAATAGAAAGAGTGACTGTTTTTTCAAATCTTATTCGAATTGAAAAAAACAATGGCCCCGTGGCGAAACAGGTAGACGCAGCAGACTTAAAATCTGCTATCTGGAAACGGGTGTGCCGGTTCGACTCCGGCCGGGGCCACCATTTTTCAGAAAGCTTTGAAAATATTACATGAGACGCATTCCCCTCATTTCTCTATTTAGCTTAAGTTTGCTTTTATGCAGCTGCAGCCAATCGGCTGAAAATTCTTATATGCAATATCCCACTATATGGCACGCTCACGACTTAGATATTTTTCTTAAAGAAAATTATTCCGTGGGAACAAACGAAAAAAAACTGATTTCTGATTTTACTGCCCAGCAATATAAATACTCGGGCTATACCTGTTCCGATCCCCTGCAATGCCAAAAGCGCCTAACATCACCATCATATTGCTCAAAAGATATGCCGACAAGCTTCTCTGTCCAATGGATTGCTGATATCAAGGGAACAATAAAGAAGATCAGCTCATCCGAAACCAATTGCTATGCAAGACCCTAATCACGGTATCCTTTATCTCGACAACTGCTTCAAGATCATCAACGCCCGATACATCACATCATTGCCATCTTCCGACATCACCGATTCAGGGTGGAATTGGAAGCCGATAAAGCGGTCGCCTTGCATGGCGATGATGCGGGCGTTTTCGTCCAGATCGAGGCGGAGGTCAAGGCGTGCGCGCGCCTCGTCCGTAAAGACGGGGGAGAAACTGTTATAGAACCCGAGGCGGCGCATCTGACCAAAGACACGGACTTGGCGTTGCAGGCCTTGGGTCGATTCGTCCTGACGGGTGACCGTTAAACCCTCCGCCACCGCAATCGCCTGATGCCCCAGACAGACACCCAACATCGGACGACCTGTTTTTTTCAAAAGGGTTATAATATCCTGCAATTTCTTCATGCGCGGATGGGTCATATCGGTCGGGTCGCCAGGGCCGGGGCCCAGAACAGTAATATCCGCCGTATCATTGTCCGCATCATAATCAAATGTATCGACAACGGTGACGTCCGCGCCCGATACCTTAATCATATGACCGATCATGTGCGCGAAATCATCTTCGTTATTGATGATCGTGACCTTAAACCCGTTCAAATTATGTTGAGACGCGGCATAAGGATTTTGCCGTTGCATCCAAAAGGCAGAGAGCCTGTTATTCCGCTCCGCTAGTAACGGCGCGAATTTCGCGCGCAGTTCAGGGGTTAAATATTCATCACTGGTGATGGTTGACCCCATCATCACACCCATCATGCCCATGGCTTTGGCGCGAGATTCTTTGGCTTCTTCCTCCGGCACGGAATCGCGGACTAATCCGCCCCCCGCCTGCACATGGAATGTGCCGTCGCCGAACATTTCTGCCGTTCTGATCAGGATGGCTGTATCGACATCGCCGTAAATATTGGCACGGCGTGGTGCAGAGTATACGCCGATTTCCGCCGCATAATAACGGCGGGATGTTTTCTCATACTTCGCAATAATTCGCGCTGCCGATTGCATCGGCGACCCGACAACCGTCGGGGCGTGCATCGCTCTCCGCAGTGCCTCAATCGAGTTCATGCAGCGTTTGCCCACCAATTCATATTCGGTATGCACCACGGCGCCGATTTCGCGCAGGAATGGCCCATAGATGTCGCCACCTTCGGGAGCAACCACACCCATGATTTTCATTTCTTCATCGACCACCTGAAATAATTCATTGATTTCCTTGGGGTCGTTCAGGAATTTTTCTAACCGTGCTTCGAACGTCGCGCGGTCTTCTTTGCGGAGTGTCCCCGCAATCGGGATCATAATCGTTTCGTTGCCCGTAACCTCGATATGACGTTCAGGCGTTGCCCCGATCAGATATTGGCTTAGCGCAGGGTCTTGCGCGTTCACATTCCCGAATAACACGGTCATATATTGCCCGCGGGATAGCAACAATTTGCGATAGATTGAGAGCAGAACATCAATATTCAACCCCGTCACACGCCCCGAAAATTTGCGGGAGATGGTGGTTTGTGACGTATTACCGCCACCAATTTCATCGCGCTGAAAATCTTTGACCAACTGGATATAATCATCATCCGAGATGGACGGAGTCATCTCCCCCGCCAGCACAATCGGCACATCTTTAATCTGGGCAATCACATCAGCCTTATCGAGTGTCATGGAATTCTTAACCGACATGGCAAGGATAGGCTCATCCCCCAACGCATCAAACCCGCGTTCGCGAATGGCGCGGTACGGGAGAGCAAAGACAACATCCCGCCCCTCCTTCACCGACAAACTATGAATATCCTCAAGGCATTCGAGCGCATGAATATCGCCCTGATAAAAGGTCACGCGCCCTGCTTTTTCAAACACAGCAAAAGGGGCATTAAAATCAATGAAATCGTGGAAACTATTGGTCATTTTAAAATCTCTGGTTTTTTAGGTTTGGCTCTGCCCATAGGATATGGACACATATCAATGTGAAAGAATTACTGCCAACGCCACCTAAGTTTTAACATTTTAAGACCTTATAAAAATGAGATTATCCTCTATCGTATGACGATAGACGGAGATAAATCAAGAATTATTTAAAGATGCTGAGAAATCAGTTATAGAAGATAACAATTTTTCGTGTTCCTGCTCTCTTGTATCTTCAGCAAATTTAGGAATAATTCTCAATTCATGAAGGGGGGTTCTGACTAAGTTTGCAATAAAATGCACAACCCCTGGCAAATTCCCCTGATTTGCGGCCGCGCGCGTATAAACAATCGTCAATGTACTAACCGGTCGACTAAGAGCAACAGTGTGAAGCATATTTGAAACATAACCACATCCAGATTCATCAGTCTGGCTGGTTACGATTACAAATGGCTTGGAAATAAGAGATATTTTTCTAGCTAGCCATACAAGGGATTCTGGATCAGTTGTATTAGGCTCAACCTTATAACCAGAATTTTCTAAAAAGCTGCAAACCAATTTGCGGTCTTTATCATGTGTTTGGGCGACAAAAATCTTAACCATTGGATATCCTATTACTCATTTAGAGAGGACATATTACATCTTTGAGAAAAAAACCACAAATTTTGGAAAATAAAAAAGGCCAACCATTTCGGGTTAGCCTTTTAAGAATTCATGCCTCAAATGCTATGTATCCAAGAAACTCCGCAACTTACGGCTACGGCTTGGAT
>MEMI01000031.1:30369-33519 GCA_001767915.1 Alphaproteobacteria bacterium RIFCSPHIGHO2_02_FULL_46_13 | reverse complement strand
TCTGGCGAATACGTTCGCGGGTGACGTTGAACTGTTGACCAACCTCTTCCAAGGTGTGGTCGGTGTTCATACCGATACCGAAGCGCATACGAAGGACACGTTCCTCGCGTGGCGTTAAGGTTGCCAACACGCGGGTTGTGGTTTCGCGCAAATTCGACTGGATCGCGCTTTCGACTGGCAAAATTGCGTTTTTGTCTTCGATGAAATCGCCGAGGGATGAATCTTCTTCATCACCGATTGGAGTTTCAAGGGAGACTGGCTCTTTCGCGATTTTCAGTACCTTGCGGACTTTGTCGAGCGGCATATGCAGACGTTCTGCCAATTCCTCAGGTGTTGGTTCGCGGCCAATTTCGTGCATCATTTGACGTGATGTGCGAACCAGTTTGTTGATGGTTTCAATCATATGAACCGGAATACGAATGGTCCGCGCTTGGTCAGCGATAGATCTGGTAATCGCCTGTCTGATCCACCAAGTAGCATAGGTCGAGAATTTATAACCACGGCGATATTCGAATTTATCAACCGCCTTCATCAAACCGATATTGCCTTCCTGAATCAAATCAAGGAATTGCAAACCACGGTTGGTATATTTTTTGGCGATGGAAATCACGAGACGCAAGTTCGCCTCAATCATTTCTTTTTTCGCACGATTGGATTCTTTGTCGCCTTTTTGAACGGTGTTGACGATGCGTTTATATTCAAACAACGGCAAACCGGATTCAGCGGCAATCGCGTCAATCTGACCACGAATAGCCTCTAGGTCAGGCATATATTTTTCAAAGAATTTAGCCCAGCCTTTGCCGTCCAATTTTTTGGCTTTTTCCTGCCATTTTGGTGACAGTAAATGCTCTTCGTACTTCGCGAGGAAATCTTCACGTTTCACGCCAGAATCAACCGCCAGACGCAACATGCGCCCTTCGAGGGACACAAGGTCACGGTTCATTTTATAGAGGCGTTCAATCAACTGGTCGATACGCGCCACATGAAGTTTAACTTCATTCATGTAACCAACCATTTCTAGTTTCAACGCGTCATATTTTTTAAGCAATGCAGGCGTTGCCGATTTACCGGCTTCGATTTTTTCCTGTTGTGCTTTTTGCAATTTTTTCTGGGTCTTTTTAATGCCTTCGAAAATCGGGAAAACTTTCGGCGCAAGTTCGGCTTCCATTGCCGCTAAAGATAAAGAGTTTTCATCTTCTTCAAGCACACCTTCTTCACCGCCTTCAGGGTTTTCACCGGCTGGCGCATCGGCGGTAGGCTTTTCTTTTGGCACAGGTGGCGCTTTTGGAACAGCGGGCAAACCTGGTGCAGGGGCCCCTGTTCCGTCAAATTGCACATCACCGCCGTAAGTGGCTTCAAGGTCAATCACTTCGCGGAGTAAAATATCACCTTTCAGCAAAGCTTCGTACCACGCAATAATCGATTCAATGGCGAGTGGGGATTCACAAATCCCGCCGATCATTGTTTCGCGTCCGGCTTCGATCCGTTTTGCAATCGCAATCTCGCCCTCACGGGACAACAGCTCAACCGACCCCATTTCGCGCAGATACATCCGCACAGGGTCATCGGTACGTCCGGTATCATCGTCGGAAATATTCCCGCCGCTTTCATACTCTTCGCCGTCTTTGCCCTCTTTTTCTTCTTTCTCGTCTTTTTCTGTTTCATCAGAAACATCATCGGCACTATCCACCAATTGAACGCCTGAATCGGAAATGGCGGTCATCGCGTCTTCGATCTGGTCGGACGAAAATTCTTCGGCAGGCAAAGCATTGTTTAATTCGTCATAGGTAATGAAACCGCGCTCTTTACCGCGTGCGATCATTTTCTTGATCAGCTTTTCAACATTTCCTTTTTGACCTGTGGTCAAGCCGAGTTCAGCGGGAGGAGATTTCTCTTCTTTCGCTTTTTTAGCTTTGGAAACTTTTACAGGGGCGGCTTTTTTCACAACCTGAATATCGTCAGGTTCTTTTTTCGCCGTGGTTGTTTTTACAGTCATTAAATCTTGTTTAGCTTTTAAAGGTTCAGTTTTCGCATCACTTTTCGCTGGCACCATTTTTTTCGGTGCCTCTTTCACAGGCTTAGACGCCGCTTTAGCAGGAGCAGCTTTGGCAGGTTTCGTTGCCACAGGTTTCGCCGCAGGTTTTGCAGCCGTTTTTGTAGCCGCTTTAGCAACAGGCTTTGCCGCCGGTTTGGCAGAAGGTTTTGCCTTCGGCTTTTCAACGACTTTCGCCTTTGGTTTTGCATTGGCAGCGGGCTTTGATTTGGTCGCCGGTGTTGCTGCTTTTGCTTTTGTCTTTGTTTGTGCTTGTTTTTTTGCCGCCATCACTTTTTCCATGTCTGAAGGAATCGGACGTGAGCCAACCGATTCGATTCGCTGATTTAACCTGATTCTTTAGAAAAAACAAAGGGGTAACATGGGGATAAGTCCTTTTATTTTCCCAAATCGTCAACCGCTTGCTTTAAAGCCAGCATCCGACTTTCATTTTCGGGCGTCATATTTTGCGCCAAATGAAGCCTTGCCGCCATTATGTCCGCCATCAAAACCGACTTACTCCATTGATTCCAAAGGGATTTCCATCCACTGACCACCAACGCAACCCCCGACTCACCCCCGTCGTTCGACTGAATCTTCTCGCCGGGGCGGGCAAAGCCTGCATGCATATAAAGTCGTTCCTGTTTCAGGAAATCATCCAAAAAATCGGATAATCCGTGTTCTTTTAACTGGTTCAGGAGGGTGGCAGAGTCAATATCATCCTCTTCCTCGCTCAAATTATTTTCCAGAATGTCGACCGTATGGTGATATAAATTTTCCAGTTCAGGCGTACCAAGCTCCAAACGATGAAATTCGGATGCGATATACGGATAAATATCAGGGTGATTCAAAACCGTCAGTAACATGATTTGCGGAATCATTGTTTCCGCTTTTTTCTGCCCCACACTTGGCAAAGAAATCAGCGACGCCGTCTTAGATTTTTTACCCTTAAAATCTTTCCAGCTATTCCCCAAAAATTCGCGCATCTTATCGCGGAACATTTGTTTATAGTAATACTGCAACTGACCTTCGGGAATTTGTGTTGCCAGTTCATCGAGTTTCGCCGCCAGCCCAGCGCGTGATTCAGGCGTATCGAATTTCTTGCCCGCAATCTGGTG
>MEMI01000031.1:29957-30315 GCA_001767915.1 Alphaproteobacteria bacterium RIFCSPHIGHO2_02_FULL_46_13 | reverse complement strand
AGGGTCTTCACATTCGGGTAAGAATGCAATGCGTACGGATTGTTGTGGTTTCAAAAGCGGGAGCACACGTTCAACGGCACGCACCGCTGCACGGTATCCCGCTTCATCACCGTCGAAACATAAAACGGGTTCTTTCTCATCCAGCGGAATCATCTTCCACAGAAGCGATATTTGTTCTTCGGTCAATGCGGTTCCAAGTGGTGCAACCGCACCACGAAATCCCGCCTGATGACAGGCAATCACATCCATATAGCCTTCGACCACAATCAACTTATGCTCTTTGGCGGAAAGCCTTGCATGCTGCCCTGCATAGAGGGTTCGGCCTTTATGGAACAATGGCGTGTCGGCAGAGTTAATA
>MEMI01000031.1:26710-29949 GCA_001767915.1 Alphaproteobacteria bacterium RIFCSPHIGHO2_02_FULL_46_13 | reverse complement strand
CGGTTTAAAATCGCCCCGTTGCGGTGGACGCAAATGGTCGGGCAATACACGACCACCAAACGCCACAATACGCCCCCGCGCATCGGCCACCGGAAAGATCAAACGGTCACGGAAAAAACCATATGGCTCGCGCCCTTGTGTCGTTGATAGTTTTAAGACACCGGCCTCAATCATCTGGGCATCGGTGAAACCTTGGGCGAGCAAAACTTTACGAAGCGCCTGATCATCACTTGGCGCATACCCCAAACGAAACGCATTGAGTGTCTCGGATGACAATCCTCGTCCTGAAATATAATTCAATACTTCTTTATTTTTGGGGTCATGCAATTGTGCCTCGAACCACTTTGCGGATTCATCACACAAGGCATAAAGGCTTTTTTCTTTTTTCGAATATTCTTTATCTTCGAAAGATTGTTTCGGGACTTCCATCCCGACTTGGGTCGCCAATAATTCAATCGCTTCGGGGAATGATAAATTGTCATGCTGCATGACAAAGCCCACCGCATCCCCATGCGCCCCGCATCCGAAGCAATGATAAAATTGCTTTTCATCATTCACATAGAAAGACGGGCTTTTTTCACGGTGGAACGGACAACATCCCTTAAACTCACGCCCCGCGCGCACCAATTTCACCCGTCGGCCAATAATTTCCGACAAGGTCAGGCGATCACGCAAATCTTGAGTAAATCGGGGTGAAAAGGACATGTTATGGTTTTAACCGTATTCGCCGACAAAAAACCAGCGAAACTTAAACCCTATCCAGAAAATCCTGCAAAATAATCTGGGCGGCCATTTTATCGACGATTTGTCCGCGTTTTTTACGGGAGAGGTCAATTTCATCAATCATGAAAAATTCAGCCTTTTTTGTGGAAAATCGTTCATCATAGAATAAGACGGGGACATCGGGGATATATTTCATAATCTCAAGCATCACATCTCTGGTCGCCTGACAGCGCACCCCGACCGTGCCGTCAATATTCAGTGGCCATCCGACCACCAGCCCGCCCACACTATATTCCGCCATCATTTTTTTCAAAATTTCGGCATCTTTGGCAATTTTCGTGCGTTTGATAACTTGCAAAGGGCTGGCAAATCCTGCCATCATAGACCCGAACGCGACCCCGATGGTTTTTGTGCCGATATCCAGCCCGAGAAGCCTGTCATCAGGTTTCAAAATTTTTGAAAAATCTTCTTCGGATAAGATGCTCATTAGGTGGTCATAAACTCTTGCAGGGTTAATTTAACAATGTTAAGCCTTTGAATACCCTAAAAAGATCATGAAAAGAAGATAAATTCCATGTCTATTGATAAAACAACAGTCCAAAAGATTGCCTCCCTCGCCCGTATCAAGGTCACCGAAGAAGACCTGAGCTATTACGCGCCCCAGTTACAGAATATTCTTGGATGGGCGGAGCAGTTACAAGAAGTCAACACAGACGGCGTTGAGCCCCTCCTGTCCGTATCCGAAATTGCCTGTCGCCTGCGCCCTGATGTCGTGACGGACGGCGATAAAGTCGACGATATATTGAAAAACGCCCCTGAATCCGTTGAAGGATTCTTTGTTGTCTCGAAAATTGTAGAGTAATTTACCATGACCAATACATTGATCTCCATGACCGTTACCGAAGCCCTGAAAGGCCTCAAAGAAAAACAATTCTCGGCAACGGAACTTGTCACCGCTCATAACAAACAAGTCGAAGCCTGTGCGCACCTGAACGCATTCATCACCACCACTCCAGACCTCGCGTTACAACAAGCGGCAGAGACGGATGCCCGTATCGCCAAAGGTGAAATGCGTCCGTTAGACGGTATCCCGATTGCGATGAAAGACCTTTATTGCACCAAGGATGTCAAAACCACGGCGGCAAGCCAGATCCTCAAAAACTTTGTACCGACTTACGAGTCAACGGTTAGCCAGAAATTATTGGATGCTGGAACAATCTCGGTCGGTAAAGCCAACCTTGATGAATTTGCAATGGGCGGATCGAACACCAATTCATCCTTCGGCCCTGTCGAAAACCCATGGAAAAGCAAAACCCATCCTGAGAAAAAACTGGTATCAGGCGGATCATCAGGCGGGTCAGCCGCCGCCGTTGCCGCAGGGATGGCCATGGCCTCAACTGGCACAGACACAGGCGGATCAACCCGCCAACCAGGGAGCTTCTGCGGGATTGTCGGTGTAAAGCCAACCTATGGACGTTGTTCACGGTGGGGGATTATCGCCTTTGCGTCCTCCCTTGACCAAGCGGGTATCTTTGCGCGCAATGTGGAAGATTCAGCCCTCCTCCTCCAAACCATTTCGGGGTTTGATGCGAAAGATTCTACATCCGCAAAAATGGATGTGCCTGATTTCGCGGGCCTTTTGAAACAGGATATTAAAGGCCTGCGCGTTGGTATTCCGAAAGAATATCGCGTGGATGGCATGCCTGCCGAAATCACCGCTGTATGGGATAAAGGAACACAACTCCTGAAAGATGCTGGCGCAACCATCGTTGATATTTCCCTGCCGCATACAAAATATGCTGTGCCGACATACTATATCATTGCGCCGTCTGAAGCCTCCTCAAACCTTGCGCGTTATGACGGTGTTCGCTACGGCATGCGTGTCGAAGGCAAAGATTTGCAAGAGACTTACGACCTGACCCGCGCTGCCGGTTTCGGGAAAGAAGTTAAACGTCGTATCATGATCGGAACCTATTGCCTGTCATCTGGATATTACGATGCCTATTACACCAAAGCCCAAAAAGTCCGCCGCCTGATCGCCAACGATTTTAAATCGGCGTTTGAGAAATGTGACGTCATTCTGACCCCGACCGCACCGTCTTCGGCCTTTGCGATTGGCGAGAATGATGATGACCCGATCAAAATGTATCTGGGCGATGTGTTCACAATTCCGGCATCCCTCGCAGGACTCCCGGGCATTTCCGTGCCGGGCGGACTGGATAACCAAGGGTTGCCGTTAGGTCTTCAAATCATTGGTAAAGCATGGGACGAAGTGACCATGTTCAAAACTGCCTTTGCACTGGAACAAGCCGTCAGATTCAAAGATACATTCGAACTCATCAAGCGCGGAGTAGCCTAACATGAAGCGCAAGCATCTTTTATCCTTGATGCTCGTTATTCTTATCACCATTCCAATGTCGGGATGGGGGCAGGCTTTGTTTGATATTCAATCCATCAAATATGAACCATCACGCCTCTTCCCTATTCTATCGTCCACCGACATTGTCGGTGCGCCG
>MEMI01000031.1:22962-26700 GCA_001767915.1 Alphaproteobacteria bacterium RIFCSPHIGHO2_02_FULL_46_13 | reverse complement strand
GCTTATTGCACTTGCGCCGCCGCCTCTACACTTGGCACGGTGACTGTGGGTGACTTGAGAGAACTTCAAAAAGAATCCAACCGGAAACTCGGTAACGCCACGTTTGAGAAATACGTCAAAAATGTGATGAAACCATGCATGGAAGCCCCTGTCGAAGACATCGAATATGTGTTCTGTATCACATCGCGTAAAAATGACTGGCGTATTAAATACCCTGTACCATTTTGCAAATGCGTGAGCCGCGGTGTTGCGGAGCATTTCAAGAAAAACGGCTTGGAAGAAATGATGATCGGATGGGGCGACCCAAAGAAAAATGGCGATGCCGACCCGACAGATACATTATGGGACAATGATACATTTCTAAATTCCCGCCGTGTTGAAAAAGAACAATGTGTCGGCAGTTACATGGACCCGAAAAATTTCAGATAAAGGAACAGCGCAGATGAAAAAAATATTATTGATGACTGCAATCCTTTTCGTTGCAAATATCCCTGCGTTTTCACATGCAGAAGGGACAGCCATTACTGGCGAGATGGCAGAAAAATATTTTGCGAATTGTGTAACAGGTGCCGAAAAAGAAGGCACGATGACACCAGACAGTCAGAAAAAATATTGTGCCTGTACCGCCATGAACATGCAAAAATCAATGACGCAGGAAGACCTCTCAGCGCTTTCAAGTCGTGGTGACACCGCAAGACCCGCTTTGAACAAAGTCCTGATCTCGGTCAACGGCCCGTGCATGCAATATCCGACCCATGACCTGATCCACAAAAAATGTATGACCGATGTCAAAAACCCTGCCATCTGTTCTTGCCTCTCTAATAAAATGGCTAATTTCATGAAATCGATTTCAGGCCAAATGTTGCCAAAAATATTGGCCGATAACCCGAATATTTTTGACCCCGTGACCCCCATCATGGAAACACCCGAATTTGTCCAGACACAGCAGAAAATTGCATTGTCCTGTGCCACAAACCCAAACCAAAATTAATATGAAGAAAATATAGGAAATAAAATCATGGCTGCACTTATTAAAGGCGAAACTGGCGACTGGGAAATCGTGATCGGACTGGAAGTCCACGCGCAGATTATTGCCAAATCAAAATTATTCTCCGGCTCGTCCTGTGAATTCGGCGGCGCACCGAATAACCATGTATCCTTGGTGGATGCCGCCATGCCGGGGATGTTGCCTGTCCTCAATGAATATTGTGTGGAACAAGCTGTCCGTACTGGCCTTGGTCTTAATTCAGAGATTCATCTTCATTCTGTGTTCGAACGGAAAAACTATTTCTACCCTGACCTTCCGCAAGGCTACCAAATTTCCCAATTCCTCCACCCGATTGTCGGCAAAGGCGTGATTGAAATTGATCTGCCGAACGGTGAAGTGAAAAAAATCGGTGTGACCCGCCTGCACATGGAACAAGATGCGGGAAAATCCATCCACGACCAACACCCGACCAAAAGCTATGTTGACCTCAATCGCTCTGGTTGCGCCCTCATGGAAATTGTGTCTGAACCGGACATTCGCGGCGCGGACGAAGCCTGTGCCTACGTCACCAAACTCCGCATGATTCTGCGCTACCTCGGCACCTGTGATGGTAACCTTGAGGAAGGCTCGATGCGCGCTGACGTCAACGTGTCCGTCCGTAAATTGGGCGACCCGCTTGGCACACGTTGCGAAATTAAAAACGTCAACTCGATCAAAGCCATTCAAATGGCGATTGATTACGAAGCCACCCGCCAAGTCGAAATCATTGAGGCAGGCGGAAAAATCAAACAAGAAACCCGCCTCTGGGATAACGTCAAAGGCGAAACACGTTCCATGCGCTCGAAGGAAGAAGCCCACGACTATCGCTACTTCCCTGATCCTGATTTATTGCCCCTCGTCATCACCCAAGACTATGTTGATGCGATCAAAGCAACCTTGCCAGAACTCCCCGACCAAAAGAAACATCGTTTCATGTCGGACTTCGGCCTCTCGGCCTATGACTCATCCGTTCTGATTGCGGAACGCGCGCGTGCCGATTATTACGAAGCGGTTGCCAAGGGACATGACCCAAAACTCGCGGCCAACTGGGTCATCAACGAACTCCTCGGCGCTCTCAATAAAGACGGTAAAAATCTGGACGAAAGCCCAGTATCCGCCGAACAATTGGGCGGGCTGATCGCACTCATCTCCGACAACACCATCTCAGGCAAAATCGCCAAAGATGTCTTCGCCGAAATGATGGCAACTGGTAAAGAAGCCGCAACAATCGTCGAAGAAAAAGGGTTGAGACAAATCACCGATACAGGCGCCATTGAAAAAATCGTCGATGAAGTGATTGCTGAGAACCCCGACAACGTCGCGGCCTATCGCGGCGGTAAAGACAAACTCTTCGGCTTCTTCGTCGGCCAAGTCATGAAAAAATCCGCCGGCAAAGCCAACCCTGATTTGATTAATGAATTGTTGAAAAAGAAATTAGGATAATCTATGGACGCCCCAACCCAACAATCATCAAATTCCGAACCATTCTATCGCATTACCAGCGATAGCACGCGCCTAATGATTGGTTTGAAGTGGGAACCCCGTCAGGCACAGCTCACGGACAAGGCATCCTCCGTGTTCTTATCGTCCCTGGGGTTTATTGGATCAGTCCTTCTTTGGATTCCATCACTCTTCGTGAGTTTAATCACCCGTAACCCGACTGCAGCTCCACAGAAAGTTTCCAACTCCGTCCTGTACGCCGCGCAAAATGTTGATAAGAAATCAGACGACTCTACAGCACGAGAATCTGATTTTGGTCAATATGATCTGGATCTGTATTGTTACGCGTTTGATGACAATAACCAATCTCTGTTTGTAAACGGCCCCGATAATGAAAATATGTTTTCGGATGACGGTGTCATGTACAGCAGTGGTGAAGATTTTACAGGGCGCGGCGTTTATGACGATGAAGCGGCCTATATCGATCTGGATAAAATCACCAATAAACACGCCCATATTTTTATCGTCGTCGTTAGTGATTGCAAATATGACTTCGCGAGCCTTGATAACAAACCTAAGATTCGTATCGTGGACAGTAAATTGGAAAAGGAACTCGCATCCTTTGAAATTCCAACCGATTCAGAACTCGCTCCAAAATGTTTCGCCTATATCTACGCGAAATTAAGCCAACATGAAGGCGTATGGAACCTTCATCCGATTGGAAAATTTGTCTATGATCCGAAAGATGTTCCGTCCTTTTTGGAAACATATTTAAAAAAATAAAAAATATGTCCCTCTATCCCATTACCCCCTTCAACAATATTCATGTCGTGCGTGGGGATTTGACCAAAGGTGGCCTGAAAATGCCCGCCCTGCTCCGCCACCTCCCCAAACTCAACCATTCCCATTTTGCCTATGTCGGGAGTGTGTACGGGTCGGGCGCTTGGGCGGTGGCAGAGGCCTGTGCGCAGCTTCACTATCAATGCACCCTCTTTATCGCGAAATCGGACTACACCCCTCTGTGGCTTCCTGAACTCGAAAAAGCGGGGGCGGTTCTTCGGTGGTGTGACCCTTTGCCCGTTGCCACACTCCACAAACAAGTGACGGGTGACCATCCCGACCTCTATAACCTCACCTTGGGCTTTGATACGCCGGAATTTATCTCCGATATGTCCGATATCCTCCGCGAAAGCATCCCTACCCCACATCCACCCGAAATATGGCTCCCCGCCTTAAGCGGTGTGGTGGCACGCGCCGCCTGTATGGCCTTC
>MEMI01000031.1:0-22951 GCA_001767915.1 Alphaproteobacteria bacterium RIFCSPHIGHO2_02_FULL_46_13 | reverse complement strand
CGTTGCCTTAAGCCTCCCCGCCTGCCCCTTCAGTGACGCCAAAGTCTGGCAATTTGCCCAAAAAATGGCGATTTCTGGGGCTTATATACTGAATGTGAGTTCTTAATCATTTCGGGATTGATTTTTGATCATTTTGTCCGTAAAAAGACTTCTCTGATGGAACGGTGGCCGAGAGGCTTAAGGCAACGGTTTGCTAAACCGTCGTACTGAGTAATCAGTACCGAGGGTTCGAATCCCTCCCGTTCCGCCATTTTCCCCTTTCAGTCAGAAAAGGCTTCTAGTCGAACTAATTGCATCTCTATTCCAAAATATTTGGAAACTTCTTTCTGAGAGTTTCAAGTCTTACTCTATATTCTTTTACGTGCCTGCTAAAGTTTTTTGGTTCTTGGAAGCTATCATAAAGGCCATTTTCCGTTGCAAATACTTGTAAAACAAGGGACATACTAGCCTTAGAGGTATCAACAGAATCAAGAACAGGAAGCATGGCTTCAGCGTGTTTAAATTCCATTTTACTTAGAAGATCCCACTCCTGAAAAGTGGTCTTGATATAAAGACTGTTGCAACTGCCTTGCAATCCGCCCCCCATTGGTAGGAGAGAGCCACGTTCCTTTGTAGGATTCATAAAAATTTTTATCTGCGTTTTCATAAATTGCGCAAATATTTTCTGCCCATTTAAAACAAAGTTTGAATGCATTAATCCGCTCTTCTGCTCGAGCTCCCTTGGAATCATCAATTTGGTCACGAACAGCTTTAATGGAAAAATATGCCGCAATAACAGCAAAAACTCCCGCCAAAAAACTGCCATGGATTGCAAGAATGGAGTCCTTTTTAATGAGATAATTGATAATCCCATCACCCAAAATCATAACAGTAGATAGTGCCAAAATATAAAGAAGCACTCCAAATAAGAATCCATCAAATTGAAAATCAAATTTTACACGCATTGTTTTAATTTATCGTACAATTTTCCGAGAGTCCAGAAGGTCAAAATTAAACTTAAAAATAAAAAAATTATTTAGAAAGTACAAATACCCCCATTATTTTCGGATGAAAAAATCACCTAGGGGTAGCAATGGGAAGTAGGAAGCAAATTCGAAACGATAAGTTTATTTTATATCAATATGTTATCAAGTTATCGTCTTGATAGTAAGTCCTCCCGTTTTTGAACCACCCTAAATTTTCCTTGAAACACAAAACAATTTTTGTTTATGATAATCATGTCACTGACCGTAAGCGTGTAACGTCAAGCAACGCATAATTTAACTGGATTATCCTTATTGTTGATAAGGATAACAGTTATTTTTTACGGAGAAATGTGATGAAAGACACCACATCTTATAAACTACCCAAATCAACCACCCCCTTTATTATGCCGCTCATTCTGTCGATTTTTATGACGTGCATTGTATCGGCCATCAGTACCATGCGGAACGTGGGGATAACGGTTGAGGCCTTCCATATGTGGCCAACGGCATGGTTGATCTCTTGGGTTTTTGCGTTTCCGACTTTGCTGCTCGTCCTACCTGTGGTGAAGCGGATCGCGAAACTCATCGCCCATAGCGAATAGCTAAAAAAGAAAGCCCCGACATGATCGGGGCTTTTTATATCAAGCAAAGTTTAAGCCATTTTCGGATAGTCCGTATATCCTTTTTCTGCACCACCATAGAAGGTTGATCTGTCATAGCGGGTCAGTGGGGCGGCTGCCTTTAAACGCTCTGGCAAATCTGGGTTAGAGATGAAGAGGCGACCAAAGACGATGGCATCCGCATCCCCTTTTGCCAGAGTATCCATGGCTATTTGAGCGTCATAGCCGCCAGCGGAGATAAACACGCCGTCAAATGCCTTACGGAACAGGGAAGAGGTATTCGGAAGACCATCCACCACTTTATCATTCCCGCCCGCACTGGTCGAACGGGGTTCAATCACATGGGCGTAGGCCAATTTACGTTTGCTCATTTGACCCAATGCGTAAGTGAATAATTCAACAGGATTGCTGTCACTCATATCATTGAATGTTCCGTATGGTGAGAAACGCACACCGACACGCCCCGCGCCCCAGACAGAGACGACAGCATCCACAACCTCGTTCAATAAACGGCAACGGTTTTCGATGCTTCCGCCATATTCATCGTCACGCTTGTTTGACCCGTCTTGTAAGAATTGATCGAGCAAATATCCATTCGCGCTATGCACTTCGACGCCGTCAAACCCTGCGGCCTTTGCATTTTCGGCGGCCTTTTTATAGTCACCAATAATCGCCTTGATTTCAGGGATCGTCAGGGCGTGAGGAGTTTCATAAGGCGCCATTTTCCATGATGCCGTTAAAACTTCGCCCGTCGGAGCAATCGCAGATGGTGCAACAGGCAAACCGCCATTGGGCTGTAATGATGAATGGGATATACGACCCACATGCCACAATTGTAAAAATATTTTGCCACCCGCCGCATGAACGGCATCGGTCACTTTTTTCCACCCTGCGACCTGTTCATCAGAATAAATTCCGGGAGTTGCCGGATACCCCTGACCTTGCTGAGAGATTTGAGTGGCTTCAGTAATAATCAGCCCCGCACTGGCGCGTTGGGCGTAATATTCGGCGTTTAATTCATACGGAACATTACCAGGCTGGCGGCTGCGCATTCTGGTCAGCGGCGCCATAAAGACGCGATTTTTAACGGTTATATCGCCAATTTTCAAAGGATCGAATAATTGAGTCATTTTTCCTGCTTTTCTGATAGAAATTAAATCTGTCTGATGATTATAGTCCAGAAATAAGAAAAACAAAGAGGTAGCATTTTCCTTTTTCTGAATTAAAATACCTCCATTGGACACATTCCGATTAAACAAAGGCAATTTTTTATATGTCACGCATCTTGGTCACTGGCGCCGCCGGATTTATCGGCTTTTACTTATGCGAAAAACTCCTTCAACAGGGGCATGAGGTTTATGGTATTGATAACCTCAACGATTATTATGACGTGAATTTGAAAAATGAACGCCTTGCGCGCCTCACCCAACATCCGAATTTTCAATTCGAAAAAATCTCGTTAGAACAACAAGACGCATTGAATAGTATCTTTGATAAATTTCAACCGGACTGCGTGGTGAATTTGGCGGCACAGGCTGGCGTGCGGTATTCCATTGAAAATCCATCCGCCTATATCAACAGTAATCTGGTCGGCTTTGGAAATATTCTGGAATCTTGCCGTCACCATAAAATCGGCCATTTGATTTTCGCGTCGTCTAGTTCCGTCTATGGCGCGAATGAATCGACTCCGTTCAAGACATCCGACAATGTTGATCATCCTGTGAGCCTTTACGCCGCCACCAAAAAAGCCAATGAGTTGATGGCGCATAGTTACGCCAACCTCTTTAACCTCCCCTGCACCGGCCTCCGCTTCTTTACCGTCTATGGCCCATGGGGACGGCCTGATATGGCGTATTTCTCGTTTACCAAAGCGATTATTGAGGGCACACCTATTCCCGTCTTTAATAACGGCGACATGCAACGCGACTTCACCTATATCGATGACATTGTCGAAGGCATCATACGCCTGATCCCTCGCCCGCCCGCCCAAAACAAAGATTGGGATAGAAAGACAGCCGACCCGTCCAGCAGTTTTGCGCCCTACAAAATTTATAACATCGGCAACAACAATCCCGTTAAATTAATGGATATGATTGACATACTGGAAAACGCCATCGGCAAAAAAGCCGTGAAAGATTTCAAACCCATGCAACCGGGCGATGTCCCCGCAACCTTTGCCGATATCACTGACCTGACGCGCGATGTCGGGTTTAAACCAGACACTCCGCTCTCGGTTGGTCTTCAAAAATTTGTGGCGTGGTATAAAGAATTTTATAAAGTATAGCTTCCTACTTCTTTCCCCCGCCGCAATACATCTCGTATAAAGATTGCACCAGTTTTTTGGCGTGGGGGGAATGAATGGAATAATAAACGGTTTGCCCGTCCTTTCTGGTCTGCACCAGCCCTTCAGACCTCATTTTTCCTAGGAATTGTGATATTTGTGACTGTCCGGCGGCACCACCCTCTGCCTCCACAATCTCACCAACACTCAATTCCCCATGATGAACCAGATTGCATAGGATAGATAGCCGTACAGGGTGAGACAAAAGTTTCAAAAGCCCCACAGCATTCCCAAGATTCTTTTTCTCTTTAGATGTTTTGACGATGGTCATTTTATCCTCTTGACTTTTTCCGCATATGATATATTATATATTTGTAAATTATTTTATTATACTATAATAACATATACATTTATAAAATCCAATAAGGAAAAAAATGGAAAACATAAAAACAATTCACCCGACACAACTGGCCTCTCTGGTAAAGCAAGGCTGCATCATACTCGACGTTCGCACAGATATGGAACACCGTGAGGCTCATCTCAATTGCAAACATATCCACGTTCCTTTGGACACGCTGGACGCCCAAAAATTCATGACCGACAATAACCTCCCCGCGGATTCGGATGTTTATATCCTCTGCCGCGGCGGCAAACGCGCAGCATCAGCCGCCGAAATGTTTGAAGCGGCGGGCTATCATAATGTCCATGTGATCGAAGGTGGCCTTCTGGCCTGTCAGGAATGTGGAACAGATGTAAGCGGTACATCAGTTGCCGCTAAAACCAACTCTTGTTGCACACCTCGCCCCGCCACCTCCGCCCCCATTCCGTTAGAGCGTCAGGTACGCATCGCGGCGGGCCTCTTTGTCGCGCTCGGCTCGCTTCTGGCACTCACATCCTCTGCCATCTTCGCCCTGATCCCGCTGGCTGTCGGATGCGGACTTATCTTTGCGGGGATCACGGACAGATGCGGCTTGGCTCTGATCCTGACCAAAGCCCCATGGAACAAATAATTACACAATTTAACAAAGGAGAAAATAATGACCAAAATATTCAAAGACGTTATCGCTGACATCGGCCCCTACAGCAAAGAACTGCATAAACTCATCCCCGACACCATGGCAGGCTTCGGCGCAATGGCCAAAGCCGCAACACAGACCAAAATTCTGGACGAGAAAACAAAAGAAATGATCGCCCTTGCGTTAGGTGTCGCCGCCAGATGCGACGGCTGCCTCGCCTACCACGCCAAATCCTTGGTCAGATTAGAAGCCACCCGCGAAGAAGTCGCCGAAGTTTTAGGCATGGCCATCTACATGGGCGGCGGCCCATCCCTGATGTACGCCGCAGACGCCCTGCGTGCTTTCGACCAATTCTCGGAACAACAATAAAAGGAAAAGAATGGTGCGCGATGAGAGGATTGAACTCCCGACCCACTCGGTGTAAACGAGTTGCTCTACCGCTGAGCTAATCGCGCATAAGCATAACTGCTTGAGGACGGTATCTTTAACGACATTTAAAACAGATTTCAAGCCCTTTATTCAAAAAAAGCATAAAAAAACAGCCCGAAAACGGGCTGTTTTTCAAAAACATGGTTTGTTTAACAACTATCTGTTGTTAACAGTGTCTTTCAGTTCTTTACCAGCTTTGAATTTAGGCTGTTTGGAAGCAGGAATTTTAATCGCTTCGCCAGTACGTGGGTTACGGCCTGTGGAAGCAGCGCGTTTTGCAACAGTGAATGTACCGAAGCCAACGAGACGAACTTCATCACCTTTTTTCAAGGCTTTGGAGATAGATTCGATTACTGCTTCAAGAGCTTCTTGAGCTGCTGCTTTAGTAATGTCAGCTTTTTTTGCTACTGCTTCAACGAGTTCAGATTTGTTCATAGTAATAACCCCTCGGGTTAGAAGTTAAATAAAAAATTCTGCGAGCCATTCAGACCAGAGGAACACTAGGTAACCTAAGGCGTGTAGATGAATCGCAGAATCAAAATCTATGCTCTTTTTTTAAAAATCTCAATGACGAATTACATCATTTTCAAGGTTTTCTGCCGTTTTTGGGGATAAATCGTCAATTTTCTGCGATTTTTCGTCCAAAATCGGGATCGGCTGCGACATCAGAGCGTGCGAGAGCACTTCTTCGATCGTCCGAACAGGCACGATTTCCAAGCCTTTTTTGACGTTCGCCGGAATTTCTTCCAGATCTTTTGCGTTATCTTTTGGAATCAAAACTTTTTTAATTCCGCCGCGTAACGCCGCCAATAACTTTTCTTTGAGGCCGCCAATCTCTGTGACATAGCCGCGCAAGTTCACCTCACCCGTCATCGCAATATCACGACGCACTTCGATTCCGGTGAGCGCAGACACAATCGCCGTCACCATCGCCGCACCGGCAGATGGGCCGTCTTTAGGGGTTGCGCCTTCGGGGACGTGAACGTGGATGTTCATGTCTTTGAGTTTATCGTAAGCGATACCCAATTGATTGGAACGCGATTTGATGAGCATTTCCGCGACCGTAATCGATTCACGCATCACGTCTTTCAGGTTACCGGTGGTTGACAGTTTCCCGTCTTTGCCGGGCATGGTCACGGCCTCAATCGACAATAAGTCGCCACCGACTTCGGTGTAGGCCAAACCATTGACAACGCCGATGCGATTGCTCTCCTCGATCTCGCCAAAGCTAAAGCGGCGAACGCCTGCATATTTATTGAGGTTGCGCGCAGTGATCGCCACAGATTCTTTTTTCTTGGAAAGAATCTCTTTAATGGCCTTACGGCATAGGTTCGCAATTTCGCGTTCCAGATTCCGCACCCCTGCTTCGCGTGTATAGTAACGCACCAAATCACGGATGGCATCATCGGACAGTTTGAATTCTTTTTCCTTGAGGCCAGCATTCTTGATTTGTTTTTTCAACAAGTGATCTTTGACGATCTGGATTTTTTCTTCTTCGGTATAACCCGACACGCGAATAATCTCCATACGATCCAAAAGTGGGCGCGGCATGTTGAGCGAGTTCGCGGTACAGATAAACATCACATCCGATAGATCATAATCTGCTTCCAGATAATGGTCATTGAAATGTGAGTTTTGTTCCGGATCCAGAACCTCCAGCAACGCCGAGCTCGGGTCGCCTCTCCAGTCGGAGGAGAGTTTATCAATCTCGTCCAGAAGGAATAAAGGGTTACTGCTCTTGGCTTTTTTCATGCCTTGAATAATTTTACCGGGCATCGCACCGATATAGGTACGACGGTGTCCACGAATTTCAGATTCGTCACGCACACCGCCGAGCGCCATCCGCACATAATGACGGTTGGTGGCTTTGGCAATGGATTGCGCGAGAGATGTTTTACCAACCCCCGGTGGCCCCACGAGGCAGAGGATAGGCCCTTTGATTTTATTCGACCGTTGTTGAACGGCCAGATATTCCAAAATACGTTCTTTGACTTTCTCGAGACCTGAATGATCTTTGTCGAGAATTTTTTCGGCTTCACGAATATCGCGTTTGACCTTGGTTGGTTTTTTCCATGGCACGGACAATAACCAATCGAGGTAGTTGCGAACAACTGTTGCCTCCGCTGACATCGGCGCCATCATTTTTAATTTTTTCAGTTCCGCCAAAGCTTTTTCATTAGCTTCTTTGGATAGTTTTGTTTCCTTGATGCGTTTTTCAAGTTCATCCAATTCACTGCCGCCGGCCTCGCCTTCGTTCAGTTCTTTTTGAATGGCTTTCATTTGTTCGTTCAAATAATATTCGCGCTGTGTTTTCTCCATCTGGCGTTTGACACGACCACGGATGCGCTTTTCAACTTGCAGAACGCCAATCTCGCCTTCCATCAAACCGAAAATATGTTCCAGCGTTTCGGCGACAGTTGCGATTTCGAGGAGCTTTTGTTTCTCTTCGATTTTAAGGGTCAAATGCGACGCAATGGTGTCGGCAAGTTTTGACGGATTTTCAATCTGCCCGATGGAGACAATCACCTCAGGCGGAATTTTTTTATTCAGTTTCAAATATTCTTCAAACTGAGTCATCACGGCACGGGAGAGTGATTCTAATTCAGTGGACGCCGCCGATGTATCTTCAAACGGAACTGCTTCAACTTCTAAACATGAATCAACCGTTGTGTATTTTTCAACACGCGCACGCGATACACCCTCGACCAAAACTTTAACCGTTCCGTCAGGGAGTTTCAGCAATTGCAAAATGGTGCCGATTGTCCCGACTGTATAAAGGTCATTCGGTTTCGGGTCATCAATAGCAGGTGTTTTTTGGGTCAACAGCAAAATCTGTTTATTCCCTTCCATCACTTTTTCAAGTGCGGCAACAGATTTCTCACGCCCGACAAAAAGCGGAACAATCATGTGCGGAAACACAACGATGTCGCGTAACGGCAAAACGGGAAAAGTTTGGGCGGTGTTAGTCATACGAAAACCAAGCATATAAACCTCGGGAAAGAGCTAAAAAATAAACCTAAATCATAAAGTACGGGTTATCAACCAGATTAGGTTTCATATCTAAGGAAATAGTTAATTTTTTAGCCAAGACAAGGATTTATAAGAACTATAATTTTTGTACCCCACCCCTTGCTATCCGAAGGTTTTGCGCCAATAAGACGCAACTTCGCAGGCGGCAGCCTTCGCTGCGCGGAATACACACCCCTGATCGGGGACGGGTCTATCTGAAAATGTGTCTAAAAATGCCTTCTGTTTACATTTATTATCAGTTGCAAATTTGCGGCTCCACTCCATCACCGCGATACCCATTTCAGCTTCATTCATGACGTCACTACCCATAACAAAGCAGCCTTCGTGATACACTCCCAACTGATACGCGCCGGAATATCTATCTTTATAAATTGAAAGATCGCGCCCCCATATCCCCTGAATTTCCTTGCCTTCTGGCATGTCTATCACAATGGTCGCGCAACAGAATTGGTTGAGCTCAGCAGTTCCAGCTTTTATAATTTTCTCGGGCGGAATGTTTGATTGAACTTCAATATCTTTTGCAAATAATCCAAAAGCCTGCCCCCGCTCTATAAAATAGCGAATCCCGCAACGCTGCGGAACAACCTCATCCAGCGGGTTTGTTATTTGTTGTGGGGATGGGGTAACGAATTTGGGTTGGGCAACCCCTATAAAACTTGCCGTGGCTCTATCGATACGCATAGATGATCTCCGTTGTTTCCAATCAGATTATCTACCCCTCATATATCGCCAGTCAATTACATAACAATTATTACGGCATATAATCACCCGAAATCAAAAAAATCATATATGCCGCAAACCCATGGAAAAAGCCAAAAAAAGAGGCTGGCGTGCAATAAACACATGCCAGCCCCGTTATTTTCGCATAGAAGAAATCTATTTCTTCTCTTCAACCGTTTTAATTACATCATTGCGGCTTGCCACAACATGGTCAACCAAACCGATTTCTTTGGATTCTTCGGCGGACAACCAACGGTCGCGGTCCATCATTTCTTCCAACAGTTTATATTTCTGACCGGTATGTTTGACGTATGTTTCAGTCAGGATTTTTTTGAGGCGGATAATTTCTTGCGCCTGAATTTCGATGTCTGACGCCATACCCTGCGCACCGCCCGAAGGTTGGTGAATCATGATACGGGAATTCGGAAGACAGAAACGTTTGTCTTTGGCACCAGCCATCAGAAGGAATGACCCCATGGAACAAGCTTGACCGATACAAACAGTGGATACGTCAGGCTTGATGTACTGCATCGTGTCATACATCGCGAGACCAGAGCTCACAACACCACCAGGAGAGTTGATGTAGAAATAAATATCTTTGGTTGGGTTCTCGGACTCAAGGAACAACAACTGGGCACAGATCAGAGAGGACACGTTATCATTGACTTGACCGACCAAGAAAATAATACGTTCTTTCAGCAAACGTGAATAAATATCAAAGGCACGCTCACCACGCGCAGTCTGTTCAATAACAGTCGGCACGAGGTAGTTATTATATACGTCCATTGGGTCGCGGTCTCTAATCATGGGAATCTCTTTATCTTTGTACGAATCAAGGTGGGTTAAAAATCTTAACTAAACTAGCCTGAACTGGGCGGGCGTTCAAGCCCTTCCTATATTTGCCCTAAAATCCAGTCTTTCATAGGCTCCCACACCTGTTTTTCCGCAACCGACCCCACCATCATGCTGATATGTCCGCAAGGGGGGCTTAAAATATAAGCATCGGGAATTTGTATAGATAATGGCTCGGCAGATTCTGGCGGCACAATTTTATCTTTGGCGGGGACGATGACCAAGGACGGTTTTTTAATTTTGCGCGCATCAATTTTGTGACCGTTCACTACCCACTTTCCACTGATGACTTTGTTATCCAGATACCAATTCTGAACCGCTTGCTGAACAATGCCTGATGGTAAATCGCCGCCGCCATTGACCCAGTCTTCAACCGCCACGAATAATTTTTCTTCAACGCTGTTTGGCCTCATATCCGCGAACGCAGAAAATTTTCGTGCGACCTGCACAGGGTCAACGCCCGAGAAGATCATTTGCAACCATTCATTGGGCATATAATCCAGATGCCGCACACGCCCCAGCCCCTCTGGCGCCCACCCTGCAATCGCTTCGGCAAAACTCCCTTTGGCACCCGCCTTGAAATCCCACGGGGTCGCAATGAAGATAAGCCCGTCAAAGATTTTAGGATTTAAAATTTCTGTGGCCGCCAGATAAAGGCCACCCATACAATACCCGAGCCCCAACAAAGGCGTATCGATTTCAGACTTCAACCAAGTGACGGCCTTTGATAATTTCACACCCAACGCAGAGTCCATGTCGGCCAGTTCAGGGTCTTCACGAAGGTTACCCCACTCCATCATAAAAACATCAAATCCCTGTGATGATAACCACCTGATGAGTGACCTGTCTTCGGGAAGGATATCCAGAATTTCCGCACCATTAATCATCGACGGAATGATGAAAATAGATTTTTTGACCTTGGCAGCTTTTTTGTTTTTAGGCGCTGCCGCGTACCACAAAATGCGAGCCTCCCCATCCGTCCAAACGATGCTCGCCCGTTGTGGCGGACGTTGATAAGGATGCAATTGATAACGGCGCAACCCTTCGACCACCTTTTCCATACTGGCGCGTGCATCACGCCCGTCTTGTTTTTGCCAAAATTCATCCGTGAAGTTTTTTCCCTTCAGAAGACTGGGCTGCGCCAATGCGCCGGACGCCAACGCCAACTGCATCATCAAAGGCCGTTGACGATGCCCTGTTTGTATTTTGGAAAACTTATGTTCACTACTCATAATTCTCTTTAGCACAATTTGGTATAAAATGTGTAATGCCCCAGATGATTATTGTCACAAAGTTCATTTTATGATTAATTACAAATAGGTAATGCAACAATTCACACCGAAGGTGCAACATGGCCGCAAAAAAAGGTGGCGATAAGCCAACCGTTATTAAGAAATATGCAAACCGTCGTCTCTATGACACAGGGCGCAGTAGCTACGTAACTCTCGAAGACCTCTGCGAAATGGTCAAAGAAGGGTATGATTTTGTTGTCTATGACGCAAAATCCGGTGAAGACCTCACCCGCTCCGTTATGACCCAAATCATTGCCGAGCAAGAAGGCAAAGAAGGACAGAATCTTTTGCCGACCAACTTCATGAAACAATTGATCGGTTTCTATGGCGACAATATGGGAAAATTGGTTCCGAACTATCTGGAACAATCCTTTGCCGAATTCACCAAGAAACAAGATGAATTCCGCGCCCAAATGAACAAAAACTTCGGCGGAATTTTCCCAATGTCCTCTCTGGAAGAATTAAGCAAACAAAACATGGCTATGTTTGAAAATGCGATGAAAGCGTTTACCGCATTCACCCTCAACAATAAAAATAAAACAGGCGATGATAAATAATCATCCCGAACACGCCAAAACAAAGCCCGCATGATAGCGGGCTTTTTTATTATTTCTTTTCTTTATCCTTGAGCCACAACCGATCCATGCTCGGCAAGCCGTGGACGAATCCTTGAATATGATCGATCCCATCACGCGCCAATATATCGGCCTCAAGGATTGTCTCCGCCCCCTCGGCAACAGTTTCAAGATTCATGGCGGAAGCCAGTGAATGCAGCGTTTTGATAAAATGTTTATTTTCTTCGCGACCCATTTCACGGACGAATGATTTATCAATTTTGACAATATCAAGCGCCAGATCTTTGAGTTGCGAGAACCCCGTATTCCCCGCCCCGAAATCATCGAGCGCCACACGACAGCCCAAATCATGCAGGGCGCGCATCACACGGATGGTCTGGTTAATATCGTTCATCGCAAAACCTTCAGTGATCTCAATAATCAAGCGGTTCGCAACATCAGGATAATCACGAAGTTCATAGGTCACAATTTTGAGCCAGTCCGGATCGGTCAATGTATGATTGGATACGTTGACAGACAGCGAGATGAGCGGGTATTCTTTTAATTCACGAATCGATTCCTTGGTCGCAAATGTATCCACCAAACGCGTGAGACCCATTTTTTCAACCGCGTTGATAAAATTTCCTGCACTATGAACTTGTCCATCCGCATCAATCATCCGGATCAAACATTCATAGAAAGAAACATCATTGGTGCGGGAATTCATCACCCCTTGGAAAGCCATTTTCACACGACCTTCTTTGAAATTTTTTAGGAAATTGTCACCAATCGCCAACACATCACGGAACTGGTTAACCTCTTGACCAATGGTATCGGAATATTCAATAAAGCACCCTCTTCCGCGCTCCTTGGCATCATTTAACGCCAATTCGAGCCAGCCAATCAACCCCGCACCCGACACCGATTTATCAGAGATACTCACGCCGCCGATGGAGAGAACCTGATGCACCGTCCGTTCCTGAACCTTCACAGGTTGATTATAAAAGACCGTCAATATTTTTTGCGCCGTATCTCTCATTTCACCTTGGTATTCATCGGCGAAAATAATCGCAAATAAATCACCTGCAATCCGCATGACTTCGGCACGATCACCAACCATAGAGGTCAGTGTAGCATTTGTTTTTTCCAACAACTCGTCTGTAAAATTGCCACCATAAACCTGATTGATCCATGAAACACGATCAACCTCGACCAACAGAACATACCCCTTCTTCGGGTCTCTGTCGTCTGTTGCGACCAATTCGTCAAGGCGCGAAATTAATGCCCTGCGCTCCTGACTGCCTGAAAAACTGTTGCTGATCGCTTCGCGAAATCCCATTTTGCTGGTCAGTTTTTTCTGACGTTCAATGGTTTCGGTATCAATGGCAATCAAGCTTTGAATGGTTGTTTTCTGGGTCTGTGGGTCAATCGAGATGATCCCCGTTTCAATCACAGGAAAAATTGTTCCGTCCGCACGCAGCATCCGATAATTCAATGTAAAATTTTTGCCAGTCGTTCCACATTTGGAAATCATCTCGGCAAGGGTCAATTGGCGCGTCACCAAATCATCGGGCAAAATAAAATTCGAAAATGTTTTCTTGTCAGCAGGACAAGCATCCTCGGCACACCCCAGCAAACCGAATATGTCGCCCATAAATTCAAACTGATCTTCAGATACATCGTAAAGGTAAGCCAGTTGCTTACTGGCTTTTAAAGATGATTTAAGATGTTGCACCCAGATATGACCGTCGGCCATTTTTTATCCTTTAATATAATGTTCTCTTAATTGATTTTAGAGGAAATCTTATCCCTCGCATCAATTGCCAAATCCATTGCTTCGGCGCGGCCTTCATGCGCCACAATGGTTGTGATTTGGTCGCCATAAGTGAACAACACAGATGCCGAGCTGGAAGACGTATCGCTCACGCATGCAATTTCATACGCCTTGCTCTGTGCCATACCAGATGCCTTCACCGGTGACGGGACGGCAGCAAACTCACCCTTACATCTTGCCTTAGCCCGACTTAAATACTGGTTAACATCGGCATCAAACTGCCCCGCATTTGAGACCTTGCGCATTTCCGCACTGCCGTAAAGACTATCTGTTTTCCAGCTATAGGCTCGGTATGTCGCAGGGTCGCCACCTTTGATTTGCTGCAACGCACCGCTCACAGAAATACCCGCATTTTTCAGGAGTGAAGAAAACTCTTCAATCGATTTAAAATGCGCCGCACTTGCGACTGGTGCAGGAGCATAATTAACAGGCTGAACCATAGGTGCCGCCGCAGGCGCAACCGCAGCCAAAGATGCTGCTGTAGAAGCAGATCTTAACGCCGCTTGGTTAGCAGATGATATTTGGTTCTGCAGTTGAATAATGGTCTGGTTGGCTTGTTGAACCTGCAATTGCAGGGCAGCGATAGAGGCCGCCTGCTCCGCACTTTGTTGAGCCTGAGCCTTCACATCTATTTTCTGGGCATTGGCCTGTTCCATTGCCAATTGCGCCTGTGTTTGGGACAGCAATGTTTTCACCGAGGCCAACTCCGCGTCTTTCTGGGACGCCGCCGTCAATTTCGCCTGAGCTTCGCTTAACTGCTGTGTTTTCAACGCCAAATCAGATTGCAAAGATGCCAAAGTCTGGGTTTTTCCGGCCAAATCCTGTTGAACAGTTTGTGCCGCCTGAACCTTTGATTGCGCATCAGCCAATTGTTGCTTTTTCTCGGCCAATTCTGTCTGTGCTTGCGCTATAGTTTTTTGAAGCTCCGCAATTTTTGCATCTTGATCAGGAGATGGTTGAGGTTTCGCGGACGCCAGTTGAGCTTCGGCGGCTTTGACCTTTTCATCTTTTTCCTTGATCTGGTCTTCCAATGAATTGAGCATCGAAATCTGTGCTTTGGTCGCAATGGCGGGATCAAACAACATATATTCAATATCTTTTTTCTCATTCGCGCATTTCACGTCCTGAGTCTGAAGCAACGCGCCCAAGCGTACAATCTCGCGCTGGCTTTCCTGATAACGGCGTGTAGCCTGTTCCAAATCCCAACTTCCGCCGGACATTTTCAACTGTTTGTTTTCAAGATCTTTTTGAAGATTGGCGGCCTGCGTTTGAAGGGTAGCCTTTTCTGTTTTAACCAGATCCAGTTCGCTATTTAACTTCCTGTTATCGGCACGCAATTTATTGACCTCGTCATCCGACGCGCTGGCAACTGTGGCCTCTTTCGGTGCAGATTTCAAACTGGCGATCACTTGTTTCAAATCGGCGTTTTCTGCTTGTAATTTTGCCAATGCATCCGCATTCACAGACTTGCTATCTTTGGCACTCGCATAAATCTGGATTTGATTTTTAAGCGTTTGGTTTTCCTGTTGTAAAGCCTTGACCGACTCCGTCAGTTTTAAATTTTCGGTATTGTCTTTGGTCGAAACTGGCTTGGCACTCATTTGCGCCAATTGATCATTCAGGGTTTTATTTTCAGCTTTCGCAGCCTCCAATTTTTCTTTCAGTTCATTCAAAGCTGCGCCATCTGTATTTGACTGTCTATCTTCAAAAGCTTTGCGTTGCTCGGCAAGGGAACGTGATAATTTTGCATTCTCTTCACGAAGAGAGACAACTTCCATCTGAAGGCTTGCAGCTTTTTCTGATGAGTCCGCAATTTTCGATTTAACCGGAGTAACCGGAATAATTTCTTCTTGTTCCTGTAAAGGCGTAATATCGGCAGACGGTTTCGGCATCGCCGCCAATAATCCCTCAACACTTGGCTCATTGCTATCACTGACTACAGCCGTTTTCATCGCAATTTCATTTTTGTGAATGACAGGCTTTGGCGAAGTGGTCAAAGTTTTCTCAAGCGGCTCCGCAGGTTTCTGAAGAGCATCAATACAAACACCCATTTCCGACTGCCCCGCCTTAAACTCGCTCAATCCGAAATCAGAAGTGTCAGAGCCAACCTTAACCGTCAGTTTCCCCGCACCGGAAATTTTCTGAATGAAATCTGTATCTTTGCCAATACCGATCACAGCTGTTTTTTCAGTCTGTGGGACAGTGTCAAAAGACCTCGCCTTACCACCATCAATCGCGATAGAGACGGATTGCTTTTTTCCTTCAGTGAATTTGTTGTCTTTGAAATCAAGCGCCAAAGAATATTCACCCTTCACATTCTGCGCCAAGGTCAGAACAGTGTCGTCCGAATATTTTTGCGCCATGGTGCAATAACTGCCAAGCGATGAACTCGCTACACGGCTTACCGCCCATGATGTCTTGGCAACCGCGGCCTCTGCATTCAATGGAAGAGAGAGCGCCGTACAACCAAGAAGGGTTGCCAAAACTGCGCCTTGTTTAAAATAAACTTTATGTGTTTTCACAGACATTTCAATCACCTTCAAAAATATAGGACGCAAAAAAATTATTTAACTTCGGTTCTCACCAAAAGAACTGGTTGACCAGATGTCGGGTCGTTATACATTTCACCGACAGGACGAACATCTTCATTGTCGTATTGGCTCAATGCTTTATAAACCGCATCTTCGAAATGCCCGACTTGAGAGATAGATTCTTTAACCGCAAAATTTCTCTCGGACTGCCAAATCAATTGCACACCCGCATCATCTGCCCATACGCGCATCACTTCCGCCAATGGTGCGCCGGATAATGCAAACCATCTGGTTTCAGGTTTGACATCTTTTTTCACTTCCGGCTGGAAAATTTTTGCGAGCGGATTGGCGACAGGGGCAGGCGCTGCTGGCTCAGGTGCCGGAGCATCTTTTACAGCAGGTGGTGTATTGGTTGTGACGGTAGAGGCGGGCTCCATCATCACAGGGTTCAACCCTTCCGAACGGAATTGACTGTGGATTTTGTCGCCACCTTCGGCCTTAATCAAAGCATTCACAGCATCCTGAAATTTCCCGACAAAGGTAAATTCTTTTTGCAAGACAGGCGCATCAGGTGAAGCCCACATCAAATTCGCGCCCCCTCTCTCTGACCATCTTTGCAATACATCGCGAATATTCTCCCCTTTGCGCCCGCGCCATGATTCAACAATCGTGACCTTCGGTTCTGGTGCAGCAACAGGTTGCGCGCTCAATGTTGTAGGATCAGCAAGCACGGGAGACGGTGTCGGAGCAAGCGGCGTCGGTGCGACCTCTGGCGGCGCATTTTTACCGAACCAGCTATCATCTAAATTATATTTTTTACGAACACTGTCCGGAACATATCTATCATTAAAAATTTCCAGAGCTTTTGTTTTTGCAACTGGCGGCAATGGTGAGCCATCCATTTGAACATTGGATACAATGACCGGAGCCGGAGCTTGGGGAGCAGCCTGATCCGTGACCTGAAACCCTGCATAACTTTGTGTAAGTCCACCGAGCGTTGTTCCCAGAAAAAGCGCAACCAACAGAGGCGTTCTTGCCATCAATCCAATATTCATCTTAAAATCCCCTCAAAATCAAAGGCTGAAGCCAATCAAAGAGCCTGATGGCTCTCAGATTGTTTAGCGCAATTCGGGGGTGTTCGCAACGGTCAGACCGCCTAAATCAAGCAATATCCTCAATTTTACCAGATTCTCCACCCAATTTCAGGGCAAGGGATGCATGCAGGTAATCATCCAGATCACCATCAAGGACAACTTGGCTATCGGTCCGCTCAACGCCCGTCCGCAAATCTTTAATCATCTGATAGGGTTGCAAGACATAGGAACGTATTTGATGCCCCCAGCCGATTTCGGTTTTCGAATCATATTGGGCATTGCTCGCGGCTTCGCGTTTTTTCAACTCCGCCTCATATAATCTGGCTTTGAGCATCGCCATGGCCTGCGCCCTGTTCTGATGCTGGGATCGTTCATTCTGGCACGCAACCGCAATCCCTGTGGGCAAGTGGGTGAGGCGTACAGCCGAATCGGTCTTGTTAACGTGCTGCCCGCCCGCGCCGCTGGAACGGTATGTATCCACCCGCAAATCTTTATCCAATATTTCAATGTCGATATTTTCATCAACCACGGGCGAGACAGACACAGATGCAAAACTAGTATGCCTCCGCGCCGCAGAATCAAAAGGCGATATCCGCACCAACCGATGCACACCGCTTTCATGTTTTAACCAGCCGTATGCCTGATACCCCTCAATGCGAATGGTGGTCGATTTTATCCCTGCCCCGTCGCCTTCGGTTTCATCCAGTAACGCAACTTTATACCCGTGCTGTTCCGCCCACCGTGTGTACATGCGAAGCAGCATCGCCGCCCAATCGCAAGACTCCGTACCCCCCGCTCCCGCATTGATTTCCAGATAGGCATCATTCCCGTCCGCCTCACCGGAGAGCAGACTTTGCAATTGCAATTTCCCCGATTCTTTTTCAAGAGATTTCAGGTTGGCAATCGCTTCGGTAATCAGAGAATCTTCACCTTCTGATTCAGCCATTTCAATCAGGCCGATTTGATCCTTCAAACTATTTTCGATTTTACGAACTTGATTGATTTGTGCCTCAAGCCGATTCTTCTCGCGCATCAGTTTCTGCGCCTTATCGGGGTCATTCCACAAATCGGGGCTGGCGGCAAGCGACTCTAATTCTTCCAAACGCAAGACAGCAACAGGCCAGTCAAAGATGCCTCCGTAATAGTTCGATGGAATAAGAAATGGAATCAATAATCGATTGGATATCTGCGCGCATATTTTTGTTCTCTGTCTATTAAAAAACCCCTCTCGCCTGATAAAGGGTGAGAGGGGTTTAAATTCTAAATGTAACTAAGCCGCTTGTTGAGCGTCGTCGTCTTCAGCCTTACTTGCCTCTGCACGCATATTCTCTACAAATGTGATAAAGGATGCAACCGATTCCTGCATATTTTCAGGTTCGGACAACATGCTCATCAAATTGTTATGAATGGTCGGTGAGTTTTCAGACACGATTACAGCATTTTCTGCCAAAGCAGGACGAACATCTTCCGAAGCCGCAACCATCATTCCTTTAATCACGCCGATTTCAGCCATCATTTTAACCGCATCGCCCATGGCGAGAACAGGTTTGAAAGCCATCATAAATCCACCGATAAAACGGCGGGTATGTGCAGTTTGTTTCAGTTTTTCATGTCCGCGATATCCGCTCGGCACCAGCAAGACATCATAATCCGCAGCCAGTGCGTCAGAGAGATGTTTATCAACAGGGTGATAATGTCCCCAGCCTTTACCTTGCCAGCCATGAGCCAGTGATGATTCGACGCTGATAATTTTTGGGGAAGCGCCTGCTTCTAAGAGAGCGCGTTGGAAACTTGTCATTTCAATTTCGTGAAAACCGTTGGCGATCAGAATCGCGACGTTTAGGCCTGCAAGAGGTTTTTGCATCTGGGGGAACTCCTTAATACTTAATGTGTTGTTTTTATTACTTTTTTGATCCCCGTATTTCGACCCGCCGTACCCTATTCAGAGAAATAGATCGAAATTTATGACAAACCATCTTGGGGTGGCGTGAAGATACAAGAACCGCGTCCGATAAGTCAAGAAAAGAATGAATAGAGCGTATTTTTGTGCTCTCACCTGTTAATATCCCCAAAATAGGGAAAAACATCCTTTACAAACCATACCTTAGACAGGTAAAAACCTTGGACATATAAATTTTAGACTCTATAGAGGAGCAATCACATGCAAGTTTTTCGCGGTATTTCTTTCGCTGCACTTGTTGCCGCCACATCCCTGACATTAGCAGGATGTTCCGGTTTCAAGAGCCATTCCGAAGTTGAGGCTTTGAACGAAGTCAAAGCCGTGGGTAGCCCATTTACTCAAGCCCTTGCTGCTGAGTATCGCGACTATGCCAACCATGAACAAAATATCGGTTTCGATTATGCTGACGCATTGCACTTCGCCCGCAAAGGCCTTGCAACTGCAGCTGGTGAAATCGTTCTGCCTGAACCAATCTCCGATTGGAACCTGAAACCGGAACATATCGAAGAATTAACATCTGCACGTTCACAACTCGTGATCGCTCTTGATCGCGGCGCGCGTGAGACAATGCCAAAACAAGCCGCTGTTGCCCAAGCTCGTTTTGACTGCTGGATCGAACAACAAGAAGAAAACTGGCAGAACAAAGGCGTATCTGCTTGCAAACAACAATTCATGGATGCGTTGAATGCAATCGGCGGCGCTGTTGCCCCTCCTGCTCCTGAAGATATGATGCCTCCGGTAACTGCTATGGCTGCTCCAAACGGCGCGATGGCTCCTGAAGATGCAAAATATCTGGTGTTCTTTGATTTCAATGCATCCAAAGTTGATGCAGGCGGAGCAAGCGTGATTGACTCTGTTGCTGCCGAAGTCAAAAAACAAAATATCCGTTCCGTAAATATCATCGGTTACACCGATACATCGGGTAGCAAAAAATACAACAAACGCCTCTCTGCAAAACGTGCAAATGCTGTACGCGATGCCTTGGTCGCCCGTGGTATTGATGCCAACCTGTTGTTGGTTGACAGCAAAGGCGAAGACAATCTGATGGTTCCAACCGCAGACGAAGTCCGCGAACCAGCCAACCGCCGCGCCGAAATCACTTTTGTTAAGTAATGGCGTGAAATAAGCCAAACAAATGAATTCAAAAAAGGCCGATGATTTTCATCGGCCTTTTTTATTCCCGCCCTTCTCGTCATTGCGAGGAGGCAACGCCGACGTGGCAATCCATCTTCTTGCCGCCCACCTATTTCTGGATTGCTTCGCTACGCTCGCAATGACGATGGAAAAATCCCCCCTTGACAATCTAGGCATAATTTCCTATACTACAAGCAGACAATCCGCCCCCTCCTACCCCCGCACCTCATCGCGGGCATTTGTGTAGGTTTATTTTTGGATCAAAACTCAATCCTCTGCATTTCAAAATTTCTGGGAACGAACTAATAGATCCCTGCTTGCACAGGGATCCAAAACAGAAAAAACGAACTATTGAATGTCGAAAAAATACAATTATTTCAAAGGCTTAAAAAATCAGCCGTTTTCTTAAAGTTCATCTTTCAAGAAATCAAAATCCTTATTACAGAACTCACACGTCATCGTAATTTTACCGTCATTGGCCGCATGATCCAGATCATCGGCTGACAACATTGACAAAACGCCTTTCAATTTTTCAGGGGTGCAACGGCATCCTTTGGTAATGCGTTGCGGTTTATAAATGATAACGCCTTCCTCGTGGAACAGACGATAGAGCAATGTTTCATCATGGAGTTTACTGTCCAGTAATTCGACATCGGTACAGGTCTCCAACAATATCTGCGCCCTGTTCCAGTTTTCGGCAATCGGTTTACTATCCTGCGGAATGTTAGAATGGTCGGGGGTGTGTTGTAACATAATGGCACCCGCACGCCATTTGCCGTCATCGCCCTTGCCCACCGCCATTTTAATGGCCGTGCCGATTTGTTCGGACTGCGAAAAATAATGATGAATGCTCTCGAGTAATGTTTGTTTGAGTTCGACAATCCCTTGGTACCGCTCGGTAAACTCGCCTTGGTCAACCGTAAAGGCCAGATATCCTTTGCCCAATAGGTCAGACACTTGAGGCGTAGGATTCTTTTTCAAAAGCTGTTCCAGTTCGTCACGGTTAAACCCCGCCGTGGCGCGCACTTCGCCTGCGGATGTGATGTCCGATACCAAACGACTTAACAAACCGTCGCTCTGCGCCTGTAAAATAAAGATGCCTTCATATTTCAGCATCGATGATAACAAGACGGACAAAGTCACTGTCTCGACCATCAATTTCTCGATCACTTCGGGGAATTGATGCGGCGATAAAATAGTGTCCAACACTTTGCCCAACCGCAAAATCCGTCCGCGCAAATTGGCGCGTTCCAAATCGAAGGTTAGAAAGTGGCTGTCATCAGGAACAGGAAATTGAACAATACTGTCCGCCTCGTTCATCTTATTATCATCTGTCATCGCATAACCATTTTTAGAATTTCGTTTTATATCCTGTTCGCAACATCACCCAGGCCAGTATGACCAACACAACATCAATACCCGTGATCAACATTAATCCGACATGATGGTTTGTTTCAGCAAAACCGATAAAGCCCGAGCGAAACCCGTCAATCATATAGAAAAACGGATTTAACTGCGCCAGACTTTGCCAGAAAGGGGGCAACGCTGACAAGGCATAAAATGTCCCCGACAGAAAAGTCAGGGGAGTAACAACAAAATTAGTGATGGTGGCCATATGATCGAATTTTTCGGCCCACAGCCCAGCAATAATCCCCAAAGCCGCCATCAGGATATTCCCCAACAACCCGAACCCGAGAATGAGGCCGATACTATGGACAGGCAAGGGCATAATCAACCGCATCATGGCAAAGCCCAACACACCGATCATCAGACACCGCAGCAACGCCCCGATCATCATGCCGGTAAGGATTTCCCACGCCGCCAGCGGGGGCATCAACACATCAACAATATTCCCCTGAACCTTCGCGATAATCAGGGATGACGCAGGGTTGGCAAACGCGTTCTGGATCATCGTCATCATCAACAAACCGGGGGCGAGGAAGGCGAGTGCCGAAACACCTGTCTCATCGCCCGCATGCTGACGCAGGGACACACCAAAAACAGCAAAGAACATCAAGAGGGTAATAACAGGCGCAACAATCGTCTGCATATAAACATTGAGGAAACGCCCGACCTCTTTCTGGATCAGGGTCACAATTCCCACCCAATTGCACCTTCCAATAATACGGGGATTAAGGGCTTCGAACTGTGATGAAGTGGACATATACGGATTTTCCTTTTAAGATGATTAGCCTTATGAGAAAAGCACTGATGGACAAAAAATCAACCCCTAACCTTCAAAACAAGCAGAAAAAGCGTAAAAAAATAACCGCCAGCTACCTTGAAAATGCTGGCGCGTACTATTTACAGCGTTTTTCGGCCTCGGTTGCCCAATTCCGCAAGGTGATGGAGCGGAAAATCGATCTGTCCTGCCGCGAACATCCCGAACAGGAAAAAGACCAATTGCTGCCCCTGCTCGACGCCGTTGTCCAAAAATTTGAAAATCTGGGCTATCTGAATGACCAGAACTATACGCGAATTCTGATCAACTCGCTCAATAACAAAGGCCTCTCACTCACCCGCATGACCATGACCCTCCGTCAGAAAGGTGTGCCGCCCGAATTGATTGAAGAGATGTTGCCACAGAGAACCCGCGATGATGATAAAATCGCCGCACTCCGCTGGGCAAAGAAAAAACG
>MEMI01000030.1:2780-25921 GCA_001767915.1 Alphaproteobacteria bacterium RIFCSPHIGHO2_02_FULL_46_13 | reverse complement strand
CGTCTCATTCGATTTAATTTATGCCCGCCCCAAACAAACATTGGACGCATGGCGCACCGAGTTGTCGGAGGCCTTACAAATGGCCAGCGGGCATCTGTCGATGTACCAATTGACCATTGAACGCGGCACACCGTTTCATACGCGCCACGCCCGCGGCGAATTCAAAATCCCTGAACAGGATTTGGCCGCCGACCTGTATGACGTGACCCAAGACATGATGGGGCAGGCGGGTTATCCCGCCTACGAAATTTCCAACCATGCCATAGTGGGGCAAGAATCCCGCCATAACCTAATTTACTGGCGGTATGATGATTACGTTGGCGTTGGCCCTGGGGCGCATGGGCGTTTGACGGATCAGGATGGTCAAAAATTCGCAACCCGCGGACACCGCGCCCCCGACATCTGGCTGGACAAGGTAGACGCGGACGGACACGGCATGCATCCCTTCGAACCTGTGAACGCATTGGCGCGGTATCAAGAAGCCCTGATGATGGGCATGCGCCTGCGCGAAGGTCTGCCATTATCCCGTTTGGTGGACGCTTACGGCGCACCGATTGATGATATTCTATCCAAAAACAAAATCGCCACCTTAGTCAAAGAGGGCATTCTGGAAGCCCACCCCGATATGCTAAAAACCACTCCGCAGGGGTTTAAGTGCCTGAATGCGGTGTTGGCGTATCTTTCTTAACATATTGATATTGAATAGTAATTTATAGAGCTATCAGTTCGTTTTCTATTTTTCTTTATTGTCATTGCGAGGAGCGTTAGCGACGTGGCAATCCAGAATGGTGATAAATGCAACCATTCTGGATTGCTTCGCTTTGCTTGCAATGACGAGGGTATCTATCAGTTCGTTTTTCAAAAATTTATAAAAGCAAAAGGGCGACAGATGTCGCCCTTTGTTAATTATATGGTGGCTTGTTTTTGGGAATAAGTCAAATTTCTGGGCTATTTGAAAGCGATGGTTGGGTGCGCTGTATGTGGAATAAAAGTTGCGTGATCAAATTCTCCATCAAACAGACGGGTTAGGCAGTCAGGCTTTTCTCCATTGACGATAATTGTGTTGATCCCACGCGAGGCGGCAAGGAAGGCGGCATCCAGCTTTGTTTTCATACCACCTGTGCCATGATCACCGTTCGTGCCGCCACCAAGAGCCATGATTTCCGGTGTCAGAGCATCCACAATCTGGATATGTTCAGCATCAGGATTGTTTTTTGGATTGGCGGTATAAAGACCGTTTACATCCGTAATCAAAATGAGGGTATCTGCATTATCTGCAATTGCGGTTAAAGCACCCAGATTATCATTGTCACCGACTTTAATTTCATCATTGGCAACCGTATCATTTTCGTTGGCGATATAAGTCGTTTTAAGACGACGGAGAGCCGCCAAAGTGTTTTGCGTTGTTGAGAATCCTGGCTCGGTCGTCAAATCATGCTTTGTAAACAGAACCTGTGCCACTCGGGAAGTCCCTGCACGCGCGAATTCTCGCTTATAAATATCAAAGAGGATAGGTTGCCCGAGTGCGGCAAAGGCTTGACGATCTTCAATGCTCTGTGGGCGTTGACCGTCCAGTTCAACCCGCGCCATTCCGATAGCACCGGATGAAACAATTCCAAATTCACGATTTAATGCAATATAGGATTCTATACTTTTTCTGAGCCATTCACGCTTAATAACCCAATGTTCAACATCAATAATACTATTTGTGCCAATCTTGATAACAATCCGTTTGCTGTTATCTATTATATCCTTCGGCGTTAACTTGGTACGCATGCTTTACTGTTCCTTGCTCTTCGTCTTCGCGACGTTGTTTTTCTCTTCTGATCACATCCGCTATTTTAAAGAGGAGGGGGCGGACGCCTTCACCACTTACGCCTGAGATCAGATACGGTCGAACGCCGATTTCTTTTTCGAATTGGTCGGCGATGTCTTCGGAGAGTTCAGGGCCGAGGGAGTCAATTTTATTGAGGCAGATGATTTCTTCCTTCTCACCCACGCCTTCGCCATATTCGTGAAGTTCGTTGCGGATGATGTGGTAGGCCTCAATCGGGTCGTCTTGGGTGATGTCGATGAGGTGCAGAAGAACGGCAGTGCGTTCAACGTGACCGAGGAAACGGTCGCCCAGACCCAAACCTTCGTGCGCGCCTTCGATCAAGCCCGGAATATCGGCCAGAACGAAGTCATAATTTTCAATTTTCACAACGCCCAAATTCGGGTGCAAGGTCGTGAAAGGATAGTCGGCAATTTTTGGTTTCGCGGCGGATGATGCGGCAAGGAACGTAGATTTACCGGCATTCGGCAACCCAACAATACCCGCATCCGCAATCAGTTTCAAACGCAACCAGACTTCGATTTCTTGTCCGGGCCAGCCGGGGGTGAATTTTTCAGGAGCTTGGTTGGTCGCTGTTTTATAGTGAAGGTTACCGAATCCGCCATCGCCGCCTTTGAGGAAGACAAAGCGTTGACCGGGTTTGGTCAAATCCATCAGGACTTCTTCTTTGTCTTCGGAGAGAATCTCGGTGCCCACGGGAACGCGGACAACCAGATCCTGCCCATCGGCGCCTGTACGGTTGCGCCCCATGCCGTGGTGGCCTTTTTCAGCCTTGAAATGTTGGGTAAAACGGAAATCGACAAGGGTGTTCAAATCTTTCACGCATTCAATGATGATGTCGCCACCACGTCCGCCGTTTCCGCCGTCCGGCCCGCCATATTCAACGAACTTTTCACGGTGGAATGAGCAGCATCCTGCACCGCCATCGCCCGATTGCATAAAGATTTTAGCTTGATCCAAGAATTTCATTTTTTTCTACATTTCATTTCTAAAAGAAAAGCCCGCCTAAGTTCTTGGCGGGCTTCAATCTTTGTTATCTAAAGATATTATTCCGCGGCAACCGCTGTTGTTTGCGCGTCGTTTGACGGGACAACGTTGACTACAACTTTGTCGTTATCATCGCGTGTAAACAACACGTTACCATCAAGGAGAGCGAAGAGGGTATGGTCTTTGCCAATACCAACGTTGCGGCCTTGTTTATATTTTGTTCCGCGTTGACGGATGATGATGTTGCCAGTAACAACATTTTCTCCACCAAAACATTTAACGCCAAGGCGTCGACCTGCTGTGTCGCGACCGTTTCTAGAACTACCGCCAGCTTTCTTGTGTGCCATAATTTATTCCTTTCAAGTTGATGCTTATTAATTAAGCAGCTTTGATGCTTGTGATTTTGATTGTTGTCAGGTGCTGACGGTGACCGTTTTTACGACGGTAATTTTGACGGCGGCGTTTTTTGAAAATAATTACTTTTTCAGCGCGGCCTTGTTCAAGAATTTCAGCAGTTACAACAGCGCCGTTGATAATAGGTGCGCCAACTGTTGTTGTTGTTCCATCAGAAACCATCAGGACTTCAGAGATCTGGATTTTTGCGCCAACTTCGGCATCCAGCTTTTCAACTTGGAGGTAGGTGTCTTGCGAAACCTTGTATTGTTTTCCTCCGGTACGGATAATTGCAAACATAATGTTTAACCTTTGCTTCTTTTGTCAATGACTCCTTGATTGGAGCCCTTTTTGAGTTCGTGCGCGTTTATAGTCGATTCCTTTATCTTTTGTCAAGAAATGACGGTTAAAGTAGCAAAATGAACTTAAAGCGCTTTTCCTCACCTGTTAATTTACGTAAAAATGCGGTTCCTCTGATCTCCATCTTCGGGGATGGGGATGATCGTGCGCTGACCAAGATGATTTGGTCGTTTATCCCCGGGTATGACGTTAGAATCAGTAATCCTGACACCCGTGAAGAACTGTATAGCGAGGCTTATGGCAGTGCCGTGGTCTTTGTGGTGGTGAAGGACAATCTGGATGAAAATGTCAAAATTGCCGAAGATTTAAGCCAGATCAAGGGGGTTGTTGCCGATGTTATCGCAATTACGCCCGAACAGGACATACGGCAACGCTTACATATATTGTCGTCCAAATTTGATGCCATCTTTAATTTGGAAATTTTCGACAGCAATGAATTTCACAAAATCTTCCTCCATAAATTGAAAAAAGGGATGATGCGGTTGAGTGCCCGTTTGCAGGAAGATGAATATGAAACCTTCCTTGGGTTTCTGGCGGTCAGTGCGGATGCGTTTATCGTGTTTGATCGGCAGCGGCGTATTTTTTATGTAAGCGAACATTATCTGAAGTTATATCCTGAAAGCGCCGATCAGTTCGTGCGCGGCACACCGGTTCAAAAAGTATTCGAAGCGGTTGCGGAAGAAATGGGGGTTCTGCCGGATGACCCACAATATAAAGAGTCCGCTGAATTCTGGATGAGGTTATCGGGCGAGCATGAATTTAAACTGGACAACGGAATGCATCTGCGGATGACGGCGGTTGATTTGCCGGGCGGGCAGGGAACGATTGTATCGACCACAAATATTACGGCCTATAAAAATCAAGAAGAAGCTTTGGCGATTAAGCAAGCTGAGCTGGAGCGCGCCCTTCAGGCGGAGCAGGAAGCCAGCAGTTTGCAAAAACAATTTATCAGTATGGTCAGTCATGAATTCAGGACACCGTTGGCCATCGTCGATGGAAATGCCCAGATTATTGAACGCCGCCTTGGGAATGATTTACCTGTTGAGGAAACAAAACGCCGTTTAAAAACAATCCGCAGTGCGGTGTCACGCACCGTCAATATGATGGAGGCAGTATTATCATCGAACCTTTTGAAAACAGGCAAGATGGATATTCATGTCGAAGAATTTTCGTTGAAGGATTTAATTACCCAACTTTGTAACGAACAAGCCGACCTCGCAAGGTCACATGAAATGATTGTGGATGTTGAGACTTTGCCAGAGACTTTGCCGCTTGACCGTAAAATACTGACTTTGGTGATGACCAATTTATTGGCGAATGCAGTTAAATATACGCCCAATGATAACCCCATAATTGAAATTTCTGCTTTCATAGAGGATGATTTGGTCATAATTAAAGTAAAGGATAACGGTGTAGGCATCCCGCCTGATGAATTAAAACGGGTGTTCGAGAGATTCTTCAGAGCATCGACCTCCTTGGGGATACCCGGTTCTGGGGTCGGGCTGTCTTTGGTCAATGACCTGATTAATGTTCATAAGGGGAAAATCGAGATGCAAAGCGAGGTTGGTAAGGGGACGATTGTGACTTTATCCCTTCCTTTAAATCTCCCTCTTGAGGCAATATCATTAACGCATTAGTATAAAAGTCTTAAAAGGTAGATTCGAAATGTCCCAAGCAATTAAAACCATTCTTGTCGTTGAAGATGAACGTGAACTCTTAGGTATTCTCAATGATGAATTGACCAGTCGCGGCTATAAAGTAGAATTGGCACGTAACGGCCAAGAAGGTCTCGATAAAATTCAAAGCATTGAGCCTGATTTAGTGATTTGTGATCGCGCCATGCCTGTGATGTCCGGTTATCAGTTTCTGGAACGTCTGCGCGGGGCTTATCCGCAATATAACAATATGCCGTTTATTTTTCTGACGGCCTTGGCTGACCCACGCGATAAACATTCTGTCGATCATTTGAACCCGACATCTTATTTGGAAAAGCCGGTTGATTTTGAAAAGCTGGCTCAAACCATTACTGCCGCGCTCTCTAAACCGAAAAATACCTATACTCTATGATGGGACGCTTTTATTTTCTGGGTTTGTTGTCAGTTCTATCAATTGGCCTAAGTGGCTGCGAGGCTGATAAGCCGCAACGTGTTGTGGTATCTCAACAGGCGACATCTATCCTCATTCCGCCTGCCGTCACAACAAATGCCGAAGCAAATGCAGAGGTTGATTATATTGTCGTGCAAAAGGCTGACCGTGTGGTGTCCCTGTGGAAACAAGGAAGGATTATCAAGACCTATCCTATCCTTGCTTTTGGAGCAGATCCGCGCGGACATAAAATGCGCGAAGGTGATGAAAAGACACCCGAGGGAACTTATTATATTGATGGCAAGCATCCTAGCCAGAATTTCCAGAAATTTCTGAATATTTCTTACCCGAATGAAGTGGATAAAGCGCGTGCAAAGCAAATGGGAGTTCCCGCTGGAGGGAATGTCGGCATTCACGGTGACCGCGGTGGCATATCAGGTTTCTTCCAAAGAATGGACAAAAACTGGACAGACGGTTGTATCGCCATGCGCAATGCAGATATTGAAGAGATATTTGCAAAGGTTGAAGTCGGTACGCCGATTATGATTAAGCCGTAAAGAAAAAAACGATGCTTTTATGGGCATCGGTTTTTTGGGGACCATGTTGTATCTTTTATTATTTTCCGTAGACAAATTGTGAAAGTCCAGGAATAAGAGGCATTTTGGTGCCTTTACTCAGGCTTGATTTATCAACGATTGTTGCTGGCCCTTGATACCCCTGACTATTAAAGGCGCTTAGAGCGGCCTGATTGTCTATTTGTGCGACATAAGGGAATATAAGGGTCAGTGTTTTTGCTTTTTCATTATCAAAAGCTTGGCATTGTTTATCGCCTTCAAGAACACCGCCATAGAACGAAACAATATCTGGCTGTTTAGGAAGTGTGAGTTTTGCAGAGATAACCTCGAATGCTCCAGTTCTACTCCAAGCATTTGCCAGTTCTGGAACTTTTTTACCGTTTCCTAATTTGATATTTGCAGCATCGCTATAAATATTATTTTTTTCGTCTTCGCTTGCATCGTCAGGAACAAGAATTACGATTTTACCATCAATTAAAAGGCCTGTTTCTTTATTCAGGGAAGCAAAAATGCTACGGGTTGTAATTTTGCCTGATACCATGCTGGATGCACATCCCCAGCTTCCAGCATTAGATGCCCCATTATCTCTTAAAGTAAGATTAATCAACTGTCTGTCACCTTGTTGTAAGGTCAGGATTGGCATGACCCTTAAGAGGCGTGTATCGCTTGATAGTTTTTGGGCTTCTTCAGATTCTATATCGCCTTGAATTTCATCACGACTAAAATATTCAACAGGCTCATGATATGCTCCTGAACTAAGAGCTTCAGTAATAGAATGGCTAATGTGAACCGCCTTTGTTGTAGGTTGAATTGTGAAGGCTAGCTGTGTGTTGCCATCTTCAGATACTCCATCATGACTAAGTTTGCCTGATAAAATAAAGTCTGGGTTTGGAGTTTCTATCAAGGATTTGTTTGTAACGATGTGTTGTTCTGCTGGCGCTATAATTGGTCTAATGCTTGGCATAATTAATTTCCTCTTACTGTTCGTTGAAATTTGTTTCCGTATATGCCTAAGTTTTGTGCTTCGCAAGAAAAAATTGGTAAAAACTTAAACTATTTTATGGCGCATTGATTCTATTATAAAAAATTGAGGTGTGGACGGGGAGGGTTATATTTGGTAACCCTCTTTTCCAAGGAATTTACATGGCTGGACGCGTATTATTAAGTGTGCAGGAGGCATTGGTCAGTTTTGGCGGTGCGCCCCTGTTTGAGGATTTGACCTTTCATATTCTGGAAGGGGATAAAACCTGTCTTGTGGGCAAGAACGGGGCGGGGAAATCGACGTTGATGAATATCATCCGTGGGTTAAAAGACATTGATAACGGCGAACGATGGATCTTGGCGGGAACAACCATCGGTTATTTACAACAGGATGTTCCTGTTAAAGTCGGACAAACCGTTCGTGATTTTATTCTGGAAGATTTAAGTCCTGAAAACCGTGAAGAGGCACAATCATACCGTATGGAGATGGTGGCCGACCCGTTGCAAATTAATCTGGATGACCAGATGGATGTATTATCGGGCGGACAGAAACGTCGTGCGGCACTCGCGCGGGCATTGGTTGAACAGCCTGATATTTTACTCCTTGATGAGCCGACCAACCATCTGGATCTGGATGTTATTTTATGGCTCGAGAATTATTTGAAAGCCTATCGCGGCGCTGTGATGTGTATCAGCCACGACCGCGCATTTTTAGAAAATATTTCGGATAAAGTTTTTTGGTTGGATAGGGGGCGCATGCGCATCTGTCCCACAGGATATAAGGGGTTTGAAGACTGGTCCACATTGATGTTGGAACAGGAAGAGCGCGAGTTAAAGAACCGCGAAAAAATGTTAGAGGTCGAAGTCGAGTGGGCTTCGCGCGGTGTGAAGGCGCGCCGTAAACGCAACGTCCGCCGACTGGCCTTAATGAAGGAAGAACGCGAAAAATTAAAATCCGATAAATCTGCCTTCCTGCGCATGATGGCGAAGGTCGAGATGGAAGCGTCCGATGTTACAGGCACATCGAAAATCGTTGCTGAATTTATCAAGGTCGATAAACATTTCGGTGATAAATCCATCATGGATAAATTTTCGATGCGCATTCAACGCGGTGATAGGATTGGTATCCTCGGTAAAAACGGATCGGGCAAATCGACCTTCCTGAAATTGTTGATTGGTGAATTGGAACCCGATGCGGGCAAGGTCAAACGCAACAAGGAAATCGAATTTTCTTATTTTGATCAGACACGCAGCACGTTGAATTTAGAAGATTCACTTTGGACAACTTTAATCCCTACAGGCGGCGATTATATTGATGTGATGGGCAAGATGCGCCATGTATGTGGCTATTTGCAGGATTTCTTGTTTGATCCGGCCTATGCAAGATCACCTGTGAAAACCTTATCAGGTGGGCAGAAAAATCGTCTGTTACTGGCGAAAGTTCTGGCGCATCCGAAATCGTTTTTGATTCTTGATGAACCGACCAACGATCTGGATATGGATACGCTGGACGTTCTGGAAGAAATTCTGAGCAATTATAAGGGGACTTTGATCATCGTCTCGCACGACCGCGACTTCCTTGATCAGACAGTATCCAAAATTCTGGCGTTCGAAGGGGATGGCGATATTCAAGGATATATCGGCGGGTATAGCGATTATCTGGCCACCAAAAAAGAAAATTTAAAAATTGCTCAAGGCAAGGCAGAAAAAAACGCCTATAAAGATGTTGAATTAAGTACCTTCATCACCGATGCGCCAAAGCCCGCGAAGCTGTCTTATAAAGTTCAATTTGAATTGGATAATCTTCCCAAGAAGATTGAAGCCTTAGAGGCGGAAATCGAAGAATTGGCGCGTTTATTAGAAGATTCAACGCTCTACACCCGCGATGCAGCATTATTCCAGAAATATTCCGAACGGATGGCTCAGGCCGAAACCGAGAAGGAAGCCGCCGAAATGCGCTGGTTGGAGTTATCGGTTTAAGGATTTTAAATTTGACGAAAGCGGCTCTTCGGCCTATGTTTCCCCTTATCATCAAGGAAATGACATGACATATAACCCAGATTTATTGGATAAGGCCAAGCGCCATCCGGAAAAGCAAAAAAATCCTGATCGTCCGATGGGCACAAAGCCCGACTGGATTCGTGTGCGCGCGCCACAGGGCGGGACATATGGTGAAACACATGCCATCGTCAAACAATTCAAATTAACCACCGTCTGCGAAGAGGCGGGCTGCCCGAATATCGGCGAATGCTGGAACAAAAAACACGCGACCTTTATGATTATGGGCGAGGTCTGCACCCGTGCTTGTGCCTTTTGTAACGTGGCAACCGGAAAACCTGATGAACTCGACAAAATGGAGCCTTTGCGCATCGGCGTGGCGGTTGAGAAAATGGGTTTAAAGCATGTCGTGATTACATCCGTTGACCGTGATGATTTACCCGATGGCGGGGCCGAGCATTTCGTGAAAACGATTGAAGCCATTCGCTTTAAATCGCCGCAGACAACCATTGAAATCCTCACACCTGACTTTAAAAACAAGGATGGAGCGGTTGATATTGTTGCACAATCCCGCCCTGATGTTTTTAACCACAATCTTGAAACCGTGCCGCGCCTTTACCCAACCGTGCGCCCCGGTGCGCGGTATTTTACCTCCCTTCGGCTGTTGGAGCGCGCCAAAGAGGTGAATGCGGATATTTACACCAAATCAGGCCTGATGGTCGGTTTAGGCGAAACCAAGGAAGAAATCGGTCAGGTCATGGACGATTTGCGCGCAGCAGGGGTTGATTTTTTAACCGTCGGGCAATATTTACAACCTAGCCCCAAGCACGCGCCAGTTGAACGATTCTGGACTCCTGAAGAATTCGAATCTTTGGAAAAAATGGCAAGAGCAAAGGGGTTCTTAATGGTTTCCGCCTCGCCACTCACCCGTTCCAGCCACCATGCAGGCGAAGATTTTGCTAAATTACAGGTTGCAAGAGCAGAAAAACGCGCAAAACTCACGAATTAGTCATAATTTTGTTGACGACTCTGGAAATTAAGACATATAACACTGTTCATAATTACAGGATATATATGCATGACACGGCCTAATCGTTATTTAACCAGAGTTTGGAGATCCGCAGTCGGATTTCCCGCGCATAAAAAGCTCGACGCAGCTAAAAATGCGTTCCGCTCTGCTGTTGGAAAACGATTTGCAATCGATCCTGATACTGAACTCTTTCCACAATTAAAAACCATATTGTCCGAAGGCCGCATGAGTCGCATGAATGCTGCCGCTTTTGTCTGTATTAATTCCAATGAACATGAGGCCTCCAAATTTAATCGGTTGGGATTTCTTAAAAAATTTCTGGATCTTTATACGGCAGATTCATGGCAAGAATGTGCTGAAATTGAAGAGTACAAAGAGGGCTCTGGCCCCTATAAATATCTTCAAACGATAGGTTCTGGTACCCTTAACCACACCAGTAAAATGGAACACATAAAAGAATATTGTTGGTTGCGTGACGTCAATCATGCCACGCGTCCCGGTTATTTAGAAAGTCTTTTAAGGCGCAGCTATCATATTGCAACGCATTCCATTGAGAGTGTTCTTTCTTTTTATAATAAGGAAGCCGCGGCAGCCCTTGATCTTGCTGATAAAGAAGAAGAAAAGAGAGCAAAATTAGAAGGACGTAAAGCGCAAAAAGATTTGATGGCTATGCCCAAGGACGTTTTCTTACCTATGTTGAGCAAGGCAAAAAAGGCCGGAAATTTGTCAGACACACAATGCGCCATGATGTTGATGTTTATTTTGCATTCTCGGGAAAAGCGACATGATGGGGAGAGCTATATCAAGCATCCTGTCGCGGTTGCAAAATTAGTTGAAAAGCATGGTGCTAAATTTTTATGGAATAATGAAGAGCAGCTTTGGATGGCTACCCTCGCAGCATTGTTGCATGATGCGTGGGAAGAAAATGATATTGATAGTATTCGAGATGATTTGGAAGGCCTTCTTCCTGAACCCGTTATTAAAGCTGTTGAAGCTCTTCATAAAAAGGAGGGCGAAGCCTATTTTGATTATCTTCAACGTGTTGCTTGCAATCGATTGGCAGCAGTTGTGAAGATATGTGATCTCAACAATAATTCGAGCGATATGGATTTAGAGAAAAACAAAGGCTCTGCAAAACAGGCCTATGTCTACACGATTGCTGCAAATTATATGAAATTCAGACTGGAAAACCCGAAAGAGGACATTTCTGTCGAAGATTTTGTCCGCCGTACAGAACTCTGTTCTGATGAAGTTTTTAAAGAAATCGATGGAATTGCTGAATCTAAAGACAAAATTGATGAAAATGGAAAAGTAATCAAAGCAGCTAAGAAAGTCGCTGCGGCCAAATTTCTACATTTAAAACTGGCTCTTACTGGTGTAGTATCTGCAAAAGATATTTTAGAAGACAAGCCAGACAATGCCCACTCACGCGGAAAAGAAAACCCTCCCTTACACCCCCGACCAGATGTTTGATCTGGTTCTGGATGTTGAACGTTACCCTGAATTCCTGCCTTGGTGTCTTTCGTGCGATATTATCAAAGAAAATGATGACGAAAAATTTGCCAATTTGGTGATTGGTTACAAAGTATTCCGCGAATGGATTAAATGTCGTGTGTCTTTTCAGTCGCCGCATCACATTCGGGTGGAATATATCAACGGGCCTTTGAAATATTTATCCAACACATGGGATTTTATGGATGCACCGGATGGTGGCTGTGTCGTTGATTTCTATGTTGATTTTGAATTCAAAAATCCATTCTTCCAAAAATTGATGGGTGTCTTCTTTAACGAAATTGTAAAGCGGATGGTCAAGGCCTTCGAAGACCGTGCCAAAGAACTTTATGGCCCGAAGACAAAAGCGAAATCTAAATCGAAACCCGATACAAGACCGTTGAAGAAAAAGGAAACATAAAATGAAAAACTTTATTCTGCCCGCGACCTTTGCCATTGCTTTATTCTGCGCCCCTGTTGTGCGTGCCGATGACGTTAAGGTCAAGGAACAATCCGGTATCAATGTCACCTTGTCGGCATCCGATCAAAAGAAAGTCACACAGGATTTGTTGGTGGCGAGCCTGCGTATTGAAATCGACAATAAAGATTCCCGCAAGGTTCAGGATGACATTAACAAAGCCATGAAGTCTGCACTGGACATCGTGAAAGCAGAGCCGGAAATTAAAGTCAGTACCGGCAGTTACTATGTTTATAATTTTGACCCGAACCCAGCCCCGCCAAAACCACTTTCGAATGACGAAATGAAAAAGCGTATGGTATGGAAGGGGAGTCAGACAATTGATTTAAAATCCAAAGACGCCCAAAAAATTCTCGATATTCTGGGGAAGTTACAGGATATGGGATTTGTGATGAACGGATTGAATTATACGTTATCACCTGAATTGGCCGAAGCCCAAAAGGATGAATTGCTGATCGGGGCATTGAAAAAAATCCAGAATAAAGCGGCTTTGGTCGCCAAAACATTGGGCAAAAGCGGATATGAAATTGCCGATCTGACCATTGATGGCAGCTATGTTCCTCAACAACCAGTGCCTATGATGAGTATGGCACGAAGTGGCGCAATGGAAAAAGCCGATATGGCCGCCCCAGTGGCCGCGCCATCGGAAGATGATGTCAGCCTGTCTGTATCCGCACGCGTTGTTTTGAAACCGTAATTGGTTTACGATTAGGTCTTGTCCGTATCGCCGGACAAGATTTTCTTCATGGCATTTCTTTGCCGCGTGATGCGGCTTTGGATGTAGCGTTTACAGGCGGCTTGAAGCTCTTCCTCGAATGATTTGCCGTTTGCGCCGCCATCACCATGCAACTCATCACTGACGATGCGGGATAGGGTGGTGTGGTGTGCTTCGACAATCGCCATTGCGTCTTCATCCAATTCATTCATGCTTTCTAAAAAATTCAGCATGATGGATGCCAAATCACCCAATAACTCATATTTAAAGATCCGCGCATTTGCCTTGATCTGCATCACGGGGTCAATTAACCGTTCAATCGTTTTGCGGTTGGTATATTTTTCGGTATGGGCAATATCCAATCCGCTGCGGAACTGTTGTAAGAATTGTTTGGCAATCGGGGTAAAATTGATAATGTTTTTCTCGATCAGGCTTTGTGATTTTGCCAGCACATCATCGGGAATCTGACCCATTCCGACTTTGGCCTGTAACACATGGTTTGCCTTAATGATTTCGGCATAGCCTTCGGGATCAACTCGCTTATTGCTTCCGTCTTGCCCCACACCTTCATCTTTCTTTCGGCGTCTGTCGGGCCCCACAAAGCCGGGAGCGATGATGAAGTCTCGCGGAGACTTAATAACATTCAATATGCGTTTTGAAATATCGCCTGCGGAAAATGGTTTGACCAAAAATTCTGTTACGCCTGCATTCCGCGCCATTGAAATTTTATGAGGCGAGCCGAAACCGGTCATCATGATGATAGGGATTGTTTTATCGGGGGAGCTGGCATCTGTTCGGATCATTTGGGTGAGTTGCAGTCCGTCCATAGTCGGCATGACCCAGTCGGTCAGGATGATATCGGGGCGGAGACGGCAGAAGGCCTGATAGCCCGATTCACCATTATCAGCATAGGAGATCGTTCCGACCCCCTGTTCTTTCAGAACCGCTGACGTCAACTCGCGCATCGGCGCGATGTCCTCAACAATCAGGATATGCAAATTTTTTAGTTTTAAGGACATATCAACTCAGCATTTATCTATGATCAAAAGGATAAGCCTTTTGATTTTAACGTACATATATTTAAAGTAGGTTTAAAGATGTGAAAACCCATACATAAGAGCTACGAAATCAAACATAAAAGCTACACCTAAAGGCGTAGCTTTCATTGATATTATAATCGCACGTTGAAATTATGCGTGAATTATACGGCTGCGCCCCGAGATGGTTTTGCTTTGGCGGTCGGAGCTTCAATCTGCCACATTTTTTCAATGGCATAGAATTCGCGAACTTCCGGACGGAACAGATGCACGATCACATCGCCGCAATCCACGACAACCCAGTCAGCGGTCGGAAGACCTTCGGTGCGGATCACATCGAAGGAGGAACCTTTGAGCTTTTCATCAATTTTATCAACAAAACCAGCAACTTGTCTGGATGATGTCCCCGAGGCAACGATCATATAGTCGGCCAACGAGGTTTGACCCATCAGGTCAATTACTTCAATTTCTTCTGCTTTGCTTGCATCCAATACCTCAACAATAAGGTCTTTTAAATGCGTTGGAGTTTGCTCTCCGGTTGGTTTACGCGTGCCCAAGGGGTTGTCTCTTCTTTCTGTATATCATGGCGGAATCTAAAAAAGCCGCTTGAGTCTTTAGGCTACCCCAAAAACTCCTGCAGCTTCTATAGCAGGATGAAAGATTTCTGTAAACTAAACTTTTACAAGTATGCAAGAATCTCTTCATTAACTCTTATTCTATCCCTTTTTGCCGCTTTTGGCAAATGACGGGGGTATGATGTTCCTCAATTGGGTAGATGATACATCCAGTAATGGTTCGGCAAAAATCCAGTAAATCTGGCCTTTTTTAAGCTCTGGGCGTATTCCGTGGAGCGGGTAGGTATGATGAAGGCTTTTAGTCTGAAGGAAGGCATTCTGGCGCACCTGACCGGATTTGTTCGGACGCCCGACAAAGGCAAAAGGCAATAAAGTCTGAAGTTGCCGCCATTTATACCAGCGGTGAAATTCATAAGCGATGTCCGTCCCCGAAAACCAGATAAATTCTGTGCCTGAAAAGCGCGTTTGTAGGGCTTTAATGGTATCGAAGGTACGAATTGTCCCGAGGTCTTTTTCAATATCGGTCACCAAAATACGCGGGTGTGTGACAAGTTCACGACATTGATCCATGCGCGTTTCAAGATCAGGCAAATTGGATTTTGGTTTGAGAGGATTGCCAGGTGTCACCAACCACCACACAGCATCCAGGCTCAGATATTTCATGGCAATTTCAGAGGCATGCACATGCCCCGCATGAGGGGGATTAAACGTCCCGCCAAACAACCCGACACGCATTCCCCGCCAACGAGGCGAGTCAAGTAAAGTGGGGGGCGTCATGATGGTTGGGCGAGTCATTGTTTATTATAAACAATCCAAAAGACCTTGCCCAGTAGCCGATTGCCAGAACGCAATAAACAAACAGGGCAAAGGATTAATTCAGTTTTTCACTGATATGGCGGATGCTTTCGTCGGTCAAAGCAGATGCTTTTTGTTCGGACAATTTTTGGGAAATAATTTCTGTGGTGGCGGATACGGCCAGTTCAGCGGCGTAGCGGCGAATATCTTCGACAGCCGAGCGTTCCATTTGGTCGATACGGGTTTTGAGCATCGCTTCGCGGCGGGTCATTGTGTCGGCGAAATCTTTTTCGGCGGTTGCACGGATATCGGCGGCCTGTTGTTTTGCTTTGGCAATGATGCGGTCGGCTTCGACTGAGGCGTTTTGCAGATTGGATTTATATTCTGCGAGCAATGTCTCTGCCTCAATTTGCAATTTTTCGGCGGCAGAAATGTCGCTGCGGATTTTTTCGATTTTTGCATCAAGGATGCTCAAAACAGATTTGCGCCCGAAGACAAAAGCCAAAACCATAAAAGCGATAAACGAGAATATCAGCCAGAAGGTCGGGTCAGTATGGAGAAGGGATGCGATAGAAGAGTTATGTTCCATGTTTAAACCTATGCCACTTTCCGGAGTGATTTCACAACGCCTTCGGCCCCTGATTCAGATGCGGGAATTCCTGCAATTTTTTCGGCGGCTTGGGCGGACAGGGACACAACGATTTGTTCCATATCTACCATTGCGGTTTCTTTTGCGGCGGTAATTTTTTGTTCGGTTGCTTCAACCTGTTGTTCGTAACGAGTCCTGAAATCTGTCAGGGCGGATGCCAATTTTGCCTTGGCAGCATTTTCTGCTTCGGTGATTTGGTCGCCTGCGGTGTGGCTGGCGGCTTTATAAGCAGCCTGAACTTCGTTTTTCAAAATTTCTGCTTCAGCGGAGAGTGCTTCGGCTTTTTTTAGGTGATCTGCGATATAGGATGTACGGGTTTCAATGGTGTTTCCCAAAGATGGAATAACCGATTTCCCGAACACGAAATAGAGCAGAGTGAAAAAGACAGCTAGCCAGAATAACTGGCTAGGCCATGAGGTAGGGTCGAATTGTGGAAGACCACCACCATGTCCCTCTGCTTCATGTGCTACCTCTTCTGCAAAAGCTGGTGAGGCGATGAGCAGAGCGCAAAGGAATGAGAGGGATAAAGTGTTTATGTTTTTTAACAACATGGTCGTCCTAATCAATTCGGCTTTTATCTAACTACTTTGCGAATACAAGGTAGAACGCGATCAGAAGCGCGAAAATACCCAATGCTTCAGTCACAGCGAATGTGAACATGAATTTTTTGTCAAGCAATGGGGCTGCGCCTGGGTTACGTCCGATAGCTTCGTTATAAGCTGCGAAAATTTTACCAAGACCCAATCCGATACCTGCGAGAGGGAGGAGGGCGATTGCACCAGCCAAGAGTCTTACTGCTTCAGTTTCCATTTTTTTAGTTCCTTTTTAGTGGTTGTATTAAAGTTGAAGTGCTTAAATCCTTATTCTTCACCGATTAGTGTTCGATTTCCATTGTATCTTTCAAATAGATACAAGTGAGAACCGCAAACACATAAGCCTGAATAAAGGCGATGAAGAATTCAAAACCGATCATAACGACGTTGAAGGCGACCGGAAGAAGTGTTCCAAGCCATGCAAATCCGCCAACGCTTGCGAACATAATGGCAAAGCCAGCAATAACTTTCATCAGAACGTGACCCGCCACCATATTGGCAAACAGACGAACCGAGAGAGTGATCGGGCGTGAAATAAATGACACGATTTCAATCAGGACAACGAGCCAGAGGAGCCACATCGGAACGCCCGGCGGAACGAACAGACTGAAAAAATGAGTACCATGACGCGCAATGCCGATAATCAAAACAGTGAAAAACACCATTAAGGCAAGACCGGCAGTAACTGCTAAATGACTGGTATAGGTGAATGAGTAAGGAATCATCCCGAGGAAGTTCCCGACCAACACCATCACGAATAAAGTGAACACCAGTGGGAAATATTGTTTTGCGCCTGCGCCAATATTTTCAGTGATCAAATTATCGATAAAATTATAAAGCCCTTCTGCGCCAACTTGAAGACGGCCTGGGATCATGGCTTTGCGTTCGGATGCAATTGTCAAACCGACAATTGAAAGAACTGTGCCAATCAACATCCATAGGGAAGAATTTGTGAAAGATAGATCAACACCCCCGACATGAAACGGGATGAGGGTTGCAATCTGAAACTGATGCATCGGGTCGGCCAAGGTGTTCCTCTTTACTTTATGGGTCTTTTTGGTCAGCTCTATTCAGTATTTTTGTCTGAAATTTGCGCTTTTCTACCTTGTTTTTGTCTGTCTTGCAACCGTTTTAACTCGATTGGTGTGTGAATATTTTGTGATACACGATAAATCCGCCAAAAACCCGCTATAACCCCCAGAATTGCTAGAATGATAAAGAAGGTCGGAGCTGTGGAAAACAACTTATCCAACCCCAAACCCATCGCTCCGCAGACGATTGGTGTCATAATAAGCTCATAAGCCGCGCTTAAACCCTTTTTATCATCGGTGGTTTTTAGATCATCCGATTCGGACAAAGCGGGGTGGTTTGGCAGGGTATCAGCCTTTAAATCTTGGATGCGTTTTTGAAGGTCGTTTAGGTTGTCGGTCATGGGAGGGAGACTGGCATAGGATACAAGGTATTGCAAGCATTGGCATGTCAATATTGATATAAAATCTTTTTGACAAAACAATAAAATTATAGGAATATATTCAAATAAGCGCTCAGACTCTGTCTGGCGCTTTTTTAATTTCTAATATTTAGGAGAGTTTTGCTATGTCATTTTTTGATAATTTATTTGGTTTTATAAAAGGTGCTGTTGGAAATAATATGGACAATGATCAAGAAGATGTCTTGATAGTCAAACGTAATCTGAATTCGGCAGGTTATTTTGATAATCTGGAGCAAGATCCTGAACCACATGGCTTTATTACAAAAGAAATGGATGCTGGTATACGTACTTTTCAAAAAGATAAAGGTTTAAAGGTCGATGGTATTCTTCTTCCTCAAGGAGAAACTGAGAATAGTTTGCATTCTTTATTTCAAAAAATTGGAGAAAAAATAGAAAAAGAGGAACTCCCGTCACAATTAAATAATCAAAAGCTGATTCCTGGAACCAATATTCCAGATCAAGGCGTGTGGGAAGGTGATGTACCATATAAAAGTCGTTTTGATCTGAAAGACGATGACCACGCGGTTCCCATCCGTCAAATAAAACCACCACAGTCGGACATTGATCCCCCAATGGAACTACCATATAATCCTACCGACAGAAAATTTTCTCGGAAATACAGGGATATTTGAAATGAAAACCCCATTTAAAACCGCCTTATTCATTTGCGCAGTTTTTTTATTTTCGCCGCAAGCAAATGCTGAAACATATTTTCTGAGAATTGAACAGCCAGACACTCAATCGCAGGAAACATTTTTGCAAACCTGCAGCGCCAAAACATCGCCGTGTACATTTATGATTCCTGTCGCCCTTGAAAAAGGCAAAACAAAAAACATAGCGGTTGTAATGAGGATTAAAGAATCCCCCTATATATATCTGCAATTTTATTGGGATCAAGATCTTCTTGGAACGAATAATTTCCGAGAGGAATATTATACATTATTGGCAGGAAGCAAAAATGCAAAAACCGACGCTAGAATAATTGAGTTATACGCGCCTCTCTCAATCGCACAGAAACCAGCCAAAAATGAACTGGTCATGAAATATTCAGAAACGCCAATCGCAAATCTGAAAGCAACGGCAGTGCTAACGAAAGAAAAAGAGTAAGGAAAAGTCTGAAATTTGAGCAAAGAGAGTGGTTAGTAAGACCCAAAAATATTCTGTTTCTGGCCGTTTTCATCGATGATGGACAGGAAAGGGGACTCAATGCCGGAGAGGCCTAATCCCATGACAACACGGTCGCGGTGTTGGTTGTCTTTCATGATGATGACGGGGGATTCATTGGCGCCAGCCAGACGGAACAACATTTTAATATCGCCTTTATTATCCGACATAGCAATCAACGGAAGACCGCGTTCACCCGCCGCGACATAAGTCCCGAATTGCAGACGGATTTTACCGTCAGCGGCATAGAAATTTTGCGCGGGCGATGCGTCATTCACATACATCTCGATTCCTTTTGGGTTTCCTGTCCCTGAAATTTTAAAATAATCCGCAAACTCTTCCGCAAAGCTAGGGTGCGATGACATAACCACCTGCGCCGCAAATCCCCCCAGAAAGGCGAAGAGGCAAATAGAAAATAGCGCGATGATATTTTTTTTCATTTTTACTCTCCCATATTCGATTGTTTGTTTGGAATAATTCTACGTCTATAGACGCAAATTCCAATCAATGTTGAGTTCACCAGAAATATTGAAATGAGATAGAGAGATGTTGTTATTGTAAAATTTGTTAGGGCAAATAAGGCAATGATATTCTTGAGATTTTGGATCATATAGTTTGGTATGTTTTCTTGGTATGGATTGTCCCAAGATTTTCTAATGGTTGGAAAAAAGGCAACCATATCGATTAATGAAACCATTATAACGGAAACAAGAGGGCTCTCTAGCATTAACCACGGAATGATTGCAAACAGTGAAGAAATTAAAGCTATTTTATCAGCTTTTGTCTTTTCTTTATGACCATATTTGGGGCAAAGGAGCATGATTAAAAAACATAAAACAGCGTTCGCCCCCATCATCCATGCGCCCGGTCCCGCGTTATCTGATATTTGTGCAAAGAAAGCGATGCTGGTCAGAATGGTGAACACCATCCATGTATAAAGATGCGGTTTTGTATCGCCTTTTAAAATCGAGCGAATGTAGACAACCGTGCCCACAATGCTTATCAAAAAGGCGATTGCTCCTAATATCTCTTGATAGGATATATCAATCATATAAATGGCCTATTCAGCCGCTTCCAAAAAATCGAGTTTGCCTTGGAGGTCGACGGAGACGAGTTGGGAGACGCCGCGTTCGGACATGGTGACGCCGTAGAGTCTGTCCATACGCGCCATCGTTAAGCGATGGTGGGTGATGACGAGGAATCGTGTTTTAGAAATTTTCACAATTTCTTCGAGCATCGTACAGACGCGGTCAACGTTGGCATCATCCAGCGGCGCGTCAATCTCGTCGAGGACGCAGATCGGGGCTGGATTGGTCAGGAACATCGCGAAGATCAGGGCAGTAGACGCCAATGTTTTCTCACCACCCGAGAGGAGTGATAAAGATTGGAGTGATTTGCCCGGAGGTTGCGCGAAAATTTCTAACGATGCTTCTAACGGGTCAGTCGAGTCAACAAAGGCCAGATGGGCAGATCCACCACCAAACAAACGGGTGAAGAGAACTTGGAAATGCGCGTTGACGCTGTCGAAGGCCGCTTGCAGACGTTCGCGGGCTTCCTTGTTGAGTTTGTTGATGCCGCCGCGCAGTTCCTCAATCGCTTGGGTGAGGTCAGCACGTTCGGAGATCAATTTCGCCATATGTGTTTCAACTTCTTGAGTTTCAACATCGGCGCGAAGGTTGACAGGGCCCATGCCGTCACGTTCACGGATCAAACGGTCACGTTTGCCGCGGATTTTATCAATCGGCTCAGCGGTCAATTTTTCATTGTCCATTTGTGATGATTCCCACAATGCATCAGGGGACATCGCAAATTGGTCTTCGATGGATTGACGGATGATTTCGATAGAACCGCTCGCGGCTTCCATCATCGCTTGGGCTTTGGCGCGGCGTTCGCGAGTGTCACCCAATGCAGCTTCGCAGGATTTGAGTTCGGAACTTGTGTCCGCCAAAGCTTTTTCGGCGGCGGCCAAAGCATCAGACGCTTCGTTCCGTGCATTTTCCATCTGTTTGAGGTTATCAAGCAGGTTGAGGCGTTGCGCGGTGATTTCATCGGGACGGGATTGAACTTCGTCCAGTTTTGCTTGCATCAACACTTCACGTTCATCGAGTTGTTTGAGACGTTCACGGGCGCGGATGGTGCGGTTGGTCAGGTTGATGCGTTCATCACCGATAGCGCGGAGGCGACCTTCGCGGCGGGTGATGTCTTGTTGGTAAACTTCGAGGGCAGTTGCAGCCTCACCCAACGCGGCTTGCGCCGCAGCCAGTGCGAGTTTGCGTTGTTGGACTTCGACATTTTGCTCTTCCATCGCGGCATCATCGAAGGATGTCATGGAATGACGGTGTGTTGCCACCGCTTCTTCCAGACGTTGAATATCATCGCCCGCAAGTGTCAAACCTTCTTCCAATTTTGCAATTTCGGATTCCGTGGAGGCGCGGCGTTCGATTGTCCGTTGCAATTCCTGACGTTTGGTGGACAGGGTGCGGTCGAGGTTGCGAACATCCTGTTCCAATGTTTGCGCGGCAGAACGTGCGGCGTTCAAATCTTCTTGTGAAGATTGCATTGTGGATTGTGCGGAGGATGAAGCTTCTTGCGCCGCAGGGAATTGGGCTTGGAGTTCATCCAAACGGTTTTTGTTTTTCAGGCGAATGGCATTTCTGTCCATTGCTTTGGCACGGATATGCAATCCGTCCCAACGCCAGTAGGCGCCGTTTTTAGAAACAATGGATTGTCCTGCGGAGAGTTGAGGCGCAGCCGCATCACCATCTTCGTCATTTTCGACATAGCCAATATAGGACAAAGCGGTTTGGAGAGCGTCAGGTGCTTTAATATGTGGGCGCAGTGCCTGAACACCGGATGGGAATGACGGTGCAGTTGCAGAGCTTGATTTTCCTGTCCAGACGACAGGCGCATCAGCTTGGGTGGACGCCATGATTGTGTCGCCCAAAGCTTTGGACAAAGCGGCTTCAAATCCTGCATCGGCTTTAATCTCGTCCAGAACAGGTTTGAAACCTTGTTGGGATTCTGATTTCAAAACGCTTTCAAGGGCGTTCATTTCCGATTGGATTTTAGAGAGGGATTCCCGCGCGGTTTGTTGAGCGAGACGGGCTTCATCCAATTTTTGTTGGGCTGTGTCAACGGCAGCGCGTGCAGATTGTTCGTTGTCGCGTTTTGTATTTAATGTTGTTTCAAGTTCTGCGATCTCGTTTGATAAAGCTTCAACAGGGGCGGCTTGTTCCTGTTGTTGTTTTTTCTGGGTGATCTGGTTGGTCAGGCTTTCAATACGCGCCTTAATCGAGTTTAAGCGACCTTCGTCTTGGCGCAATTGATTTTCAAGTGTGGCGCGGGTGGCGCGGAGGTTTGCGGCTTTCTCTAAAGTCGCTTGATATTGCTCTTGAATGCGCATCACATCCAATTCACGTTCGCCACGCTCGTTGGTCAAACGCTGGATTTCTTCGGCGGTATTGGATTGGGACATCAGCTCTTTCTGCTCGTCTTCAATCCGTGCCAAGGTGCGTTCATTTTCTTCGGCGGTGCCTGTTTCGTGGGCGCGGTCATTGACGATTTGCGCCAAAGCGGATTTGGCTTCTTCAATCTGCGCATTGATACGGGTTTCTTCGTCATCCAAACGGCGGAGTTCGAAATTCTGTGCTTGCCAAGCGGCAGCAGTTTCCGCTTGTTTTTCGCGGAGTGGCGGCAGGGCTTCGCCTTGTTCGATTTGTTGACGGCTTAAGGACGCAACCGATGTCATTTGTTCGGTCACAATGGATTCAGTGGATCTGAATTCTTCCTCTGCCTCCATTTTTGTGGCTTGTGCCAACATCCATTCGGCTAAGGCCAAACGTGTTTCCAGTTCTTTGATTTCGGTGCTGATATTTTTATAACGGGTGGCCTGACGGCTTTGGCGTTTCA
>MEMI01000030.1:0-2771 GCA_001767915.1 Alphaproteobacteria bacterium RIFCSPHIGHO2_02_FULL_46_13 | reverse complement strand
TTTCCATGCCCGCCACAACATCTTGAAGACGGGCAAGGTTGGCATCAGCGGCTTTTAAACGGAGTTCGGCTTCGTGGCGACGGACATAGAGGCCGGATACACCCGCAGACTCTTCCAAAACCTGACGACGCTCGGCTGGTTTTGCGTTGATGATTGCGGCGATACGACCTTGGGACACGATCGCGGCAGATTGCGCACCAATCGCCATGTCGGCAAACAGCATTTGCACATCACGCGCACGGACGTTCTTTCCGTTGACGTAGTAGCTTGACCCCATATCGCGTTGGATGCGGCGCACCACTTCGATTTCATCTGTATTATTGAACAGGGCAGGCGCAGTCCGTCCGGTGTTATCAAGGACAACAGAAACTTCCGCAGAGTTACGCGCGGGGCGTCCTGTTGTACCGTTGAAAATAACGTCGTCCATCCCGTTGCCGCGCAAACGCTTGGCAGAGGTTTCACCCATGACCCAGCTGAGAGCTTCAACAAGGTTGGATTTACCGCATCCGTTCGGCCCCACAATACCTGTAAGACCGGGGCCAATATCAAGGTCGGATTTCTCAACGAATGATTTAAACCCATGAAGGCGAAGACGACTAAAATTGGACATGACTGTTTCTATCCCAGTTCAAATTTTTTAATTTATTTTATAACCTAGCACTAATCTTTCACTGGCTCGGACGGAGCATCCGGCGCAGCTTCGGGTTCAGGAGCAGGTGCAGGCGCAGCTTCAGGAGTAGCAGATGTTGGCGCTGCCTCTGGAGCTGTTGTTGGAGTGGCTGGTGTCACAGCGGCTGGTGCAGTTCCGCCAAGGATACCGTCAAAGGTCTCTTCAAATACACTCATGGCTTGGTGGCCAACGATTGTTTTGACGCCATCATTGATAATAAAAGTCGGTGTGGATTCAATTTTGAATTTTTCAGTTCCAGCTTTCATATCGCCGATGATACGGTTTTCAAGGTCTTTGTTGTTCAGGCAGGATTCAATTTTATCCTCTGACAAACCTGCCAATTTGGCATTTTGTTTGAGGGGGGAGAGGTAATCTGTCTGGTATGCCCATTTTTCTTGTTCAGAGAACAGAAGTCCTTGGAACGCGACAAATTTATCTTCAGGCATACAACGCAATATTTTGGAGGCATCAAGCGCAGGTTTGTTCAAAGGAAATTCTTTGAAGGTAAACTGGACTTTGCCTGTATCAATATATTTTGCTTTGATAACCTGAAAATCCTCTTTGTGGAATGAGGCGCAGTGACCGCAGGTCAGGGATGAATATTCGACAACTTTAATCGGTGCGCTGTCGCTTCCCAATTTGCGAACGTCCATCATCGCCTCAACTGCCGGATCAGATGATTTATCGGATGTCGGAATTGTCGGGGCTGCAGCAGCAGGCAAATTCAATGTTTTTGTTTCAACAACAAGAGGGGCAGTCGGTTCAGCAGGGGTTGTTGTTGCTGTGTCCGGTGTGGTTGCCGGAGCAGTTTGTTCCGTTGCAACAGGTGCAGGAGGTGTTGCTTCATCTGCCTTTGGTGAGAGGAAGTAATAAGCTGCCCCCGCAAGAACTGCCAGAAGCAATACGAGTGCGATGAGTTTAGTGCTACCGTTAGATTGGTCTTTCATTTTCTTAACCTCTTAAAGTCCTGCAATGACGCAGGAGTATTGTTGTCATAAATTGGCCAAATATTGCCACAGGCAAATAGATAGGGCGCATTCATATTGGTTTCAAAGGAATAGGTTGAAAATGCCTCGTATCACTCGGAAATTCAAACAAAATCTTACGTTTTCGGGGTTTATCCACACCGAGAACGTCGTTTTTATGGTTAATTGAGTGAAAAACAGGCCCTTTTGAAGTTTTATTTCAAAAGAACGATGTCAACCTTATCAGGTGGAACGGAATTGCCCACGCTCGGTAACGCCCTGACGTCAATCCTTGCCGTATCGATTTTAAGGTCTTTCAGGGCATCACGAACCGCAAGCGCGCGTGACAAGGAAATGCGGCGCGCTGAGTTTTCGGTTTTATCGGGGGCGGTTGCAAAGGATATAATTTGAATGCGAGATTTTGTGTCTTTTAAAAGTTCTGGCAAAATCTGGTTTTTGATTTGCCCTTTCATCTTATCCGACAAATTTGTTTCATTGCCCGTAAAGACCAAAGTTTTTCCGCCGGATGATTTTGTTGATGGAGCTTCAATTTTCTCTGTGCCGGGTTTCACGGTTTTAATATTGGTCGCTGCCAATTGTTCTTTGATCTTAGTATCATCAGATTCCATCTGGCGTTCTAATGCCGCATCCATCATCCGCAAGCCAGGGGTTGGTTTGGTGATGGGGACGTTTGTATCTGTTGTCGGCGGCAAACTTGGTAAGGGTGAGTTCGACATCGGGGGCAGAATATTTTTCTCAACCTGAATCGGTGGTATGGCGGGCATAGATTGTGGTGTTTTGGGTTTATAGGCGTTCGGGTTGGCCGGAATAAGTTTTGTGGTTTCGGTTTTAACGGTTGCGGGTTTTTCTGTTTTCTTTTCTGCAGGCTCTGACTTTTTCTCGGCCTTTTTTTCAACGGTCACGTCTTTTTTCTTGGTTTCTTTTTTTTCGGATTTTTGAACGTCCGCTTTTTTGGAAGTAGTTTTTGCAGATTCTTTGGCAGTTTTGGCTTTCATGGCTTTGGCATGCTCTATGACCGGATCAGTATCGTCATCAGGGAGAGGGAGAAGCGGGCCGCTGGCGTTATCTGCTGGTGGCTCGGACGGTGCGGTCATGGACGCATTGCGTTCGGTCAG
>MEMI01000029.1:23162-40051 GCA_001767915.1 Alphaproteobacteria bacterium RIFCSPHIGHO2_02_FULL_46_13 | reverse complement strand
GAAACGCAAAAAATGCAAGTGCAAACGATGATGCTTGCGCTCTAATTTTAAACTTTCTATTCCTTGCTAATGCCTAAAATGCCTCATCCCCGTAAACACCATTGCTAACCCCCGCTCGTTTGCCGCGGCGATGACGTCTTTGTCTTTAATCGATCCGCCGGGTTGGATGACGGCGGTGGCGCCGGCGTCGGCTGCTGCTAATAATCCATCAGCGAAGGGGAAGAAGGCGTCGGAGGCGACGACGGAGTTTTGGATTTCGGTTTTGGCCTCACCGGCTTTCCATGCGGCGATGCGGCTTGAATCGATGCGCGACATTTGGCCTGCGCCGATGCCCACGGTTTTACCGTCTTTTGCGTAGACAATCGCGTTGGATTTGACGTGTTTGCAGACGCGGAAGGCGAAAAGTAAATCTTTGAGTTCTTGCTCGGTCGGTGTGCGGTCAGTGACGATTTGGAAATCGGACGGCATAATATGGCCGTTATCGGCACTTTGTAAGAGGTATCCGCCTGAAATGGTTTTAAGGGTCATGCGGGCATCCGCGAAGTTCGGCATTGTGCCGGTTTCAAGAACACGGAGATTTTTCTTTTCTGCGAGAATGGCTTTTGCCTCATCCAGAATTTGCGGAGCAATAATCACTTCCGAGAAAATCTTGACGATTTCAGTGGCTGTGGGGGCATCCAACGGACGGTTAAGCGCAATGATGCCACCAAACGCCGACACAGGGTCACAGGCGAGGGCAGATTGATAGGCGGAGATCATATTGTCACCTGTTGCCACTCCGCACGGGTTGGCGTGTTTGATGATCGCAACGGCGGGGGCGTCAAATTCTGAAACCAATTCGAACGCTGCATCGGTGTCGTTGAGGTTATTGTATGATAGTTCTTTGCCTTGGTATTGTTTGGCGTTCACAACACCCGCGCGACCTGATCCATCGCTGTAAACGGCAGCGGCTTGATGCGGGTTTTCGCCGTAGCGGAGCGTATCGACCAAGGTTGCAGACACTGATAATGTTGCAGGGAATTGTTCGCCAAGTTGTGCCGCAAACCATGCGGAAATGGCAGAATCATAAGACGCGGTTGTCGCATAAGTTCTGGCGGCTAATTTCTGGCGGAGGGCAAGGGTTGTTCCACCTTCTGAAATTTCACGGATCACATCTGCGTAATCGGACGGGTTGGTGACAACCGCCACAAAGTCATGGTTTTTGGCGGCAGCGCGGAGCATGGCTGGCCCGCCAATGTCTATATTTTCAACGCAGTTATCATAATCTCCACCTTTGGCAACGGTTTCGCGGAACGGATAAAGGTTGACGACCAACAGGTCGATGCCTTCGATCCCTTGCGAGGACATAGCGGATAAATGTTCCGCATCATCACGGCGGGCGAGGAGCCCTCCATGGATTTTCGGATGAAGGGTTTTGACGCGACCATCCATGATTTCAGGAAAGCCCGTATGCTCTGAAACATCGGTCACAGTTAACCCTGCATCGCGGAGTGATTTGGCTGTTCCGCCTGTCGAGAGGATTTTGACGCCATTGGCTGCTAAAGATTGCGCAAATTCCAAAAGACCCGATTTATCGGATACGGATAACAAAGCAGTTTTAACCGCGATACGATCCGGACGAGGTGAGGTGCGTGGTTTTGCGACAACGGACATGACAAGAGCTTCCTTCTAAATTGAATTGAAGCCGTTGTCTTAGACCATTTTTTGCTCCAGTGGAATGGAAAAATGGTCTAAGTTTTATTCTTTTCTCATATTATGTGCGCTTGAAAAGGCCTGATGCAAAGCCGCCAGTTGTTGAGGAGGCTGGTGTCGTCGGTGTCGTCAAAGCCGGATTTTTGATGTAAAGGCCGCGTTTATCAGGCATTGGAACGAATTTATCGGTAATTCCAAGCACTGTTTCCGCCCCGCCAAGGAGCAAGAATCCGTCTTTATCCAATAATTTTTCCATTTTACCCAAAATGCCGCCTTTGGTTTTTTCATCGAAATAGATGAGGACATTCCGGCAGAAGATAATATCAAATTGACCCATGCGGGACATATCATCCAGCAAGTTAAAGGTCGAAAATTTCACCATCGACTTAATATCTTCTTTTAACTGCCATGTCTCACCTACTTGGGTGAAATATTTCATCAGATATTGAATGGGAAGACCGCGTTGGACTTCAAATTGACTGTATGTGGCTTTGCGGGCTTGCGCCAGAATATCTTCGGACAAGTCGGTGGCGATAATTTCAAAACGCCAACCTTTTAATTTTGCTTCCATATCTTTTAAAATCATTGATAAGGAGTAAGGCTCTTGACCGCTGGAACAGGCGGCACACCAGATGCGCACAGTTTTCTTGGCGGCGCGTGTCTGGAGCATGTGCGGAAGAATTGTTTCCTGAAATAGTGTAAATGGTTTGGTGTCGCGGAAGAACGATGTTTCATTGGTTGTCATCGCCTCAACAATATCCTTGACCAGTTTCGGGTCAGGGATGGCGCGCAACTGCAATGTCATCATATCCAATGTCGGATAATTCCATTTTTTGGCAATAGGGGTCAGGCGTGAATCCAGCAAATAGGATTTGTCAGGCGTAATCACGAGACCTGATTTATCATAGAGCAAGGATTTATATAATTCGAAATCGGCGACTTTCATGGCTCTGTTGTATCCTTTTCCTTATGGGAGACGCAAGGATGATTTTCGAAGCCAAGGCCCGATTTCATCAAGTGGCAGGACTGCAGAGCATAGACCATCAAGGGCAACCGCCCCCGGCATACCCCAAACGATACTGGTGGCTTCGTCCTGTGAAATAACGCGGCCACCTGCTTTAACGACTTCTCTGGATCCTAACATGCCGTCGCTCCCCATACCTGTTAGGATTACAGTCATAATTTTGTTTCCGAAAATTTTAATGGCGCTGCGGAGCATAGGGTCAACAGCGGGTTTGCAGAAGTTTTCCAAAGGCCCGTTGTCAATCCTGATGACAGGCATTGCTCCTTTGCGGTCAATCAACATATGAAATCCGCCGGGGGCGACGTGAACGCGTCCCGCGACCAATGGCATACCATCTTCGGCCTCTACGGCTGCCAGACCCGTTTGCATTTTAATATGTTCGGCCAGAATACGGGTGAATGTGGGGGGCATGTGTTGTGTCACGATAATCGGAATATCAATACCGCGCAATGTCCCTAACAATTTGAACAGGGCATTGGGGCCGCCTGTCGAACTGCCGATGGCTAATATATCGGGCTTCCCTAAAAACCCCTCATGCGGCGGTCTAAGAACCACTGTTTTTGCCGCATGCGGATGAAGTCTGGATTTCGTAGGCTCATGTGGATGCGGCGCGGGTGTTCTCGCTGCGGGCGTGGCTTTAGAGGATGATGGTTGCAGTTTCTTGGCGCCTGCGATTTCACGAATCATATTGGTTAGATTATCTTTGAAATCATCCTTGGCGTAAAGGTCTTGGGTACTTGTCGGTTTCGCAAGGGCTTCAACCGCGCCCAAGGCTAATGCGCGCATAGTAGTCTCTGCGTTCTGTGTGGTAAGGGTTGAGAACATAAAAATTTTGACATCAGGTTGAACCTGTAACAGTTTCGGGATGGCGGTTAAGCCATCCATAATCGGCATTTCGACATCCAGAATAATAATATCGCAGCGTTGTTTCACGAGCATATTGACGGCTTCTAAGCCATTGGTCGCAATGCTCTGAACCTTGATGTCATCACTCGTCCCCAGAATTTTTGTTAAAAACCCCCTGATAACCGCTGAGTCATCAACAATCATCACTTTAATTGGGTTCTCTGCGGAGGGCTGTTGGGACTCTGTGGTCATGAAACTGCTTACAAATTTTATGGAGTTTAAAAAAAGGATTATTCGTCAATCAGGCCGATTTGAATGAATTTGGATTTGATGATCTCAGTATCAAACGGCTTCATGATATATTCATTGGCGCCCGCAGTAATGGCGCGTTGAATATGGTTCATGTCATTTTCGGTTGTGCAGAACACAACTTTCGGATCATTCCCTGACGGCATCGCACGCAATTTTTCTAAAAATTCAATGCCGCTCATGACGGGCATATTCCAGTCGAGCAAAATCGCCTCGGGCATTTTTTTGGAACAGAATTCATAGGCCAATTGGCCATCTGCGGCTTCCTCGCATGTGAATCCTAATTCCTCAAGGATGCGGCGCGCCACTTTACGGACAACACCGCTATCATCTACAACTAAACAAACACTCATATCAACAATCTCCCAAGATATATTCTATTAGGTATTTTATTCTACTCAAAAGCCGTTAAGGCTTTGTGAGTTTTTTGGATTAGTGTGTGTGCTGAAGCGACAGTAACAATTTAGGCACATCAAGGATCACAAGAATTTCACCATCCAAACGATAAACGCCCAGAGAGATTGATTTCCAAGTCACATCAAGGGTTGCAGGGTTTTGTTCAAACTCTTTTTCCTGAAGGGTCAGAACATCACCAACCTTGTCGATGATCAGACTGTAAAGCTCGTCACCGTGTATCACAACAACACTCATCCGCTTGTCCGTTTCTTCCAGCGGAGGAAGTCCCAGACATTTGCGAACATCAATCGCCGTCACAATACGTCCACGGAGATTTAATGATCCGGAAATTTGTGGGGGGGAGAGAGGAATGCGTGTGACCTTAATCTCACCCAGAACATCCTGAACCTGTAGAATCGGGATGCCGAACATCTGACCATTGATATTAATGGTCAGAAAGTCCTTTTGGGTATCAGAAATGACATGAAGCGCATCTGATTGCCGGGTGGCTGTTTGGTTCGTACTCATGACTGATGGCCTCCTAATGCGAGCGTCCGGTTAATGGTGTCGAGCAATGTTTCACGATCAAATTTCGCGATATATCGATCGAAACCTGATTTATAACCGTGATCAATATCTTCCGGGGTTGAATGGGATGTCATCGCAACCATCGGGATATTTTGCCATTCTTTGCTGGAACGAACTTTGGTTGCGAAATCGAAACCGTTCATTTCAGGCATTTCAATGTCTGAAATAATCAGGTCGAATTTATCACCGCGTTCTGAAAGTTCCAGTGCCTTGATCGGGCTTTCGACAGCCACAACATCATAACCTGCAACGGTTAAGACGGGGCACAACATGTTCCTGAAGAACGGACTGTCATCAACGAGTAATATTTTACGCGCTACTGGTCTTCCGCCGACAGTGTCGCTACCGCTTTGATTGAGATATGGTTCATCGCCGTGATCTTTGAACCAATCACCGTGAACCGAGTTCAGATAGTGCATGACCTCGATAATCTCGGTGGCTTTGCCGGAAATAATGGCACTGCCGACCAAGCCGGGTTTGTTTTGTGAAACCTGTACATCAATGACTTCTTCACGAATATCAATGATGGAATCAACGATAATCCCGACGCTCTTGCCGCGATCCGCAAAGACCAATAATGGTTTTTGTCCTTCGGTTCCAACCTGAACGGATGAATTGAACGGGATCAATGGCATCAATGTTCCACGATATTGAACCAACATCTGTCCATCACTATGTTCGATACTGGACAACTCGATATTCTCGAGACGTGAAATAATCGACAACGGAACGGCTTTCGGCGCATCGTTTCCTGCGGTAAAGAGCAGGAGTGATGTTTTTGTTTCCCCGCCCAGCGAAGAACTGATTTTCGCAGTTGCATCGGCGTCTTCAGGCATAGAGGTTTCGCCGGTAACCTTGGCAATCCCGCCCGGATCCAGAATCATAATGACACTGCCATCGCCAAGGATCGTATTTCCCGAGAAGAGCGTCAGGTCTTTCAGAATCTTGGCAACTGGTTTCACAACAATCTCTTCAGTGTCGAAAACCTGATCCACAATCAAACCGAATGAATATCCGCCGACTTGCGTCACAATAATATATTTATGATCAAACCCTGATGAAATATGGCTATCATTGCCCAATTTCAAAAGATCATTGAGCGAGACCAGCGGAAGAAGTTTTTCACGCAACCTGAAAACAGGGGTGTCCTTGATCATTTCAATGCGATGTTCTGATTTCTGTGAAACCAACACCAATTCGCGCACGGCTAATTGTGGAATAGCAAATCGTTCACCGCCCACAGCCACGATTAAGGATGACACAATCGCAAGGGTCAAAGGAATTTTGATCGAGAAGGTTGATCCTTTTCCTTCGACTGAATTCATTTCAATCGAGCCACCAATTTTTTCAATATTGGTACGTACAACGTCCATCCCAACGCCGCGACCGGAGACAGAGGTCACTTTGTCAGCGGTTGAGAATCCGGCATGGAAAATATATTGTTGAATCTGTTGCGCGGACATGCGGGCAACTTCTTCTTCCGTCGCCAGTCCGTTTTGAATAATTTTCTTTTTAATTTTCTCAAGGGGCAATCCGCGTCCATCATCCGCAATTTGAATGATGATATGGCCACCTTCATGATAGGCGCGCAGATGAACAGTTCCTGTCTCTGTCTTTCCCGCTTTCAAACGTTCGGCAGGTGTTTCAATTCCATGGTCGCCTGAGTTCCTGACCATGTGGGTCAGGGGGTCTTTAATCATCTCCAGAACTTGTCTGTCAAGTTCAGTATCCTGACCGACCATCACCAGATCAATCTTTTTACCCAACTCGACGCTCAGATCGCGGATAATCCGTGGTAATTTCGCCCACGCATTGCCAATCGGCTGCATACGGGTTTTCATGACGCCTTCTTGTAAGTCCGACACAACATGGTTGAGGCGTTGAAGAGGGGTGACGAAGCCGCTATCTTTGTCATTGCGCGCAATTTGCATGAGTTGGTTGCGTGTCAGAACCAATTCCGAAACCATGGTCATCAGGTTTTCAAGAACATCCACACTTACGCGCAGAGATTGGTTGGCAATCGCGGATTCTGCAGATTCTTTTGAGTCTTTGTTTTCCTTGTGGTCTTTGACTTGAGCCTCGGCAACAGATGGTGTCGGTTCGGCATGATGTTCCTCTGCAACAGGTGCAGCAGGGGCTTGTTCAGCGAGCATGGTACGGACATCATCAAATGTTGGCATTTCAAGTCCTCCTGAAGTTTCATCGGCTTTGACCTCGGCTTGAGCCACTCCGCCATTTTGAAAGGCATCACGCCCTTCATAGACAGCATCCAGTTTTTCGATCAATTCGGCATCACTGCCTTCTGGTTCGGTACTGGTGGCTTCAATATGACCCAGCAAGAAACGCACGCGGTCAAGTGATTCTAAAATAAGAGAGACATATTCCGGGGTGACTTCAAGGTTGCCATCACGGAAACGTCCCATGACGTTTTCAGCACGGTGCGCCACGGTTTCCAAACGGGGAAGCCCCAAGAATCCGCAAGTTCCTTTGATGGTGTGCATCAAACGGAAGATTTTCGAGATCAGGTTCTTGTCATTGGGGTTTTGTTCCAACGTAATTAGATCGGTATCCAGTTCTTGAAGACTTTCATTTGTCTCGGTCAGAAACTCAACAATTAGATCATCCATAAAAATTGCTCCTGGCGCGGCTCTGATTTTTTATTCTTTTTTATTACACAGTAAAGGGGACTAAGGATTGCAAATTCCTAACACCCCACAATTAGCATGCCCTGTACGGGTTAATGAAAGGTTACGAATTGCTCCTTAGATAAGGATATTAAGGATACTATCACAAAAAGCACAAAGTTGACCCTCCCAATTTTTTTATTTTTCGGGTATAATTTTTTATGGAATTATTTTCTGTTTTTTTGCGAGAGCGCAATCATATCATCCAGGTCTTTCGCCACTATGGGTTTGGGTAAGACATAGATATTATTTAGGGATCTATCTTTCTTTAAAGCATCGAGAGATTGCGTATCCCCTGACATGATGATGATCGGAATGGTTTTGAAATCTTGCCGAATTTCCGAGATCAGATCGCGCCCATTCAGGTCGGGCATTGTATAATCAGTGATCAGCAAATCATATTTTTTGGGATTTTCGCGGATCATATCAAGCGCCGCAAAGCCGTCTGAGGCCGATTCAACTGTATGATGATGTCGTTGCAACATGGTTGCAATCGTGTTCAAAACCATCGCCCTGTCATCGACCAATAAAATGGATCGTGGGTGATGGGGGTGGTGTTTTCCCGTGATGTCTTCAGGTTTCGGAATATCCTGCTCGCCTCTTGCAAAAGCCTTGATTTGGTGAAGCGTGTCTTGAAGCTGAATGGCTGCTTTCTTGATATTGGATGCAAAAGCATGTTGTTCACTGTCCTCTGGGAGGTCGGCGATCAGAAAATCGGCATGCCCCATGATCGAGGCCAGAGAATTATTGAAATCATGAATCAGGCTGCGCGTCACGCGGCCAAGAGCCGCCATTTTCTCTAAATTTGGATCTTGTGTGTCCATATCAGGATTGCTTGACCAGACCTAATTCGAAGGATTTTAAAACGGCCTGTGTTCTGTTGGTGACTTCCAGTTTGCGGCAAATGCTTCTGACATGAAGTTTGATGGTGACATCTTGTAACCCCAGATTTCTGGCAATGTCTTTGTTGGCTTGCCCACGACAAAGGCAGATCAGCACATCATTTTCCCGCGGTGTTAAATGGATTTTGTGCGGTTTGGATTGATACGGAGTTGCGGGTGCCATGGTTTTTAATGGCAGACTAACGGGCATTTTATTGAGGTTCTCGTCATTATAGTAGGACGGAAGTAACCCGTTGGTTTTGCTGTCAACAGGGATAAATTTCTCACCCGTCAGAACCAGTTCAATCGCCTTTAAAAGAGCGCGTCCCGATAGAGTCTTCGGGAAGAAGCCGATAGCCCCCAAATCCATCGCCCGTTGAATATCTTCAGGTTCTGCAACGCCTGAGAGGAGGGCAACGGGAATCTTCGGATAAGTTTCCCTAAATTTGGCAAATCCTTCCAAACCGCTCATCCCTGGCATATTCAGGTCGAGAAGCACAAGTTCAGGAGGTTCCGAAATATGGTTGAGAATTTTGAAGGCATCATCAAGATTTGATGCTGTGTCAACGGTAGACCCAGGACTGGATCTTTCCACATATTGCGTCATCGCGTCACGAAATAACGCATGATCATCAGCAATTAAAAGGCGCATGTTGTTTTCCACTTAATAATCATAGGGTAAATAATATACGCAGTTATTAAGAATACATAAAATTTGATCTATTCAAGAATAGCAGAAAAGAGATCTTATACAACTTATAGCCTTTATTTCTTAATCATTCCTAAATGGTCGCGATAAGTGACAATCCCTTCAGTTACCCGTTGGACGTAATTGCGTGTCTCGGGAATGGGAATTAACTCAATCCAGTCAATCCAATTCACTTTGCCTGTTCTTGGGTCGCCAAAGGCTTCCAGCCAGCCATTGACGCGTGAAGGCCCTGCGTTATAGGCCGCAATCGCGAGGGGGTAAGACCCGTTAAAGCGTCTTAAAAGTTCATTGAGATAAGTTGATCCCAGTAAAATGTTATGCTCAGGTTTTGAGGTGAGCCATGAGTTTTGATGCTCCCATCCGCGCTTTCTGGCAACTTCTGCCGCTGTCCCCGGCATCAATTGCATCAGACCCAGCGCGCCTGCTGGACTGGTGGCAGAAATATCAAACTGGCTTTCCTGACGAATAATGGCATGGGCAAGGGCAGGGTCGATTGAGGCATCATCTACCCAATTCATAAGAGATGGGTAAGCCGTATCCCCCAGAAAAACATTTTTCCACGATGCGCGTTTTGCAACACGGTAAGCCCCCGACACATCACCGATGCGTTTCAGGTAAGTGGCAAAGGCCTGATATTCGCCCTCCGCCTGTATGTTATCCAACTTCGCCGAAATGAATTTGGAACTCAAAGATTCATATCCTGCGTTATGAAGCAGAACAGACGCTTGAACCAAATCAGACGAGGTAATGGATGTCTGGTCAACAGCAGTTGCCGCGACAGGAATTTGTTGGGGCGCTGTCATTTTTAAATGATTAAGGGCAATCTGGCCGTAATATGTATGGGGATAGGTCGATGCCTGATAATACCAAGTATTCGCATCATTCGTTCTGTTTGAAACGTCAGCAGCGCGCGCAGACCAATACGCCCCACGGGCTTTACTGATGGCGGTTTCGACCTTGCCGTACATGCGTGTAAAATGCAGATAAGCCACTTCCGGTTTGTTCAGGAATCTGAGGGCAAGCCAGCCAGAGAGCCATTCCGCCTCGGCAAACTCCGACCCTTGTTCCAGCCCGTGGTTTGAGGCCAGCGCATAAGCCTTCGCAAAATTCCGATCTTCGATCAAGCGACGCACCAGAATATTGCGCTCCTTCCACCAATCTTCGGGGAAGGTGATGTCTTGAAGGACAACCGCCTTGTTGAGGAGGTTTGCCGCAGCGGCATTATTATCATTCTTCCGCAAATCGCGAATACGTTCGAAGAGGAGCCCCGTATTATTCTGGAGTGCATTCGGAACTTTAGACAGCAGATTTTCTGCGCCGCGTTTTTCTTCACGCAGAGCAATGCGGGCTTCGATCAATTGCGGATAGCCGCGTTGTAACAAACTTCCCAGTGCGCGGGCTTGGGTATAGGATTCGTTCTTTAAAAGATGATCAAGCCGTGCATTCACGGCACGCATGGAAATGGTTTGTCCGTACTGGCGGAAAATATCGGCCTGTGTATTATTATCCATCGATGCTTTCGGCCATGCGGCGTTGATAATGTCCGTGACATGCGCGCCTGTTGCAACACCCGCTTTAAACAAATGCTCAATACCTACACCTGTGACAGGTGGGTGCGCGGTAAACCATGATATCACATCGCTTGCGGGGAGGTTATAAGGCATGTTCCGCTCAGCGGTTGCCAGTAATTTGTTTTGGTCAGGCCAAGTCGGATTTTGTGTGATGAAATTCGTGATGCGGTCATAAGGAAGATTAACCAAATCCTCGCGGTACAATGCCCATTCATAAAGTTTATACAGGGCAGGGTTGCCGGATTGCATCACCGCCCCTCTGGCATTCACCCAGTCTTCTTCGATAATCAGTTTAACGGTTTGCTCGGATGATGCTTCGGCAGCGGCCGGAAAAACCAGTGCGGAGGCCGCAATTATATAGACAGCAAAGGCGGTGCGCGCTAAACTCGGCCATTGAAACCCTGATTTTGAAGGAGACTGACAATGTTCCGCGGATCTATCCCTGCTCTCATCACCCCGTTCCAAAACGGAGAAATTGATCTGAAGGCATTTTCCGATTTTGTTGAATGGCAGGTAGTTTCTGGTTCTCACGGTGTGGTTCCTTGTGGGACGACAGGGGAATCCCCCGTCTTAGATGATGAAGATACGCATAGGATCATCACGACGACTGTCGCGGTGGTGAATGGACGTGTCCCTGTCATTGCTGGAACAGGATCAAATTCCACTCGTAAAACTATACAGAATACAATAGCCGCTCGTCAATCAGGCGTTGATGCGGCACTGGTGGTTGTTCCCTATTATAATCGCCCGACCCAAGACGGGTTATATGCGCATTATAAGGCTGTTCACGATTCAACCGATTTGCCGATTGTGATTTATAATGTCCCTGGTCGGTGCGGTACTGAAATCGCCGTCGATACAATTTTAAAATTGGCGGAACTTCCGCGCATTGTCGGTTTAAAAGACGCAACATCCGATACGTCCCGTACAACCCAGATTAAATCCGCCGTCAAATCGGGCTTTTGTGTTTTATCCGGCGAAGACGCCTTGGCAGGGGCGTTCTTGGCACAGGGTGCCGACGGCTGCATTTCTGTGACCGCCAATATTGCACCCGCCGAATGCGCGGCTCTCCAAGATGCTTGGGTGGAGCGCGATATGGCACGTTTTATGGCACTACAGGCGCAATTAATGCCAATTCATAAGGCTTTGTTTGTTGAAAGTTCCCCCGCACCTGTCAAATACGCCGCCTCGGTTCTGGGGCTGTGTAGCGATGAAGTGCGCCTGCCGCTGGTATTTGCAAGTGCCAAGGCCAGACAGGTTGTTGAGGAGGCTTTATCGATGAGTGGCTTGCTAAATTCCACAGAAACTGTAAAACGTCGCGTCAATGGCTAAAGAACCCGTCAAAAAACAACTGATCTCGATCAACCATACGGTCGCCGAAAATCGGCGGGCGCGCTTTGACTATTTCCTTGAGGAAATATTTGAGGCAGGGATCATGTTGACAGGAACAGAGGTCAAATCCCTCCGCCACGGTCAATGCTCCCTGAACGAGAGTTATGTCATGATTAAAAATGGCGATGTGACGATTACAGGGGTTTATATCGCGCCTTACGGAACGGCTGGCACCCATTTGCAACATGATGCACGGCGTTACCGCAAACTCCTCCTCCATAAACGCGAAATGGCGAAACTCTCGGCGGCAACCAAACAAAAAGGCTACACCATCGTTCCCGTAAAACTCTATTTCAACGGGCGCGGTCTGGCGAAAGTCACCATTGCCCTTGCCAAAGGGAAAGCCGAACACGACAAACGCCAAACCATCAAAGAACGCGACTGGAGCCGCGACAAATCCCGCATTCTGCGTGGCGAGGAATAAATAGTTAGGTCTGCTTTTTGTTCCGTCTCGTTTATGGTAGTTTAACCAATGACCTTTCCTCAATCCATAACCTCGCCGGATATCCAAAAGTTATTCAAAACTTTGGGGCAGGATCATGTTCGTTTTGTGGGCGGGGTTGTGCGCAATGCTTTATTGGGCGTCCCGATAGGTGATATTGATCTGGCAACGACATTAACCCCTGACCAAGTCATCCAAAAATTAACCGCCGCCAAAATCAAGTTTGTGCCAACAGGGATAGATCATGGCACGGTCACCGCCGTCATAAATGGCACTGGTTATGAAATCACCACTCTGCGACGTGACGTGGCAACAGACGGGCGGAGGGCGGTGGTCGCCTATACCGATGATTGGGCGGAGGATGCCGCCCGCCGTGATTTTACCATAAACACCCTCTATGCCGATTTGGACGGCCATATTTATGATCCGTTAGGGCAGGGTCTCCCCGATCTGGAAAAACGCAAAGTCAGATTTGTGGGTGATGCTGAGACGCGCATTCAGGAAGATTATCTCCGTATCCTCCGTTTCTTCAGATTCCATTCCGCGTATGGAAAGGGTGCTCCCGATCAAAAAGGGCTCGCGGCCTCGGCTAAATTCGCCCCCAAAATTAAGACATTGTCGCGTGAACGGATCACTCAGGAATTTGCAAAAATCCTGATGGGTACATCCCCGCAAAAAATTTTGAAAGTGATGCAAGACCATAAAATTTTGCCCGAAATTTTGGGTAAAAATTTTGATCCTGACCGTATCGGTTCAGAATTGAAAATCGAGAAAATTCTGGAGGGGTGCGATAAAGATGTCTTTTTCTGCGTCAGGTTATTCATCGCGCTGGGGTTTTTGTTTAAAGGGAATGGCAAATATTCCAACTATCTGATTCTCAATAAAAAACAGCTTTCTATTTTAAACGACCTTGTCAAAATTAAAATAGATACGAAACGTCTTCAAAGCCAAGAAATGGAGAAATTACTCTATTTTTATTCATGGAATTCTGTGGCGGCGGCGCTGATTTTATCGGCGGTCAAAGACAATATTTCTCCCGCCACTTTCAAAAAAACATGGCAAATTTTCAAAGATACAAAACGCCCCGTTTTTGTGATTTCAGGCAAAGATCTGATGGCGCTGGGCTATACCCAAGGAATCGACATGGGCAAAAAATTAAAAGCCTTAGAGAAAAAATGGATCAATTCCGGATTCACCCTAACCCGCACAGAATTATTATCCTGATCCTTTGGAACTTAAACCCAATCCGTCGGCTTGCTTAAGATTAGGTTCCAAAAAGGGGAAATCATATTATGAATCGTATCAAAGACCACCTTCGTCACCCAAATGACGAGAAAAAAGCGATCACCTTAAAAGAAGATCAGGATATTCATGCCGCATCCTTGAGAGAAATTCAGGAAAATGAGGCTGCCGCCTTATTGAAAGACCAAAGCGAAATTGACGGGGTTGACGTCAATACTCAAGAAAATGCAGCCCTCGCCCTAAAGGATTGCCAGTTAGAGGCCGCTTCCGTTTTAAAAGATAACAACGCCACCCACGCCCACCATCTTAAAAAATCCCAAAAACACATGGACAAAAAATTGGAGGAAAAAGATCAGGTCATCTCATGGGTAACTGGTGGCTATTCGGTTGAGGGAAATTTAAAGGAGTAATTTTGACCAAAATCATTTTGGTTTCGGTATAGTGAGCTTATCACCTCACTAACAAAGGAGACGCTATGAAAATCGGTATCATCGGATGCGGTCAAGTCGGAGCGGCAAGTGCTTACGCCTGTGTGTTAAGAGGCGTCGGCACCGAATTGGTGTTAGTCGATAAAAATAATGATCTGGCGGTTGCTCAGGCGGAAGATATCCTCCATGCGACTCCGTTTGCCGCCCCCCTTTCTGTAAAAGCGGGGCAATATTCTGATCTGGCGGGGGCGGGTATTGTGATGATTGCGGCGGGGGCCGCGCAAAAGGACGGTGAAACCCGCCTTGATCTCTTAAAAAGAAATGCCGATATTTTCTCGGACATGATCCCACAAATTCTGAAATTTGCGCCGGATGCCATTCTGTTGATTGCCAGCAACCCTGTTGATGTAATGACTTATATGGTGTCGGCAATTGCCCGAAAAAGTCATCATGCCTATCCCGAACGGATTATTGGTTCGGGAACAATATTGGATACGGCAAGGTTCAGGTCACTTTTGGGGCAACATTTGGGCGTATCCAGCCATTCTATCCACGCCAACGTGATCGGCGAACATGGCGATTCCGAAGTCCTGCATTGGTCGGAGGCAACGGTCGGGAATTTAAGCCTTGAATCCTTTGCCTCACAGGTCGGCTTGCCAGTTACGCAGACTATTCGGGATCAAATTGATGAAGGGGTACGGCGTGCCGCTTACCGGATTATCAAAGGCAAGGGCGCCACATGGTTCGGGATCGGGGCAGGGATGGCGCGTCTGGCACAGGCCATTATCGGGGATGAAAATACCGTTATCACTTGTTCGGCCAATGCCCAAGATCTATATCCGCAGATGGGCGCGGTCAGTCTGTCCTTACCCAGAATTATCAACAAAACCGGTATTGTCCAAACATTATGTCCGGAATTGGATGAGGGTGAAACTGCGGCCTTCTTACGAAGTGCGGGAATTTTATCCGATGCCATTTCTGGAATCGATCTTTAAACCCATTTGGCCTCGGGCGGCATCGACATTAAAATCGCATCGACATTGCCGTTGGTTTTCAGGCCGAAAACCGTGCCACGGTCATACAGCAGATTAAATTCGGCATAACGTCCGCGGCGAATAAGTTGATGTTCACGCTGTTCGGGTGTCCATCCGCGATTCATATGGGTGCGGACAATTTCGGGATAGGTCTTGAGGAATGTTTCCCCGACATCTTTCTGGAAGGCAAAGTCCGCGTTAAAATCACCTGTGTTCAGATAATCAAAAAATATCCCGCCCACCCCGCGCATTTCATTACGGTGGGGAAGGAAGAAATAAGTATCGCACCATGCCTTATAATCCGCATAATAATTCGGGTTATGTTTGTCGCAACAGGCTTTTAAATCATCATGGAATTTTTGCGTGTCTTCGTCATTCGGATAAACAGGGTTTAAATCCGCACCGCCGCCCAACCAACTTTTGGACGTGGTAATCATTCGCAAATTCATATGAACCGCAGGGACGAACGGTGACCGCATATGCGCCACAAGGGAAATGCCAGCGGCAAAAAATTGCCCGTCATTTTCAATTGCCCCGGGGATTTTCTCGCGGAACTCGGGACTGAAAACACCAGTGACGGTTGAAATATTGACGCCGACTTTCTCGAATACGCGCCCTTTCATCACCGACATCTCACCGCCGCCACCATGTGATCCGTCTTCATTGGTGCGATCCCACGGGGTGCGCTCGAATGTTGCGGGTTTTTTGTTTTGGTGGATGGTGCCTGTCAGTTCGGTCTCGATGTCCTCGAACGCGGCACAAATACGGTTGCGCAGGTCTTTGAAGAAAGCTGCGGCTTCATCTTTTTGGGATTGATCGAAATGGAGTGTCATGCGTTATTTGTCACATTTTTAGAGAATTGGTCAAGATGGAAAACCATTCGTCTGACGCAAAGCCTCTGCCAACACAATTCCGCCCGCCATCGCCATATTAATCGACCGTGCGGCAGGATTAAGCGGGATTTTAACACGGCAGGGAAGCGCCGCATGAACATCATCGGGCACCCCCGCACTTTCGCGCCCCAATAGCAACACGTCATCGGGACGGAATTGAAACTCTGTATAATAAACCGATGCTTTGGTGGACAACAGGACAACGCGCTGGGCCGAGAAATGCGTCTGGAATTTTTGCCATGATGAATGGCGGGTCAGGTTTACCAGATCAAAATAATCCATGGCCGAGACACGGATTTTTTTCTCGTCCCATAAAAATCCGAACGGTTCAATCAATTCCAATGGCACACCGAACGAAGCACATAAACGAATAAGCGCACCGGTATTTTGTGGAATGTCAGGTTGATAGGCAGCAAGTCGCATAGAGAAAATATCCTTTTAGAGGGGGAGGGTAATGACGGCGCGTAAGCCGCCTTTGGGGCTTTGTTCCAAATGGACTTCGCCGCCATGGGCATGAACAATATCGCGCACAATCGGAAGGCCTAAACCAACGCCGCCAGTTGATGAATTGCGGGATTCGTCGGCGCGGTAGAAGGGTTTAAACACTTCTTCGAATAATGCGGGCGGCAAACCTTTGCCATTATCATCAACAATAATAACCACTTCATCAATTTTATCTTTGGCGGACACCCAGATATCTTCGCCGTATTTTTCGGCATTGCTGACCAGATTTTGCAAGGCGCGTTCAAAGGCCATCG
>MEMI01000029.1:0-23135 GCA_001767915.1 Alphaproteobacteria bacterium RIFCSPHIGHO2_02_FULL_46_13 | reverse complement strand
TCCCCGCGCAGGAAGGCCAGATAACTATTAATCATCTGTTCCATATCCGATACGTCTTGTTTCAACCCTTTGACATCGGGACTGTCCTCCATAAAAGACAGACCTAATTTCAGGCGGGTGAGGGGGGTGCGTAAATCATGGGAAACCCCTGCTAGCATGGCTGTGCGTTGTTCGACCTGCCGTGTGATCCGTTCGTGCATATCAATAAAGGCACGCCCCGCAAGGCGGACTTCACGCGCGCCTTCGGGTTTAAAACTGTCAATTTCTTGTCCTCTCCCCATCCGTTCCGCCATCATGGCGAGTTTTCTGATCGGGCGGATTTGATTGCGCATAAAGAAAACAGAAATCGCGAATAAAATAACAGAAGTGCCCAGCACCCACATCAGGAAGATGCTGGCGGAAGATGAATAAAGCCTGCGTTCCAGTGCCAGAACACGCAACACCCCGCTATCCAGTTGCACCCCGATATTGACCCAATCATTTTCCGATGAAAAAGACAGGGTGAAAGGGCGACGCACTTGTTTATCCAATGATTTAGAAAGTGCATTCGCCGCAAAAGGCCCCCATGCCCCTTCGATCTTTGTTTGTGGCTCAAGTTTTCCATTCGGCTCAAACGTCACCAATAAATCTAATCTTTGGGCGTATAAATCAGTGATCCGTCGAATGGATTCGTCACTATGGTTTTTATCCAGCTGGTCGGCGATAATCGATATTTCCCCCGCAACCGCAAAGGCGAGACGCGAGGTGACCTTGCGCCAGTGATTATCAACAAAGACCAATGTCGTGACCACCTGAAGCAATAAAACAGGGATGACGATAATCAGCAATGACCGCGCAAACAATGTCCGCGGAAAAATCTTTTTGACCCAATGAAAGGGAATGGATTTTCTGGCTTCTTTATCCATTGCTTAAGTCTCTTTATTGGTTTTCAACAAATACCCCTGACCGCGAATGGTCTGGATATATTTGGGGACGCGATTATCTTCCTCGATCTTTTTTCTGAGGCGGGTGATCTGGACATCAACCGTCCTGTCATTTCCGTCAACACCGCAGAGACGCGCCAGTTCCTCGCGGCTTAGAATTTTTCCCGCATGTCTGGCTAAGGCCTCTAACAGCTTAACCTCAACACTCGTCAAACGGACTTCTTCGCCTGTATCGGACACCAACTTATCTTCATCAGAGATAAAGACCCACTTGCCGATCACCAGTTTATCAAGATTACGGTTAACCACCCCGCCTTTGCGTTTCAGGATAGAGCGGAGGCGCAAAACCAATTCTTTCGGTTCGAACGGTTTGGATAAATAATCATCCGCCCCGATCTCAAGCCCGTTAATCCGGTCATTCACTTCACCCAGTGCAGTGAGGAGGAGGATAGGAAGGTCGGATGTGGCGCGCAATTCTTGGGTTAGTTCCAACCCGTTTTTCTCGGGCATCATCACATCAACAACCAAAACATCGAAATAGGCACATTTCAAAACATCCAACGCATCATTCCCGTTTTTGGCTGTCGAGACAACAAAGTCATGATCGCGCAAGAATCTGGACAGCAGGGTGCGAATGCGGTCATCATCATCGACCACAAGGACATGGGGTTTATCGGCTTGGCTGAAAAGAGCTTTTTCCATCGTTCCTGTATATTTTGGCAAATTTTCGTTTCAATTCGATTATAAAGATATTAATCTGTTCTGAACATAACAGTTTTATTCATATAAGAAATACGAGGCTTTGCAATGTCCTTAATCCCTTTTGATGACCGTGACGGCACAATCTGGTTCAACGGCGAAATGATTCCATGGCGCGACGCCAAAATCCACGTCATTAACCACGGGTTGCATTATGCCAGCTGTATTTTCGAAGGCGAACGCGCCTATGAAGGAAAAATCTTCAAATCCCACGAACACACAACCCGCCTTTTCAAATCGGCCTCTGTCCTCGGGATGGATATTCCCTTTGCGCCTGAGGTCATTAATATGGCTAAAGAAGCCGTTTTAAAAGCCAATAATTTCACCAACGCCTATTTGCGCCCTGTCGCATGGCGTGGGTCTGAACAAATGGGGATAGCTGCCCGCGCAACCAGAACCCATGTGGCGATTGCGGCGTGGGAATGGCCAAGCTATTTCTCGCCGGAACTCCGCGAAAACGGCATTAGCCTCAAAACCTCCTCATGGCAAAAACCCGCCCCGAATACAGCGTTGACCGAGGCCAAGGCGGCAGGTCTATATATGATCAATACCTTATCCAAACATCAGGCTGAAGATGAAGGTTACACAGACGCCCTGATGCTCGATTACCGCGGCTACGCGGTGGAGGCCACGGGCGCTAACTTATTCTGTATCAAAAACGGCGTCATCTATACCCCGAAACCCGATTGTTTCCTAAACGGCATTACCCGCCAGACCACCATCGAACTGGCCAAAGAATTCGGCTTTAAACTGGTTGAAGATTTTATCACCGTTGATTTCCTGAAATCAGTGGATGAGGTCTTTATCACAGGCACAGCCGCCGAAATCTCGGCCGTCGGTAAAATCGACACAACGACCTATAATGTGGGGCCAGTGACCCGTACTTTGCGCGATGCCTATGAAAAGCTGGTTCGTGGACGGCCTTATAAGACTGCGGCGGCCTAATCGACAGCTTTGTGGATAAATGGGTGGATAAGCGCGGGATGATTTGACGCGGGATTCTTTTCCTGCGATTCTTGGGGTCAGATTTTCATCCTTCTTTAACCGCTCGGTTTATCATCATGGCTTATCGTTTTCGTGCTTCTGCGTCTTTATGGACTCTTGCTTTGGTTGCCCTGACCCTCTCGGCTTGCCAAACTGCACCCGTTGCCAAAGATGCTACCCCTGTGAACACCATGCCACCAATTGTTGATGATGGGCAATATCGCGGATTGGAACAACGTGTCCAAACCTTGGAAGGCCAAATGAAAGCCGCCCAGCCCACCTTGAAAAAAGTGGATGCCATCGAAAGCCATTTCAAAGCATTATCCTTTGAACTCGATAAAATTTCCGAAAATTATAAAACAACTGATGTCGCTACCCCTGCCGTCCCTGCACCAGTCGTAGCAGAGCCAGTGCCTGAAAAAGTCGCAGAGCCTAAAAAAGTCGAAATCAAAAAACCTGAAATTAAAAAGGCAGAAGTCAAAAAAGAAGTTGTCAAAGCACCTGATGTTTTTGCAGTCACGTCCGTTCGTATTGGCGAACAATCCAAAAACGTAACACGCATTGTACTGGACACAACCAATGTTGCCGAAATCCATTACGATCTGGATAACACAGAAGGCCTGTTGGTCATTGATATCCCGAAGGCCAAATGGGCAACAACCCCCGCACAAGCCTTCACAAAATCACCCATGGTCAAATCATTCAAAGCCATGTCGGATGACAGCGGCGCGCATTTTGTAACCGACCTCAAACAAAAAGCAAAAGTCATCGCAACCGCAAGGTTAGCCCCAAGCGCAACATCAGGTCACCGCGTTTATATTGATATAGCGCCCGCGAAGTAATCTTATTGGTTAAACCCAATCAAAAATTATGCGGAGCTTTTTGCTGATCGTTTATGTAGCTTTCGCGATTGTTTAAATATTTTAAATAATCATGCACATTGAATGTGCGTCCTGAACGAAGCTGGGGCAAGTCTTGCTCTTGAATGGAGCGCACTGTCTGGTAAGATAGCAAAGTCTCAAAAATGACACCTGATAAAGAATGTGCATGAGCTGCGCTGTATATAAGGGTTATAGCATGTTTTCCAAAGCGAAGCGCGCGAGCTCTATGAGATTGGTCGTGAACACCATTTTCCGATGTTGACGCACTCTCGAAGGCGCCACACGCTGAGGCAGCAAAACCTAATAAATTCCAAGGGGAATCGTAAATTCCAGCTGCAATATATAATGGGGTTGTTCCGGCTAAAAAACCGAAAGCGGCTTGTTTTCTGTTTTGATCATTCTGAACATTGTGGGGCATGGCAGAGAAGATCAAACTTCGTGCAGCGGCTGAGCCAACCATGATTGTCATACCAGTCGCATCTAATAGGAAGGCATGTGTCGCAATTAGTCCTGATCCTGTTGCAACTAAAGGCTGAACGTTATGATTTTTAGGCAGTCTATAACCACGCCACAATATGGCGTATCCGCTTAAGCCTAGGATTTGTGCGGCTGTTTGTTTAGACCCATAAACCTGATGATAAGCAATACCGGCAATTGATAAAGTTGCAGCACCAAGGAAAACCTTTGCCAATTGTCGGGGATTGGCGCAACATGATTGATACGTTGCGCCAATATCAAAAGTGGCAAGTTTAAAACTTTCCTGGAAATTCTGTAATAATAGCATGATTGGGAATTTAGATAATTATTTGCAATATGTCAAATTTTATAAGTAAAATCTGGGTCTAATCTTAAAATTGGTATCGTCGCCTATTTTGTAACCGACCTGAAACAAAAGGCAAAAGTGATCGCAACCGCAAGGTTAGCCCCAAGCGCAACATCAGGTCACCGCGTTTATATTGATATAGCTCCAGCGAAATAAGCTTATTCGTTTTTCAGCGCCCAAGCCCAATTTCTGGCATTTGGGGCGCTTAAGGGGGGCTGATATTGCGCATAGGGTGTTTCTTTTGCAAAACCAAGATTGGGAAGATTCTGTAGAAGATGTGAATACGCGGCTTTCGGTGAAGTGGATTGATTTTTGAAATGTGCTAAATCGGTATGCATAGCCGCCATCACTTCCAAATGGTCATGTATAATGGCCATCAAATCTACAGCTTCCTCACGGGTCAGGAATTTAACAGAGCCACTATCAATTTCTTTATAAAACTTCGCGACAGGGGAGTTGCCTTCGTGGAATTTTGAAATAAAGTTTCCTATCTCTGTAGAGACTTCGAATCGATCTTTGAAAAAGGTGACTTCGCCATTTTTGACCGGAAGTCCTGCTTTCTTTGAAAAGGCTTCTACTGTTGAGTTTGCTACGGAATATTTCATTTTTTGATCCCTCATAATAAACGAGGCTGATATTTACCAAAACATTCTTTAAATGGCAATAAATTTATGAAAATCAATCATCCAAAACTTCCTTCACCTTCGTTGCCAGTTGTTTCAGCGTAAATGGTTTGGGCAGGAAGTAAATGCCTTCGCCCAACGTATCTTTCAATTTTTCTTCGGTGTAGCCCGATACAAAAATGATTTTCAGTTGAGGCATGACCGCACGGATTTCTTTCGCTAAGGTCGGCCCATCCATCCCAGGCATCATCACATCGGTGATGAGGAGGTCGAATGGTTTTGTTTGTTCTTTAAACACAGCCAATCCTGCCTCACCATGTTCGGCGGTGACAACTTCGTACCCTTTGTTGGTCAGGGCGCGGGTCGAGAAGGTGCGGACAGCATCTTCATCCTCGACCAGTAGAATACGTGATGTACCAGTGAGGTCGGCCTCCACTTCTTCAGGGGCGGCAACAGGTATATTGTTTTTGGCTTCTTCTTCATCAGCCTGCGGAAGGTAGATAGAGAAGGTCGTGCCTTTCCCAACCTCGCTCTCAACACCAAGGAAACCGTCGGTCTGGCGGATAATCCCATAAACGGTGGCAAGGCCAAGGCCAGTACCTTTCCCCACATCTTTGGTGGTAAAGAAAGGCTCGAAAATACGCTCGAGCACATCGGGCGGAATACCTGTCCCCGTATCGGTCACGTCAATCACAACCCAATCGCCGACAGGCATCGTGTCTTCGCCGAATGACATCGGGTAAGAATTATGCATCGAGCGTGTGGTGATGGTTAGCGATCCGCCATCAGGCATCGCGTCACGCGCATTGACCGCCATGTTGACCAATACTTGTTCCATCTGCCCGCCATCAACCTTGACCAGCCCTAAATCATTTCCATGAACCAGTTTCAATTCGATATTCACCCCGATCAAGCGGCGGAGGAGGTGAGAGACTTCGGTCAGGATATCTGTAATATCCTGCACCTGCGGACGCAGTGTTTGCTGGCGTGAAAAGGCCAATAATTGGCGCACCAGATTGGCAGCGCGGTTTGAATTCTGGCGAATTTGTTGAATATCGCTAAATGACGGATCACCCGGTTTATGGCGCAATAACAACAGGTCTGAAAACCCGATAATCGCCGTCAACAGATTGTTAAAATCATGCGCAATCCCGCCCGCCAATTGACCGACAGCCTGCATTTTCTGGGACTGGATAAATTGTGATTCCAGATTTTTTTGTTTAGAAAGGTCAATAAAGTGCAGGGCGATATGGGATCCTTCTTTAAATTGCCGCGCAAATAATTGACAAGGGATCGAGTTGTTCAAACTATCAACCCATAACCTGACCTCCATCGGGTCATTCATCACTTCGCCATTTGCAATGCGCGCAATCATCGATGTCACGGCTTTCCAGTCCGCTTTATCAATCATCTCGCTATAGGCTTTTTCTGTGATGGTTGATAAAGGGCGTGCAAGTAATTTGGACAGCGCCAAATTACAATCCCTGACAATTCCGTCTTTATCAATCAAAGCAATTCCGAGTGGAGCTTCTTCAAAAAATCTCTCGAAACGACTCTCTGAATCTTCCAACGCTTGGCGAATTGTTTTCTCGGCGGTCAGGTCATTGATCACGGCGCGCGTTCTGACTTTTCCGTCTTCTTCATGGACAACGGTCTGGGTCATGGCCGCTAAAAATTCGCGTCCGTTTTTGCTTTTGACGGTAATTTCTGAAATCTGGCGCACCCCACCACCCGACTTAATGTCATAGGGCGCGGCCTTTTCCGGCGGTGGCACGAGCAAATCATGCAACCTGATATTTGCCATTAATTCTTCGGTGCTATACCCGACCCAGCGGGAAAAAGTGGCGTTCACAAACACAAAGCGACCATTTTCATCGACCGAGAAAAACCCGACAGGTGCATTGTCTGAGTAATCAATTAATGTCTCACGTTCTTCGACAACCTGATCTCTCTGGTTATGTTGTTCGGTGATGTCTTCCATCCACCAATGCACATAGTTTTTAAAACCGGGAACGGGTTGCGCCACGATATTGAACCAGCGACGCTGACCCAATTGCGTGCTTTCAATTTCCATGCGCCCAATCTGGCCTCCGCGTGCCAGTGTTTGAATCTCTTCAAGCTGGTCTTTTTTATCACCGACCATATCCACCAAACATTGATAGGACGGAGAACCGAACGGCGTAGAAAAAGCACGGAATTTTGAATTCAGGAAAAGATTTTCATTACGGTCATTCACAACCAACCGCGCCCCGCGACTGGCCTCCAACACTTCACGCAATAACTTATAATCTTTTTTATCCCGACTATAAGTCTTATAAAAAAGATAAAGCGCAATTGCTGCGGGCGGAAGAAGAAGGAATATATATAACGACATAATAGGGGTAGAATGGCAGAAAACTTGAATTTTGCCTAGGGGCTATCCTGAGTTGCTTACTTGATTTTCCCTTTTTTCTTGTAAACATAGGAAATGATCTCGGCGACGGCTTTATAGAGTTCGACGGGAATGGGTTGGTCAATCTCGACGGTATCAAATAATGATCTCGCCAGAGGCTTGTTTTCATACAGGATGATGTCGTGTTCTTTGGCAATTTCGCGGATACGCATCGCGACTTCATCAACCCCTTTGGCGATGACAATCGGAGCATCGGATATTTCGGTATCGTATTTCAGGGCAATAGAATAGTGGGTCGGGTTGGTGATAATCACGTCGGCTTTTGGGACGTTTTGCATCATCCGTTGACGGGCTTTTTCCATACGCAGTTGTTTTAATTTTCCTTTGATGAACGGGTCACCTTCGGTCTGCTTATATTCATCCTTGACCTCTTGCTTGGTCATGCGCATTTGTTTCATAAATTCCCAGCGTTGGTATAAAAAGTCGGCAAGCGCAATCGCCAGCAACGCAATCAAAATCCCGATCATCATACGGATGGCCAAATATTTCGTTTCAATCAAAATATCGAAAGGGGATGTGTCGATACTATGTTCGATGTTATTGAGGTATGGTGCAACCAAAGTGAATCCAACGGCTCCGATCGCCGACATTTTCAAAAGCCCTTTTAAGAATTCAACAAAAGACTTCATTGAAAATAACCGACTAAATCCCTTAACAATAGAAATTTTGCTAAAGTCCGGTTTTAAAACCTCTGGCGAAAGCATCAACCCAATTTGCATGACAGGGCCAATAATCGCCGCAAAAATAAGGATGACAAAGAAAAGGAACGATCCTTTAAAAGCGATCATCATGGTGGACGCCAGCAGACTTTCAATATCTGGTGACCCCATTGTAAATTCATGGGCATGTTCTAAAAAGGCTTTTAACTCGTCTGCAAAATTTGCAAACATTGACGGGGTTGCCGTGGCAATCAACAGAGTGGCGGCCAAGAACATCACCCAAGTGCTCAGGTCACGCGACTGCGCAACCTGCCCACGCTTTCGCGATTCTTCAAGTTTCTTGGCCGAGGGGTCTTCGGTTTTCGAGGCGTCGTCTTCTTTGTCGTCGTCTGCCATATCGGTTTACTTGCAAGGGTTAGGCCATAAAAGGATTACGGGCTGCACTGGTCAGAGTGTAGCCCGTAATCAAAAAACTTGTAACGCTGAAAATAGTCTTATGCGCGGATTTTCTGCAGAATTCGTGTCCAGATCGGCATTTCGGACATATGCTGGCTATACGCGATTTCTTCTTGGCGGGCATTTTCATTTTCTGCCTGACGACGAAGACGCTCTTCCATTTGTTTTTGACGGGCGGCGCGTTCACGGGCTTCGCGGTCACGAAGTTCCTGTTTCAAATCTTCCGCATGTTTTTGGGACATCTGGTTGGTGATCAGAATTTGCTGGGCTTGCTTTTGCCATTGGTCGCGTTGTTCACGCATATCATCCAACTGGGTTTGGGTCATGTGCAATTGGTCTTCCAACCCGCGCACACGCATTTTAATGCGTTCGACTTCCAACATATCAGTTGCGCGTTGCAATTCTGCGCGAACAAGTGCTTCGCTCTCTGTTGCGGCTTTGGATTTGAACGGGCCGTACACGCGCTCCAATTCCGAAGTATCGATCACTTTTTCGCCGGACTCATCCAGTTCGAAAGAGATGCGACCTGAATTCATTGCACGCAGGATAGTCGCTTTTGATTTGCCAGATAAATCAGCAGCCTTAAGAGCCGAAACTTTCGCCATAGTCAATTATTCCCTATAAAAGTTATATTACACACGTTGAATTTGTAATTTTTGATTGAGCCTACGATTAGCATAGGCTCTTTCACTTTTTCAAGTTTTCGATACGCTTTGACTCATAAAGTTGTGAATTATTTAATTAATTCGCGGACTTTTTCAACAAATCATTGAGTTGGCGGGTCAAACGTGGCCATTGCGCACCGGAGAAGAGGTGAGCATAAATGAACGGCAACCATCCTTTTTTGCGGAAATCAAGGAATGTTTTCTCATCCAGATTGGATAATTTCTCTTCGTCGATGATACGGAAGCCCGAGAAATTGATTTTCTGACCACCCGGAACAATAATCTCGGCAGACCGTTCAACCAATAATCCGGCTTCATGCAAATCTTTGCCAAACGCAATCGTTTGCTGGGCTGCGCTATGATAGGACTTACAAAATTCTAGGGCATTTTTGGCGAGAGCAGTCGGTTGCCCGTCCGCTTCAAAGAATTTTTGTTCGCCATTTTCCTCAGTCACTTTGTCGGTCAAATCAACGCATAGGGTCAATTGGTCGCCACCCGCTTGTTCCGAGAAAATGAACGGATAACGGCGGATATAGGACGGAATATAAATATCGCTGTTCCATTCGCCCTTGGCGTTAACGAACAGATTTTCACTGTCACGAAGGCCTAAAATCGCCACTGGTGTTGCATTGGCATCGGGGCTGAACGCAATCGGGTAAGCGTGGCAAATCTGCGGTAATTCGATCATTGTAATGGGCACGGCATTCACTTGTTTTGTAAACCCAAGACCAAAATTCTTACGCAGAGCCAGATTGGCATGGCGTTTGGCGTCCAATGGCTCAGGGTTTGTGTAAAACAAGGGAAGGGTAGAAGCGTTCTTATTTTTGTCTGACATTCAAATGATCCTTAAAAATGATTTTTATGACTTTAAACCTTATTTGCAGGGCAGAAAAGGGATTTTTTTCTTTACTTTCCGCCCTAAAAGTCATTAGGTTTCGGCATTATTTTATTACAAAAAGGAATTCCCTATGAAAATTGGTGTTGTCGGAACTGGATATGTTGGCTTGGTCTCAGGAACTTGTTTTGCTGAGTTCGGGATTGATGTGATTTGTGTCGATAAAGATGCAGGTAAAATCGAACGCCTTAAAAACGGAATCATTCCAATTTATGAACCGGGTCTTGAAGATCTGGTTGCCAAACAAGTGAAAGCAGGACGTCTGCATTTCACAACCAATCTGGCTGAGGCCATGGAAGGTGCTGACGCTGTTTTCATCGCTGTCGGAACACCGCCAAGCGTAATTGATGGTCAGGCTGATCTGACCTATGTGTTCGAAGCTGCAAAAGAAATTGCACAAAATATTAAGGGCTATACCGTCATCGTCAATAAATCGACTGTCCCTGTGGGAACTGCGCGTCGTGTAACAGACGTTATCCGTGCCGCCAATCCGAATGCAGATTTCGATGTTGTCTCCAACCCTGAATTCCTGCGCGAAGGTGCGGCGATTGATGACTTTATGCGCCCAGACCGTGTTGTGGTCGGTACAACATCCGAACGCGCCCGCGCTGTGATGCGTGAGCTTTATCGCCCGCTCTATATCAATGAAACTCCTATGGTGATGACAACACCTGAAAGCTCGGAAATCATTAAATATGCGTCCAACGCATTCCTCGCGGTGAAAATTACCTTCATCAATGAAATCGCCAACTTGTGCGAAGCCGTTGACGGAAACGTCCAAGACGTTGCAAAGGGCATGGGACTGGACGGTCGTATCGGTTCTAAATTCCTGCATGCGGGTCCGGGGTATGGCGGGTCATGCTTCCCGAAAGATACATTGGCCTTGGTGCAAATCGGCGAACAACATAAAGCCCCCCAAACCATCGTTCAAACCGTTGTGGACGTGAATAACGCCCGCCAGAAATCAATGGCTGACCGTGTGATCGCGGCCTGTGGCGGCAGTGTGAAAGATAAAAAAATTGCCGTCCTCGGTATCGCCTTCAAACCAAACACCGACGATATTCGCGAAGCCCCGTCCTTGGTGATTATCCCTGAACTGCAATCCGCAGGCGCAAAAATTGCGGCAACTGACCCAGTCGCCATGGACAACGCCAAAAAAGTTCTGAACAATGTCGAATGGTGTGAAGACGCCTACGCAACCATCAAAGATGCTGACGCCGTTGTCATCGTTACCGAATGGAACGAATTCCGCGGCCTCAACATGGACAAAGTCGCCGACCTCGTCAAAACAAAATGCATCATCGACCTCCGCAACATCTACAAACTTCCAGAAATGGAAGAACGCGGTTTCCACTATGTCTCCATCGGACGCCCTGCATTGATTGACGGTAAAGCTGCGAGTAAGATCCGCGCAGCTTAGTCCCTTATTTCACAATGAAATTTAACAGACCTTGTGTTGACCCGTCGAGAGATGGGTCAATTGTTTTGGATTTGATGGCGGCATTTAATGGCTTCGCCAATTTTTTCCCCAACTCTACACCCGGTTGGTCGTAGGAATTGAGATTCCAGATGACGCCCTGCACGAACACTTTATGTTCATAGGCGGCAATCAATAACCCCAGATTGAAGGGGGTTAACTCCGGCAACACAATACTCGTTGTCGGGCGGTTGCCGGTGAAAACGCGGGATGTATCGCTCTCGGCCTCATTGAGTGTCTGACCAATCGCAAGGGCGCGTGTTTGTGCCAAGAAATTGGCGATCAGGCAATCATGATTGTCTTTCAAATCATGGGACGGCTTTTTGCAAATCATAAAATCTGCGGGGATCGGTGTTGGTGATTGGTGGACGAGTTGCATGAAGGAATGTTGACTGTCTGTCCCCGGTTCCCCGAATATCACAGGACCCGTGGCATAATCGACAACATTGCCGTCACGGTCAACGGCTTTGCCGTTTGATTCCATATCCATCTGTTGGGTGAATTTAGCAATCTTCCCAAGGCGTGTATCATAGGGCAGCAAAAGATGCGCAGGATAGTTCCAGAAATTGACATACCAAACCCCCAGCATCGCCATCATCACCGGAATATTTTTATCAATCGGTGTTTCCATGAAATGTTCATCCATGGTGTGCGCTCCGTCCAGAAGGTCACGGAAATTATCAAACCCGATAGCCATACAAATAGACAACCCAATCGCCGACCACAGGGAATAACGCCCGCCAACCCAATCACGGAACGGGAACATATTCTGCTCCAGAATACCGAATTTGATCACGGCATCTTTATTGGTGGATAAAGCCACGAAATGGTTGGAAATGGCCGACTCTGGCGCGGATTTTAAAAGCCATTGTTTGGCAACCGCTGCATTCAACATGGTTTCTTCGGTGGTAAATGTTTTGGACGCCACAATAAATAAAGTGGTCTCCGGCGAAAGTTTCTGAAGGGTTGATGACATATCAAACCCGTCCACATTCGATACAAAATGAACTGTAGGGCCTGAGCAAAAATCAGTGAGTGCATCCACCACAAATCGCGGTCCAAGATCTGATCCGCCAATGCCGATATTCACAACATCGGTAATCGGTTTTCCTGTGTAGCCTTTATGCGTACCGTTACGAACCGCATCACTGAAATTTTTCATCTGGTCTAAAACCTGATGCACAAACGGGATCACATTTTCACCATCGACCATGACCGAAGCGGTTCTCGGTGCGCGAAGGGCAGTATGCAAAACCGCACGCCCTTCGGTGTTATTGATTTTTTCACCTGCAAACATCTGGTCGCGCACATCTTCGACATTCATGCTCCGTGCAAGTGAGAGAAGCGTATATCTGGTATCATCGGTGATTAAATGTTTCGAGAAATCGAACAACACACCCTTTAATGAAAGCGAAAAATCCTGAAACCGCTTTGGGTCTGCCAAAGCGGTACGGAGGGAGAAATCCTCCATCATTGTTTTCTGTTCGGAAAGCTTTGTAAATTCGGGTGTCTCGGGAAAATAAGTCATCTGTATCCTCGTTGTTTTGCGAGGATACATTCCATGGTTAGGGCAGAACTGTCAACTCGGTTAAGCAGACAATTTTTCCTGCACGTCAGGTACGACCAGCATATCCACTAGGCAGAGATAGAGTGAATGGCTGACTTGCAGGGTTGGGGCAGCATTGATGTCATAGATCACGCCGTCTACATCTGCATGAACAACAATGTCCTTGGCGAATGTAGGATTTTCAATGCGTTCGGTCACAATGGTCTGTGTGGCGGACGGGTTGGCATAGGCATAAGGGGTGTTTTTAGGAATGGTGATGTTATGCCCGTTCGACAGAGTATAAAGACGCTCACCCATCAACAGGTTCAATTGCCCGAGTTCAACGGAAATAGTGACGTCCACAACGCGGTGTGACAGCAATGCGGTAACGGTATTGGGATGGATATTGATTTGTGTGCTCATGATTTTGCCCTCTTTTTTTATAACAACATTATGATAATTCGCAACGCAGCAAATTTAGGCCGAAAAACTCCCAAAAGCAAGAAAAAAAGCCTGAAACCTTTAAGAAATCTTGATTTTCTGAATTTTCCCGTTGCTGAGGGAGAGGGCAGTTTGCCCCTTCATCATCGCTTCGGCTTCCGTCCCGAAAATCTCGGCGCGCCATCCGTTGGTGAGGGTGGGGGCGGATTTCGGGTCACGGACATAATTTTCGAGCGTTTCACTATCGGCAATCAGGCGCGGCGCGACATCATTTTCAGACGCCTGAATACGGAGGAGCATTTTCAGCATCTCCAGAACAGGGGTGAGGCGTTGCGGCAACGGGTCTTTAACCGCCACCACCGGACATTCGGAATCAGGAACAGCAATCCCGCGCTCCATCGCATCCAGAATTAATTTTCCGAATTTGCCTTTGGCCATATCGGGGGACACACCACGAATGCGCGCCAGTTCGGATTCGGTGCGCGGTTTTTGATAGGTAAGGTCGAGCAATGTTTCATCTTTTAAAATCCGTCCGCGTGGCACATCTTTTTTCTGTGCCTCTTCCTCACGCCATTGCGCCAGTTCACGCAGCACTGCCAAATCTCTGGCCTTGGGGGATCGAAGCTTCAGACGTTGCCATGCCTCGCGTGGCGGGAATTGATAGAGGGCGGGGTCGAGCAGATTATTGGTTTCTTCTAGCACCCAATCCCCACGGCCTTTTTTATCCAAACGGTTTTTCAGACTGTGATAAATATCTTTCAGAAAAATCACATCATTGAGGGCATAAGTCACTTGTTTCTGACTCAGCGGGCGATGCGACCAATCGGTAAACTGGCTGGACTTATCGGCCTTTGCTTTGCAAATATCATTAACCAAAGCCTCATATCCCACTTGGTCGCCATACCCACAAACCATCGCCGCAATTTGCGTGTCGAATAACGGCGCAGGCAGCGTGCCGGAAAGTTGATAAATAATCTCTAAATCCTGCCGCGCCGCATGAAAAACTTTCATGATATTTTGATTGGCGAATAATTCCCAGATCGGGGACAAATCCAGTTCCTCCTCACCCGCCAATACATCAACGCCCACGGCCTCGCGGTCTGGCCCCGAAATCTGGATCAGGCAAAGTTTCGCGTAATATGTCCGCTCGCGCATAAATTCGGTATCAACGGTGATGTATGGACAATCGGTCAGCGTGTCGCAAAATGCCTTCAACGCGGCATTGGTGGTAATCAGGGTCATCAAAATCTCTTTAATTGTTTATCGTTATCAGATTTTTGAACCACGAAAGGCACGGGGGAAATGCCCTTTGTGGTTCAAAATTCTTTCACTTCCATATTTAATAGATGAAGCCTCAAAAAGGAAGAAGGAAGATTTTTTGACATAATATTTGCACCTTTTTCCCCTCCCCCTATCTTCGCTACCCTCTCCGCAAGGGGCGAGGGAAAAACCTTGATATTATAGGAATAATAACCTATAATACCCCCATGACAGCGTTGCCGACATCCCATGGCGTAAAGGGGAAGCAGGGCGGATGGACACCCGAAAAATGTCTTCAACAATCCGCAAAATTGCGGGCGCAAAAAATATGGCTGGCCTCCACTGGCCCCCGCACAGCCGAAGGTAAGCAAAAATCATCAATGAATGCCTGTAAAGATGGCTATGAACAACGCCGCGCCGAGAAATTACAGGCACAGCGCGTTCGCAATTATGTGCGCCTGAACCGCATTTTCATGGAAATTTATCTGAATGCCAATAAAACATGGGCGGAGCTTCCCCTTGCCCATAAAGCCCAAACCATCGGAACTTTAAAGCATTTGGAAAACGAACTAGGTAATTTGGCGGGGGAAATTCTCCATGCACTGGAAACAGATGCCAAAATCACCCGTCCAACTGATGATCCACCCCCGTTAAACCCCATGGGGAACGGAAAAAATGACAATATACGGGGAATTTAAAAAACAATTGGAATCAGTTGGTTCAATCGCTATAAAGGCGGTTGAACATATTTTTAGCTGTGAAAGTAACTATAATGCACGCATATCGTACTCATAACTGTGGCGCGTTGCGCCTCTCTGACTCTGGTAAAACCGTTAAATTATCGGGATGGATTTCGCGTATCCGCGACCATGGCGGAGTTTTGTTTATCGACCTGCGCGATACTTACGGCTTGACCCAATGCGTCGTCAATCAGGATAGCCCTGTGTTGGCCGAGGCCAATAAATGGCGCGTTGAATCGGTTATCACGCTGACAGGCGAGGTGAAATCCCGCCCTGATGAAATGCGTAACGGCAAATTGCCGACAGGTGATATTGAAGTGTATATCGCCGAAGCTACACTCCAATCTGCGGCGGAAGTCCTGCCATTCCAAGTGGCTGACCCTGACAATGCGGGCGAAGATTTGCGCCTTAAATACCGCTTCCTTGACCTGCGCCGTGACGGCATGCACTCCCGTGTCCGTCTGCGTAACAATATGATCGCATCTCTCCGCAAACGCATGTGGGCAAAAGATTTTCAGGAATTTAATACCCCGATTCTGGCGGCGTCTTCACCAGAGGGTGCGCGTGACTATCTCGTTCCATCCCGCCTGCATCCGGGTAAATTCTATGCGTTGCCGCAAGCCCCGCAACAATTTAAACAATTATTGATGGTCTCTGGGTTTGATAAATATTTCCAAGTCGCTCCATGCTTCCGTGACGAAGATGGTCGTGCGGATCGCTTGGCGGAATTCTATCAATTGGACGTTGAAATGTCTTTCGTCACTCAAGACGATGTCTTCAACACCATGCAAGATGTCATCGGCGGAATGTTCGAAGAATTCTCTGCATGGACAGGCACTAAAAAATCAGTCACTCCAACCCCATGGCCGCATTTGACATGGGATGAAGCGATGTTGAAATACGGGTCAGACAAACCTGACCTTCGGAATCCATTGTTTATCCAAGATGTGACATCGGTCTTCAAACGTGGTGACGTCACTTTTAACGCCTTCAAATCCGTCATTGAAAAGGGCGGCGTTGTCCGTGCGATTGTGGCGCCATCTGTCGGTGATAAACCACGCTCCTTCTTCGATAAACTCAATGACTGGGCGCGCGGTGAAGGCGCACCAGGCTTGGGGTATATTCTCCGCGAAGCTGGCGAAGGCAAAGGCCCGATTGCGAAATTTGTCCCTGCCGAAGCTCAAGCAGAATTGTTTGCCCTCACCAATATGAAAGACGGCGACGCAATATTCTTTGTCTGTGACAAAGCCGATAAAGCCGCAAAAATGGCGGGTAAAGCGCGTGATAAAATCTGCGATGACATGGGCAATCGCGAATTGAACACCTTCAAATTCTGCTGGGTTGTTGACTTCCCGATGTATGAAATGGATGAGAAAACAGGAAAAATTGATTTCTCTCATAATCCGTTTTCGATGATGCAGGGTGGGTTGGATGCATTGAATAACCAAGATCCATTGACCATCAAAGCGATGCAATATGACGCCGTTTGTAACGGTTTTGAAATCTGCTCTGGTGGCATTCGTAACCACCGCGCCGACATCATGGAAAAAGCTTTTGCAATTGCTGGCTACCCACGCGAAGTATTAGAGAAAAAATTCGGCGGGATGTTAAACGCCTTCCAATACGGCGCACCACCCCACGGTGGCTGTGCCTTCGGGATTGACCGTATGGTAATGATTCTGGCGGATGAACCGAACCTCCGCGAAGTCTATGCCTTCGTGATGAACGGCGCCTACGAAGACCAGATGATGGGATCACCGTCTGAACCAACACCTGAGCAAATGCGCGATCTGCATATCAAAATAGCTGATCAGAAGCCGAAAATTCAGGCGGCATCATAAAATATCAAAAACCCCGCAATTGCGGGGTTTTTTATTGCGTTTTGGATCAGGGATTTGTATAATCCATGATTATCGAAACAGGAGGTTTACATGGTTCTTTTATCTGGTCGTTTGACTCCCCCAAGATGGGCAACGCCTGAAACATCCACTCAATTGGATATGGAGTTGAAGGGTGAGTTTAATAACAATGCTTCGGATCAAGGATGCCCAGTCAGTGTCCTCCCAAAGGATATTCAGGCTTTGCTGACCCCTGGGGCGGATATAGGGGAGGGTGATAAACTTCGGATTTCAGAGGCTGTAGCGGAATATCGGACAGATATGACAGCAAGAATAGACCGCGAACGCGGACTCGATTTGCCAGGCTAAAGCTTTTATATTTCTAAACAGATGCCTTATTATCATCCGAATTGGCTGCGGCAGATTTAGCGGCTTTGCGGGTTTTTTTCTGGGCGCGCATTAGTTCATCGGCATGTTTCAGATTTTGAAAGGGTGTGATGTCATCATTATAATCGAACACGCCCATACTCCCCCGTATCGGGATACTGACATTGGCATGGTTCAGGTATAAGCCGCCATTCAGCATGAGATTCAGGCGGTTTCCAACACTTCCGTTTGCCAGATGTTCTGTGCATCCGATCAGGATAATCACAAATTCATCCCCGCCCTTGCGGATGGCAATATCTTCACAACGGATATTTTCGCGGATGGTTTTTCCGACAAGTCGTAAAGCTTCATCACCCACATCATCCCCGAAGTCTTTATTGATTTTACCAAAATCATCAAGGTCTATGAATAAAAGCGCCACTTCACGTGACAGGCTAAGGTTACGACGTTCGCCGATTTCTTTATCCAGTTCATAAATCATCCGACGATTATAGAGCCCTGTCAGATCATCGGTCATCGCCAGAATTTGCCATTGCTTTGCGGCTTCCTGTGCGCGGATCAATTCTTGCTGCAACACCACCATCATGGTGTTTGATTTACTAACTTTCAAAATAGTATTCCTTATAAACACAGTTAATGTGTTTATAATAAAATGTATGTTTTTCGAAGTCTATAGCATTCGGGGTAAATGACTCTTAAAGGGTGATGTTTTGCACAGGCGGATTGACCATGGATGCTTTTCTGGCCAGTTTCTGAATCCGCATCAATTCATCTGCCTGTTTCAGATTTTCAAAAGGACTGACACTCTGATCGTACGAGAACACTCCGATACTCCCGCGGATGGGAATGTTGTTATCTCCGATCCTTAATGACAATTCGCCGTCCAACATCAATTGCAGACGTTTAACAACCGTCTCGCTTGCCAATTCCGGTGTGCTTCCCATCAGAATGATCACAAATTCGTCACCACCTTTGCGGATGGCAATATCGGTCTCGCGGATGTTTTTACGAATGGTTTTGCCCAATAACCGCAAGGCTTCATCACCCACATCATCCCCGAATTTCTTATTGAGCTTGCCAAAATCATCAAGGTCGATAAACAGCAAGGTCAATTCATTGCTATTGCTTGTGCTGCGCCGTTCTGAAATTTTCTTATCGACGTCATACAACATACGCCGATTATGAAGACCCGTCAGATCATCTGTTGTTGCCAGAAGTTCCCAATGTTTGGCCTCTTCTCTGGCTTGGATCAGTTCATGTTTTAAAGTTGTAATCAGAAGATTTGATTTTTGTTTGTCGCCCACAATGTACTCCGTTGTCCACACTCATTCTTAAGTATAGGACTACAGAGGTTTCTGCACTCTAAAGAATATATACAATTTGTCTTATAAGTCGGGTAATAAAATTTTATGACGGTTCGACTTTGGGGGCATTGTATTGAGGAATAAGAGAATATCCCGTTGTCGTTGGTACATATCCGGTTGAGGCTGGCAGGATATATCCGGCAAAGCGCCCGAAGGGAAGGGATGTTGAGTCTAATTTGCTCGATTTTTTCTCTGCATACATTGCAATATCGGCCTGCTTTTTGCAGTGATCCAGTGTATCACCTTTTTGGTATTCATAGGCACCAATGCTTGCATTAACTGGGATTTTAGTGTCACCAACATTAAGAGTGAGTGTAGAGAAGGCATTTTTGACGTCGGAGATTTTTTTCTGAAGATCTTCTAAGGTCGTGCCTCTAAACAGAATGATAAATTCATCCCCTGCATACCTTACTGGCAAATGGTTCTGAGGGTTTTTTCTGACCTCATAGATAGGGGCAATCACATCGGTTGATCGGGTGAGTGATGCTAGAGTATTAGAGGCTAGTTTTAGGGCCTCATCTCCGATGTGGTGACCAAAGGTATCATTGATGTATTTGAACTTATTGAGGTCAATAAACAGAAGAACAATGTTGTCACCTGTTGCAACCGCTTGATCAAATGAGTCTTTCAAAAGGCGTTGATTAGGTAAGCCGGTTAATTCATCGAAGTATGCTTTTCTATAAAGTGCACTAACGTCTTCTTTTAAACGTTCATTTTCAGCGCGAAGCTTTGCGTTCGCGTGGGATAGGTCAATCTGCGCATTAAGATTGCTGAGATGCTGTGTAAGAAGCGTTTGATAGCGCCTCTCAATCGGATCGGTTTTTTGTAAATCATCCTCACCAGTTGAAAGGTTTGGGTTCTGTGAACCAATATCTGACCTGCGTCTTGAATTCGTCATTTTCACACCTTTGTATTAATCATTTTAACTTGTTAATACTTTTTTCATATTTATTAACATAACATTAACATGCAAGGATGTGTAAAATCAACAAATTTATCCGTGGACACACGAACCGGAAAAAATGTTTAAAAGCCATAAAAAAAGACCTCGGTACATCACCCTCCTACCGCACGGTTTGTCCGTGTGGCACAAGGATTGTACCGAGATCATGGTTGGAGCGTATCGAAACAAAACCCATAATGCAAGCTTTAAATTGAAAAATGATAATTTTATCAACTGTAAAATCATCAAAAATGGGCTTCTCAATGTGCGAATATTATTGAATCCGGCGCCATAAATCCGTATATTCTTAAGTCTTAAAAGATTATTAACATAATTGTTGACGGGTGTGCTGGTATATTGTATATATCCTAGCTTATTAGAGTTTTTTTAGTAACTGCGAACCATACTGTAAATTCCGCATGGGATTGAGTGTGGGGCGAGTCTTAAACCTGAGGGAGTGCAGAAATGCCAAAAGATGTAAACAATGTTGGATCAACCAATGCCAATAAAATATTTGATATTCCGCTTCAACTCCAACCAGGCCAAGTGAACACACTTGCTTTCTCGCAAGACTCGATCTCATCTATGCAGATGACCGCCAAGGGCGAGTTAGAGATTTCCTTCCGTGACGGATCAAAAGTCGCGATTGCCGATTTCAATGAATTGGCCGACTCCGCAAAATCATGCGGACGTGACACTCTCATTCAACTTTCAGATAACACAATCATTTACCCTGACCAATTGCGTGATCAATTGGCACAAAAAGGCGGCGTCGATTTCGTTGCCGCTCAAGCTGATGGCGTCATTACTCTTGAGGAGCCTAAAGCGGGACAAATCCTTACAAAAAATATTGAATCTGGCCATGAGTATAAACTTGGTTTCACACTGGATGGCGTAAACGCTGCACAATCCGGTCACAATCTTTTGTTGACCTTTAAAGATGGTGGCGTTCTGGTTCTGAACAATTATTTCTCTGCGGTGAATTCTGAACTTCCTCCTGCAATGACACTCGCCGATGGTGCAACAATTGATTCAAATGCCTTGCTGACATCTTGCAAATTGGTTGAGGTTCCAAATGCTGCTGAGGCAGTGGTCGCGTCCGCGCCACAATCAGGTCTTCGTGAGGTCGCACCAGATGTTGAGCCTGCGGCTGGCGAAGAATCATCTGCGCGTGCTGCTGCAAAAGATGTCGCCAAGGTGGCGCAAGCTAGCGGCGCTGATGTTGCTAATATTGAACCTGCGGCTGGTGGTGATGCTGGTGCTGTATCTGGTTCAAGCCGTGGTTACGGCTTTGGTAGTTATATTGATGGCGCTAATTTCGGTACTGAAAATCCTATCGGGCCGATTGCTGCAACATCCTTGAATTATAGCGCTCCTGAACTGAACTCTCCTTATGTGGTTGGCACTCTGGGGGCTCCAGATGATAAACCAGTTCTCGGAAGTGCAATCGGTTCGGTTGACGAAACAAATATCGGTTTTGTTTCTGGTGTGGTGCCTGTTAGCTATGGTCGTGACGGCCCTGGTGCTTTGACACTCAACACAACCTTTACGTCACAATATCCTTTGACCTCACATGGCGTTGAGGTTGTTGTATCCTTGGCTGGTAACACCTACACAGGAACTGCAAATGGCGTTGCTGTCTTTACATTGACGCTTGATCCGTCAACAGGTGCCTATACCTTCACTCAATTAAAAGAACTTGATCACGCCAATTCGAATGACCCGAACGACTCTGTCGGTTTGGTGTTTGGTGTGACTGCAACGGATGTAGATGGTGATACCGCTCAAACAAGCATCACAATTAATGTCTATGATGACGGCCCTGTGGCTGTTGATGATGGTACCTATGTTGCTCAAAATACATTGTCTGTATCTGGCAATGTTTTGACGAATGATAACGCTGGGGCTGACGGTCTCGGTCATGTCACCACCGTATCTTTTAATGGCACAAATTATACTGTTCCTGCGACGGGCGTTCTGACTGTTGTTGGCACATATGGAACATTGGCGATTGGTGCGGATGGGGCTTACAAATACACATCTTCCAATACAGCCCTTGGAACAGATAAATTTACCTACACAATGGTTGATTATGATGGCGATTCATCAACGGCTAATTTAACACTCGAAGTCCGTGATCTCGATACCATTCCGCTTGTTGCAAACGGCGAAACCGTTCTTGATGAAACCGGTGTTGCGGCTGACGGAACAGAATCTGTCACAGGCATCTTGTCTGTTGAATATTATGGTGACGGCCCAGGTAAAGTTGATGCAACAGGTACATTCGCATCTGGCGGATCCCTCAAAGCTGGTGCTTTAACTTCACATGGCGTGCCAGTAACAGTTACGCTCTCCGGTGATGTCTATACTGGAACAGCAAATGGCAAAGTTGTCTTTACTCTGACCATTAATGAAAATGGCACTTATAAATATACTCAAGTCGGCGCGCTGGATCACGCTGATGGAACGAATCCGAACGACGTCATTACCTTGGGCTTCGGCTTCAAGGCAACTGATGCCGATGGTGATTCTGCGAACGGTGTTATCACTGTAAAAGTTCTTGATGATGCGCCTGTGGCTGTCAATGATGGTGCCTATGTCGGCAACAATCAATTATCTGTGGGCGGCAATGTTTTGACCAATGACCATGCGGGTACTGATGGTCTCGGCCATGTGACATCTGTTTCTTTCAATGGTGTTAATCACGCTGTTCCTACAACCGGTACTTTGATTGTGGTCGGCGCATATGGCACATTGACCATCGCATCCAATGGAACGTATAACTATGCTTCAGCGAACACAGCATTGGGTACAGATAAATTTACCTACACAATGGTCGATTATGATGGCGACCCATCAACCGCCAATTTAACTCTCGAAGTTCGTGACTTGGACACAGTTCCCTGCGTCACCGATGCTCAGATCACGATAGATGAGACAGGTGTAGCGGCTGACGGGACTGAGTCTGTAACTGGACAGGTCAATGCCAACTACTTTGGAGATGGCCCTGGAACAGTAA
>MEMI01000028.1:24933-29730 GCA_001767915.1 Alphaproteobacteria bacterium RIFCSPHIGHO2_02_FULL_46_13 | reverse complement strand
GCTTATCCTGGAATCGTTTATGGCGAATTTGACTGCGGCAACGAGCGAGCAATTCGTTGCGGTCAATCGGGCGCATTAAATAATCATGCGCACCTATCTCGAGCCCATGTGCCACACGCGCCATATCAACTTCTTCGGCCAGCATAATGATCGGGGTCGTCCGTGATTTTTCGTTGGAACGCAAATGCGCACAGAAACGCAGACCATCTTCTTTCCCTAAATTCAGGGAGACGATAATCAGATCAAATTCTTTCTGGTTAATCTCGGCAATCGCCTGAACACCTGAATTTACAAGGGTGACAGTGCTTTCATCCTTGGCAAGCGTATCGCGGATACGGGTGCTTTCAAATTCCATGTCTTCGAGCAGAAGAATATTGGCTCTGTCCGCTGGCTGCTGCATCACCGATGATCCGTCATCAGTAACACCCAATTGAGACGCCGTTGTCTCACGCGCGCGCCATTCATCAATGGTCATTTTGAGACGCACCAGTGATCTGACACGCGCCATCAACGCAACATCATTAACGGGTTTAGAGAGGAAATCATCCGCACCATTTTCCAGTCCGCGCACGCGGTCTTCGGTATCAGTCAGAGCAGTTACCATGACCACAGGAATATGGGCGATTTTCGGATTGGCTTTAATCTGGCGACAGACTTCGAACCCGTCCATGCCAGGCATCATCACGTCCAATAGGACAACGTCAGGACTTTCTTCAACAATTTTTCTGAGAGCTTCCGGCCCGTTGAGGGCCGTGACAACGTCATAATATTCCGCTCGCAATTTTGCTTCTAACAACTTGACGTTAGGCAAAATATCATCAACCACGAGAACGCGTGCTGTCATTTTTTTCTATTCCTAAGCTACGTTAACGGGATCAACCGGATCAGCTGGGCTTGCTGGCATCAGATATTTTTGGACGGTTTCGATGAATTTGATCACAGAGATCGGTTTCGAGATATAATCCTCGCACCCGCCTTCACGGATTTTTTGTTCATCGCCCTTCATCGCAAAGGCCGTCACGGCAATCACAGGGATTGATTTTAATTCGTCATCTTCCTTAAGCCATTTGGTAATATCCAGCCCCGAAACTTCCGGCAACTGAATATCCATCAACACCAAGTCTGGTTTATGTTCACGCGCCAAGGCCAATACATTCTTACCATCACGCGCCTGAATTGTTTCAACGCCGTGGGCTTCTAATAAATCATGGAATAATTTCATGTTGAGTTCATTATCCTCAACAATCATGACTTTTTTGCCTTTGCCCAAATCTGGTTTTATCATTTTATTCTGCTCCGCATTTATCTTCTTTAAGAGGTTCAATCGCGACCAATTTTTGGGTCACTGAAAAATTGTGGTAATCAACGGTCATGTCTTTGATGACCCCGTTTTCCAACATATTCATAGTCATTTCGTAATCGGACGTGGTTTGGTTATCATCACTGTTATTCGGGAATACCGCCAAGCGCATGACCCATCCTGCACCACCTGTTAAAGCTTTATCTAGCTTGGTGTCTGACTGAGGCAATGTTTTCTTGCCAATCACGGCGTTAATCTCGACAGGACCTTTATCATCACTGCCGTCAAAGACTTCTGCATTGACGATCTTCTGACCTTGCTCCGCTGCCTCGATCAATTTGATGGTATGTGCTGCCGGAAACAGAGTTGCGTCAGACAGTTTAAAGGATAAATCCTCGGGGATTGAGAACTGGGCAATTTTTTTAGTGTCAGAGATTGTGGCAAGTCCGCGCAATTCCTGATCCTGCTCGCCATTCGAGATGCGGCTTGAGGAGAAATTGAGTAATTTTCCGCCGAACCCTTCGAAACTGGTGAATTTCGATTCGACTTCCAGCGGTTGAGATCCTGTATATTCGTAATTCAACGAGAATTTATGGTTCGAAATCCAACCATCGCAGGATTTTTTAAAGGTAAAGAGCATCTTGCCCCGTACGTCTAACACCTGAGATCCCGTCTGTGAAGATTTCATACGTATATCATAAATGGCCTTATGCGAGGCAAGATCAACCGCATGCGCGGTTTGAGGAGAACCAATCGTTCCCGCAGTCAAAGCAGCACATAATAGATAAACGGACACGCGTCTCGGGGAGGATTTCCCAGGCATTTTTAACCTCAAACAACTCATAACTCTATCTTACATGATCCGGCATGATTTAGCTACAGACGCAGCTGCCATTGGGCGAAAACCTTTAATCTGGAAAATTTTGCCGCCCCGCGAAAGGGGTTTGAGGGCAAAAATAACCACATGAGGAGTTTTCTATCCTTTTTTACCTGATTTTTTCTGAAATCCCAACCGGAAAAATCATTGTTTTTCAACAAATTAGTAAAAATCTTGATCTGGCATAGCTTTCGCAAAGCTTCAATCATCGGGAAAACGAAACATAGTAGGCGGTAAAAATGACTTCACTTTACAGTTCCACCAACCAAGGCGCCGTTAATAAAATGCCAGAATCACTGGCCGCCATGAATATGACCGAGTCCAACCCCTCTTATAAGGCTGTTGAACGTGTCTTAGGGGCAACGGTCACCATGCTCAACCAAACCCAAGCGGAATTAGAGGCCAGCCGTATTCAAATTGAACAATTGAAATTCCAATTGGCTGAACTGGAAATGGTTGCAACGACAGACCTTTTGACAGGGCTTAAAAATCGTCGCGGGTTCGAAGATAATTTTGCACGCGAACTGGATAGAACCCGCAGAGGTAAATCAATCGGCGGTGTATTGGTTGTCATCGATCTGGACAGTTTCAAGGCCATTAATGATACCTATGGCCACCAAGCGGGCGATGAATGTCTTAAATTGGTTGCCAAAATTTTAGCTCATGAAATTCGTGTCATGGATACGGCTTCCCGACTTGGCGGTGATGAATTTGTTTTGTTGATGACCGATTCAACTCCGGAATTATTGCTCACCCGCGTTCAGAATATTGCATGGAAATTGAACCATCTGACTCTGTCATGGAATGGTCAGAATATTGCCATTCACGCAAGCGTCGGGATGAAGCCCTACATGAAAGGCGACACAGCAGAAGCCATTTTTGCTGAAGCAGACAAGAGCATGTATATCGACAAAAAGCGTGTGAGATCCGTCGCGCAATAAATGAACCCGTTTCCCAATTGAGGCCGCACGCCCTTACCCCAATCCCTAGTGCGCCCTCAACCCACTTCCCCCGATTGCGCCCCTAACGCGATCGGGGGTTTTCTTTTATCTGTCAGCATAAAGAATACACATTAAATGTACTTTTGATCATTACATCGAAAGAGAAATTCTCTTCATAGACCCTGCGCCCTCTGGCTCCGAGCGAAGCTGCCTCGCTCTTATTATTCATGAGAGTGCGGAGACGTTGCTCAAGAACTTGAGCATCACCCCTTGGAACAAGATAGCCTGTTTGACCATCCATTACTGATTCTTTGACACCGCCGACATCGGAAGCAATCACGGGGACGGAGGCTCTCATCGCTTCTAAAATACTAATCGGCAAGCCTTCCCAACGGCTAATCAGCAGGAAGACATCTGTCTCTTTCAGAAGGTCAGCGACATCATTGCGCTCGCCCAAGAAATTGACGCGATCCTGAATATTATTTTCAATGCAATATTCTATAAATTCTTGCGCATCCCCTCGCCCGACCAGATCGAGTTCCCAATCAAGATCACTACAATTTTTTAAGGCAGATAACAGTAATTTATGATCCTTCTGTCCACCAAACCGCGCCACCATCAATAATTTAAGCGGTTTGTGATCTCCGGAAATCATGCGGCCTTCATATGAAATATCCGGAACCCCATTATGAATGACTGTCATTTTCTCAGGCGGGGCGATTTTATATTTGAGAGCCAAATCTCTATCATACTGACTGACCGTAATAATATGCGTTGTGATTTTGGATGCCCATTTCTCAAGCACGCGATAGATTTTTGCAGTGTTCGGAGATACGCCCTCGGTAAAGGCCCATCCATGAGCCGTGAAAACAGATTTTATGCCGCATATTTTAGCCGCCAACCGCCCCAAAAGTCCTGCTTTGGATGAGTGGCACGCCACCACATCCGGTTTTATTTTGAAAAGCAATTTTGAAATCTGGAACAGCGCCAGGACATCATAATAAGGATGGATCGAGCGTTTGAGGGACGGCACATGATATATCTTAATCCCCGCAGCCGCCAGATGATCGGTCAGGTCACCCAATGATCCCGACAAAATCGAAATATCATGACCTTGTTTTTGAAAGGCAAGAGCAATATCACGCAAATGAATTTGCGCTCCGCCGATTTCGTCCATCCGTGTAATACAATAAGCAATCTTCATGTGAAATCTCAAAAATGGTGAAGCATAAAATAAGTTGTTAGGTTGCGAATAATCTCGCCCATCATTAAATCTGCCAGAGCGAAACCGATGCCTAAAAAAATATGAATTTTTAAAATGCGCGCAATCATATACGCCAGAAAACTATAACTATAAAGCGTCACCAATATCATCATCGCGAACACATCATCCCATGTGTTGATCCCGAAGACCGCCAGAAGGATAAGCGGAATATTCACCACATAAGCCGATAGACTGAGCCAATTATATCCGGTCAAACATTTACGGAGATCGTCTGCTGTCACATGTTTGGCTTTAAAGAAATAGATCATTGCCGCGAACACGCCCGTGCCCAGAATGATTTGGATGAGCATCAGACTGGCCTGCCAATCGAACGATTTTCCCTCATAAACACCCGTACTCGGGATTGTATAAATAATGATTGGAATAAGGATAAGCGGGATCAGAAAAGAGCGTT
>MEMI01000028.1:23979-24921 GCA_001767915.1 Alphaproteobacteria bacterium RIFCSPHIGHO2_02_FULL_46_13 | reverse complement strand
GGGGAATCTCGACACAGCCCCAAAGAGCATTTCTGATTTCATCTGTGATAAGTGGTGACATGATACAAATTTGATCCCCTCATTGAGGGGAGTATAGCTTGCCCATTTCAATAAAGAAAATACTTTTGAAAAAACCCCGATATTGCTATCGGGGTTTGGGGTACGCAGTAAAATATGAAATAGAATTATTTTATTGGCAGGCAAGGCATTCTTCGTATTTTTTTGGTTCTTCGCCGAGTTCCAATTGTTGATGCGCGGCGGCAGCTGCCTCAGACGCATCATTGGCTGTTTTCGTGCGGTGCCAGCTGGCGGCACTTTCAGCCCGTTGAATGGATTTGGAACGGCAGTAATAGAGTGATTTGACACCCTTCGCCCATGCATCCCAGTGAATTTTGTGCAATTCAGCTTTGCTGACATTCGCTGGCAAGAACACGTTCAGGGATTGTGCCTGACAAATAAATGGTGTCCGGTCGCCCGCATGTTCAATCAACCAGCGTTGGTCAATTTCGAAGGCTGTTTTGAAAACGTCTTTTTCATCCGCAGATAGGAAATCCAGATGTTGGACAGACCCTTCGTTGGTATAGATGGATGACCAGACATCTTCGTTATCCATACCTTTTTCGCGGAGGAGTTTTTCCAAGTATGGAGATTTCACTGCAAATGATCCGGACAATGTTTTGTGGGTATAGGCATTTGCCGCAACCGGTTCAATCCCCGGGGATGCGCCGCCACAGATGATCGAGATCGAGGCCGTCGGAGCAATCGCCATTTTATTGGAGAACCGTTCCATGACGCCGTAATCAGCAGCATCAGGGCAAGCCCCGCGTTCATGCGCCAGTTTCACGGACGCATCATCAGCCTGACGTTTAATATGTTGGAACATTTTGCGGTTCCAGACTTTTGCCATTACACCTTCCATCGGGATCATTTTTGATTGGAGGA
>MEMI01000028.1:958-23971 GCA_001767915.1 Alphaproteobacteria bacterium RIFCSPHIGHO2_02_FULL_46_13 | reverse complement strand
TCATGGAGTCCGGTGCTTTTTCAATGAAGTCGGTCAACACGTTATCAAGGAAACGCATCACGTCTTCGATAAAGGTCGGGTGATCATGCCATTCTTCGAATGTTTCGAGGTTCAAGGAAGACAAGCAGCAAACTGCCGTTCTGTCATTACCCAAATGGTCACGGCCAGTTGGCAGAGTAATTTCAGAACAGAGGTTGGACATCTTGACGTTCAGTCCAGCCATTTTGTGATGTTCAGGGATACTGCTATTCACATGGTCGATATAGATGATATATGGCTCACCTGTTTCAATGCGGGCGGTCAGAAGGCGTACCCACAAATCGCGTGCTTTCACGCGGGAGATAATCGCTTTGTCCTTTGGTGAACGCAACGCCCATTCCTCGTCATTTGCAACAGCGTGCATAAAGGCATCAGGCACCAGAATACCGTGGTGAAGGTTTAATGCTTTACGGTTAGGGTCACCACCAGTCGGGCGGCGAATTTCAAGAAATTCTTCGATTTCAGGATGGTCAATCGGCAGATAAATCGCAGCCGATCCACGACGGAGGGAGCCTTGGGAAATCGCAAGGGTCAAAGAATCCATAACGCGAATAAACGGAACGATACCAGATGTTTTTCCGTTACGACCAACCTTTTCACCAATCGAGCGAACATTGCCCCAGTATGAGCCGATACCGCCGCCCAAGGAGGCCAACCAGACATTTTCGTTCCAGAGGGAGACAATGTCTTCCAGAGAGTCGTTTGTTTCATTCAGGAAGCAGGAAATCGGCAAACCACGGCTTGTGCCGCCATTTGACAGAATTGGTGTCGCGGGCATAAACCACAATTTCGAGATATAGTCATAAACGCGCTGTGCGTGGGCAGAATCGTCGCCATAATACATGGCAACACGCGCGAATAAATCCTGTGGGCCTTCTTCAGGCATCAAATAACGGTCCACCAAGGTGGCAATACCGAATGGTGTTAATCTTGAATCGCGAGACTTATCAATTGTGATCCGATTTCCGCGTTCCATTTGTGCAACATCAAACATGACTTAAACTCCCCTTAACTCGCTTCGTGCGAGTTTTTTGTAATAAAATAACTAATTTCCAATGAGGTCAGATTGTATCGAAAACACAACCTGTTGTGATTGTCCTACTCATTAACCTACTATATCTCGTGTCTGAGATGCAAGAAGTCTTGCGCTAAAAAAACAAATTCTGCAACCCCCGCTCCCTCAAGACTCTCCGTAAAAATTGAATTGAATCAGTTTTCTAAGAGGGGCTGTGGGAAATGGGGACAACTTTAATAACAATAAAATTTCAGAATTATACCAATATTTGGGAGCAAAATGGGAGACTTTAGTTTCCAAAACTCACCTAATGGCTATTCAAAACTGCTTTAGAATCGAATCGATTCTAAAGTTACCCCAATTACAAATCAGACATTTAAAAACGCAGGGTTGGCAAAGTTTGTAAGAGTTATTTAATTCCACTCTGCAAACTTTGCTAACCCTGCGTTTAAATAAAATTAAGATAGTCTATGCCTATGGCTCATAAGTTCCATCTACAACTGTCACAGACACGATGGTAGGGGCTACGATGTCTTTTACAACTGTGTCAGTTGCCGCAATTCCTGTATTATTTCCTGCATCCGTTAAGGTCATTGAAACTGTTAATGTTGTATCCGTCAGACTAGACACATCAATCCCCGTGAAGGACTGTGTGGCAGTTGTAATTGTTCCAGTAAATGGGCCAATGGTTGTCGTTCCATCGGTAATTGTATAGCTATAAGTTGAGCCGACCTCCGCAACCGATACATCAAAGGCAACAGCGGATTTGTTACTATTATTGACAGGATCAGTTGTAAAGGCCACGGAATAGCCCGCAGGCGCACTAGTGTTTTTCAAGACCGTGTTTGTAACTGCAGTGCCTGCATTTGAACTTGAATCAGTTAGCGTCACAGAAACTGTTAACGTTCCGTCAGCAAGCCCCGTCAGATTGATACCTGTGACGGGTTGAGTGGTGGTAGACACCGTCCCGTTACCAGTCACGTTTGCGCCGCCGCCCGAGCTGCTAATTGTATAAGAATATGTTGCCCCAACTTCTGCAGACGATATTGTGAAAGCTGCAGCAGTTACGTTTGAATCATTGATAGGGGATGTTGTAAACGCAGCCGTATATCCGCTTGGCGCAATAACGTCACCACCACCACTAGAAAGCGACAGGGTAACATCAGCAATGGTCGTCACAGCATCTTTACCATTCCCCATGATCGATGCGCCGTTTTTATTGAGGCCATTCACAGTAAGCGTTGTTGCGCTGACGTCCGGGGCAAGAACAGTATAGTTAAATCGAAGATCTTTTGTGCCGCTACCGCTAACATAATTTGCAACACGCGGTGTTCCATTAATTGTGAACGCAAGTTGAGGCGTGCCGCCTGACACTGTCACAGCATCATTAAACCTTAGCCCGAACTCAATAGATCCCCCAATCGACATGTTGTCTGAAACAATTCTTGGAGCCTCATAAGGATAAGGTGAAACTTTAGGGCCATTTTGTGGGTCGGCAATGCGGTCGATCTGCGTACTAACTGTATCGGTATGCGTAATATAAGTAGCCGATCCTGTTGCAACAGTACCAACAATCCCAGTAATCGATTGCGCCATTTGTTCCGGAGCCAATGTGGCTGATCCGGAAACGCTTCCTGTGAAAGTAACAGATCCATCACGCAAGCGTACAGTTGAGTCCACACCGTTTGATACAACATCCAGATCCGTTCCATGAAGGGCAATTGTTCCGCCCGGAACAATGATATTTTGGACAATGCCATTATTCACATATTGGATAGATCCAGTTATCAGGGTGATCAGATTAGGTTCAACCCTAACTTGGGTATTCTGCCCCGATGTCAACACCGACCCATCGCTGAAACGAAGGCGGGAAATTGCGCCCACGGAATTGGCTGTCGTCACAGTGACCGGCATCAGCAATGATTGCCCTACGCTAAGTGAGCTTGAACCAGTCGTCTCAATCGCGGAATTCGCCCCTGTCGTTTCAATAACAGTCAGTTTTGAGGATGCCTTACGACGCTGTTTGACCCGAATAATATTTTCGCGTTGTACTTTTTCATACACATAGTCGGCAACAGAGGCCAATTCCGTTCTTGGTTTGAATTGAAGATCTTGGGGTTGATCAAATCTCCAATTGAAACGAAGAGCCCCCTCCAGAGAGGCCGCCCCCTCCGATTCATCACGAACACCGACCCGCACGGCAAATGCAGGAACAGGGGAATATTCAACGGCGGCCTGCGCTCCATATAATTTGCTCCCCTCATTAAACCCATCCCACTGATAGCCTTTTACAATTCCAGTCCAACTCGGCAGTTCTGGCACTTGCCCGCGAATTTCTGTATCCCAACCAGCCGCAGCGCGCTCTTCGTCATACGTATCAACACTTCTCCATGTGGAAAGCGGTATATAACGGTTAGCAGAGACAGCAAGTTGAGATGTCCGCGCATCAACACCCAGACTCATTCGTGTATGATTTTTATGTGGGGCATAGTCAAAAAACATATTGGCCCCATACAGATAATTTTTATCTGGGGTCAAATAGCGATAGGCCATACCAGCATTATAAGTATCATATTGTGTGGCTTCGCCGTTGTCAGAAACAGTGTCAGGGGCTTTATACCATGATAATTGTGCAAAAACATGATGAAGATCATTCTCGTCCTGCCACAATGGCTGAACAGAAGTGATTGAGCCGATGAGGCTTTTTTGAGATGTTCCCATCTCAATCTCAAGACGGGAGAGGAACGGAATACCGCTACTATGCGCCATATCTTGCCCAAAGGACAAAATTTGAGGAATAAACTCGTTTCTAAGACTGTCTTTCATATCCTGAGAAAACTCAGGGGATTGAATGGTCTCACCTTTCAGTGCCGCGCATAGCTGGCTCATCGCCCCTTGACCGAAGTTGCGAACTTTTTGACTCACATAAGCATCAACGGCGGAAGGAAGAACAACAGAAGGGGTGAGAGAATCCTTCATTCCTAAAAATAATCTGGCCTTCATAGAACGTTCGATGGCGGCACGACATGCAGAATCAACAAGAGCCAAACCCGCTGCAGAACTTCCGCCACCGTTATAGCTACTCCCAACAGTCTCTAGATTATTAAATATCTCTGAAATATTTTGTTGGGCTTCAGTCTGCGCACTGACTTCGGAGCTATCATAGGATCGCCCAACTGAGGCAGAGCTATAACCAGACTCTGCCGCAAAAACAGAGACGCTCCCCACAAGCGTGAGTATGATTAAAGAAAGAGCAATTGTTTTCAGATTGGCATACATTGGTATCTTAATAACTGACTAAATTTTAAAACAAGATTTCACATGATGCACCATTTTGTTGCGTTGCTCCATAGAAAATGTTTAAAAAATTTTAAAAAAAAACTTTTGTGCACATTTATTTCTGAATAATCGTAAAAATTGCATTTTTGCAACCATGAGACTATTGCAATAAATCAAAAGAATAAGATGGCTCGCTTTAAGAACGAGAGTGATTATCATCCTTGGATTGTTCGGTTTTTTAAATCCCCAAAAGTCTTTCCAAGTGATGTTGATCTATTCCGAAGAAGGATTTGGTGGATTTTATTTTGCCCAAAATGGCTGGATCGCGCCCCTCTGATGAATGATTGCGCGTCCCCACAATCATGACGTTTTTCGGGGTATGGGCGTCGGAGATGAATTCGAATACTTTGGTTGAATAGCCGCAATATTCCAAGATCAGCGCACGGAGACCGTCCGTCACCATCTCAGCCTGACGCTCAACGAATGTTCCGTACTTCATTAAGAAATCCAACTCATTCTGGACGGGATACCCTTCCATCTCGCGGCGGATTTGTTTATGACAACAGGGGGCAACCACAATTAATTCTGCCCCTGCCTGAATACCTTTGAAAATTGCATCATCGGTTGCGGTGTCGCAGGCATGGAGGGCGATGACGATATTGGCATCGGTACAATCAAAATTCATGACGGTACCCTCGGCAAATTTCAAACGGTCATAGCCCGTATCTGCAGCAATTTTGTTGCAAAGATCAACCAGATCAGCGCGATATTCAACACCGATCACCTCTGCCTGAAACCCAGCGCCCGCCAAATAATCATAAAGGGCAAAGGTCAAATATCCTTTCCCCGCCCCCATATCGACAATCTTTTTCACCTTGTCGGCAGGGATATGCTTGATAAGACCACCAAGGATTTCAACATATTTGTTAATCTGGCGGAATTTATCCTGTCCGCTTTTAAAGACATGTCCCGTGGCGTCTGTAATGCCTAACGCCTGCAGATAAGCCTTCCCCTCTGGCGCGATCAATCTGGCTTTGCTGCGGTCATGGTCGAGGGAGGGTTGTTCTTTGTGGCTTGGGGATTTTCGTTTCAATGATTTTTTATCAAGGATCAGATCGAACGACGTTGTGCAGAGCGCCCCCAATTCAAACCCGTTTTGCAAAGCTTCATGGATATTTAAAACCGCATCAATCTTCCCGTAATTTTTAACAATGTCGCGGGTTTTATAACGATATGTAAAGCTCAGCTTTTCTTCCCGCTTAATCAAAATGCGGCGCAGATGAATAGACTTTAGACCCTCTTCGCCCCCCTTATAATGGTCAAGCGAGAGCTTCACAAAACTATCGTCTTTAAGGCTGTTTTCGAAATGGGTAATAAATTCTAAAATGTTTTCTGAAAATGTCATACTTACACATAAGGAGAACACCCTTATTTTGCAATGGGTTTATGAGCTTCAATCTGAAATTCTGCAACAAAAGTACAAATAAAAAGAGTGTTTTATACTCGCTGAGCATTACTCTAACTATAAAAATTATCTTGCATCATGCAATCTAGTTATTGGAACTGTTGCTATATATCTCATAAACATCCATATTTTGCTTAGAAAAAGACTGATCAAATCTGTTTAAAAAATACCTCTCGTCCAATTCTACATTTAAACAATAAACTGATTTACTTTTCTTCCACGGCATCTTTGAGCCATCCCAATCATTTCCATTAACAAGAGCAGTTCTAATCATCCTTGCTAATAAATCAGCGGCTTGCAAAGGCGCATTAAGTTTATCATCCATAAAGGCGGGAAATGCCCCTAGTTTATCTACAGGTATTCCGAGCTTTTCTGCAGAGTAAAATGTATATTTAAACGCATCTGTAATTAAGCGCTTGTACTTAGAAGTATCATCAAAAATAAAATTGATTGGCTCCGTAATACCCAGCTTTTCGACATCCCACAATGCAAGTTCAAAAAAAGCTTGGTACATAAACAAGTGGGGATCATTCAGCACTTTAAAATTAGGTAACTCCTTCAAAGATTGAGAGAATGGGTATTTATTTATAATATTTCTATATGTTGGGATATGTACACTTACATAGATCGAAGAATTTATATATTTTTCTATTACACGATAAAGTGCTTCAGCCTTTATTTTCGATTTTGTAGAATTATATATTTTATTGTTAGAATGGTAGAAAGTCCTATTTTGAGATTTTAGTGTATCATTCCATTCTGAACTAAATTCTTTCCATAGCTCTTCTTCTAAAATATAGCCTGCCATAACAACTGTATGCTTACATTCTCCGTCAGAACTCTCATCAACATAACACTGTAAGGGCACTGCACATTCACCCTTGATAACATTTTCCACATTGCCCATGCAATTCGACATTCCAGCGGGCGAGGTGGAAGCCAGCTTCAACAGTTTTGCTGATCAATGGTTGGGGCAGATGGCAAAGATGGGTTTCAACAACTGTGCCGCAGTCATCACAGATCATGAATTGTGATCCTTGGTGCAGATGATCACTGTGGCAAATCACATAGGCGTTTAGGCTTTCAATACGATGAATAAAGCCGTGTTCGGATAGAAATTCAATGGCGCGGTAAGCCGTCGGCGGTTTGGGGTTATCTATTTTCTTGCCCAGTTCGGCAAGCACATCATAAGCCCCGATCGGCTTTTGGGCGTTTGCAATAATTTCCAGAACAAATTGGCGCGGCTCCGTAAACCGAATTCCCTTTTCAGCACAATATTCTGCAACTTGTTTTAAAATGTCCTTTTGATGGGTCATATAACCTTATTCCTTAATCAGTTTTATATCCCGCAAACGATAAAAGGTTGAGAGATCTTTATCTTCCGGAACAAGTTCCAGTGTACCCTCAATGATCAACGGGTCATAGGAAAATTTGATCGGAAAATCTTTGGCTGTATGCGCTTCGATCACCAGTGCGGGGCTCACATGATACTGAAACGGGCAATTCAGGGGAAACGGGCCAAACAGGAATTGGCTTTGTTGTTCATCTGAATCCAGTGGGAACATATACCCCTTGATACGGATTTTGGTTTTATCTAAAGCCTTGACCTCTTCAGGAAATTCGGGTTTCTGGTAAACCAGATCCATCCCTTGCTCATCCTTGGTTTCCACATTGATGACCTTTGTTTTACCCAGAACCTTCCAGTCCAGACCACCTTTTGGAATATCAACATAATCCTTGATAAAATCTTCAAGAGTTCGTGTCGGGGCATCTGCGCCTTCTTCATATTGCAGCGCATAGACATGTGTTGGCATGAACGCCATAAAACAACATATCAATAAAAACCGTTTCATATGACCTATCCCTTTACCAACAACCGCGCAATGTCTGTCCGTGCTGCAGAAATTGCTGCAGGAAGAGCTGCCAGAATCCCAGCGCCACAGCCGATGACGAAGAGGACAACATCAAACGCATGAAGGGTCAGAAAATCCCCGCGCACAATAATGCCTTCAAAACTTCCGAGCAGACCAGTCAAAGAATAAGCCAGAATATGTCCCGCAGCAATCCCGATCAATGCACCACACCCCGCAACCAATACCCCCTCGATCATTAAGGTCGCAAACAATTTAGCAGGAGATGCGCCCAGTACCCGCAGCACAGCCATATCATGGCGGCGTTCGGTCAGGGAGGACGCGAGTGTTGAAAATAGCATCAGGACGGATAAGACAAGGATCGACAACCCCAGCGCATTCAAAACATCCCTGCCCACACCGAAACTTTTTGAGAGGCGCGCCAGTTCATAACCGGGGTTGGCCGCCTGCATCCGCTCATTATGGTTGATCATACGCGGGAGGTTCATCACACCCGCCCCATTTTTGGCCTTGATCAAAATCGCAGTGATTTGGTGCGCCATGGCCAGTTCTTCTTCAGCCTCATCATGATTATGCTTTTCATCTTCGTCCAAATGGGAGTGTAATTGTTGAACACTGACATACGGGGTCAGCAATAACCTATCAATCACCGTTCCCGTTGGGGCGAGACGCCCGACGACCTTATAGAGATGAAAATCATGCACATCATCACTATCCGCAGCAAAACCGTGACGGGCGGCAAATTCTTCGCCCATTTTCACCGTGGTATTTGCGCCCGCTACAACTTCGAACGGTTGTGCGAAGACATTACCTTCTGCAAATTTGGCCTGATAGAGATTGAGGAATTCCGGGGTTGTCCCCACAACGCGCCACCCTTTGAAATTATCGCCGACCACAATCGGAATGGCCTGTCTCACCATCGGGTTACGCTTAATATTATCGAAATCGGATATATCAATATTTCCGATCGGCACATCGGTATGATACACGCTTGATAAAATTAATTGCAACGGACTTCCTTTCGCGCCCGCTACCACATCAATGCCGCCGCTATTGCGTTTCAGGCCATCACTGATGCCGCCAGAGATCAGGAATACTGCTGTCAGCATGGCGACCCCCATGATGGTTGCCAGAATACTGAGTGTGGTGTGCAGCGGTTTATGTTGCAGACCTTTGACGGCCAAAGAGACTATATTCATTATGCCACCTCTTTCTGGGATACGGATGTCAAATCAATCACATGGTCAAATCTGGCCTTAATGCGGTGATCATGGGTTGCAACCAATAAGGCACTCCCCGACTCCTTCGCCTGTTGTTCCAGCAAATCCATCACGATATTGGCGTTCTTATCATCAAGTGAGGAGGTCGGTTCGTCCGCGATCACCATCGCCGGGAAATTGAAAATCGCCCGCGCCAAAGCCGCCCGTTGCTGTTGCCCTTGGCTGAGCTCAGACGGCTTATGATGCGCCTTATCCGACAACCCCAAGGACGATAAAAGATTTTTCAGTCTGTCTGCGGGTGGCATAACCCCTGCCATATCCGCCGCCAGAAGGATATTTTGTGCAATCGTGAGAGAAGGAAGAAGATGCAAAGTCTGGAATACAAACCCGAATGTTTTTCCCCGCAAATGGTCGCGTTCCCGTACGCCCAGTTTATAAATGTCGCAATCCTGAACAAAAACTTTGCCACTGGTCGGTTGCAACAACCCTGCAATCACAGACAGGAAACTTGTTTTCCCGCAACCAGAGTCGCCCAATAATAAAATCTTGTCATTCTTATTCACTGTTAAATCAGGGAATTTCAAGGTGGGCGATGATGCACCGTATTTCACCGTAATGGATTCAGTTTTCAAGATCGTCATAGCTTGGCCTTTCATTTTGGACATCTATGCATATTTTTTATATTGTTACAATATAACATTAAAAACTTTCTTGACAGATTTGTATCACTGTATTACTTTGATAACACAACAACAAAACATAAAGATTAAAGATAAAGACGATGCAAACACAAACCTCCCTCAACGGCCTGACCCTTGCTCTACCTAAACAGGAAAAATTAAAAAATCCAATTATCGCGTATTTAAAATCCAAAGGCTTTATGCTCGCAGAGGATGGCGAAACAGGCGTTCTGGTTGATATCAACGGTAACATCCCCAAAATCCGTGTGGAATTTGTCCGCGCCGCTGATGCCTTGCTTCTCATGGAAAGAAAGGTTGTTGATTTAGCCATCATCGGCAGTGACGTTGCCACCGAAAACACATGTGGCAAAGACCCAGCTTTTGAAAAACCAGATATAAAACTTGATTTAGGAATTGCAGGGTGCACATTCGATTTGGCTGTCCCCGATGAATTGCTCCAGAATTTTAAAAGTCCTGCTGATGTGAATGGCTTAAGAATTGCGACATCATATCCAAATATTTTGGAAGAATGGCTCAAGAAAAACAACATTGAGGCTTCAGAAATTTTTGTCCGTGAAGGCAGTGTTGAATCATCCATTCGCATGGGACTGGCTGATGTGGTTGCCGACCTTGTGGATACTGGCGGCACTTTACGCAAAAACAAATTAACCTCTGCCTACCGAATTGCCAGTACATCCGCCGTATGTTACGCCCGAAAGAATATGGATGTCTTAACATCCATGCTGACGAATGAATTTATTCTCCAACTAAGAAAAAATAGAAGTCCTGTAACAACCCCCACCGTACAAACCGCAGAATGCGCAATGGCCTAAGATTTTATATCTTCAATATGCCCCAAAATAGATCGTCCAACCTCTTCAAAGCTTCTGACCTTCACATCCACATCATGGTCATTAAAGATGCTTTCATCATGGTTATGAAAGCGGTCAACGACAATAATTTTAATATCTGGACGGACATCACGCGCGGCATCGACAATACGCCCTGCTTCAAACGGGTCGGGAATAACAATCACCAAGGCTTTGGCTTTATCAATTAAAGCCTCTCGCAAAGTCTCCTCTGACCCCGCATCGCCCGCGATGGCATGGTAACCTTGTTGGCGGAGTGCCTCGACACGTTGACGGTTGGTTTCTATGATCACCAGCTCCGTATTTCTGGCCTCAATATTATCGCAGATATATCCACCGACCTGCCCCGCGCCAACCAGAATGACGGTCCGTCTTAATTCTTCGACTTCTTCATCGGTCAAATGCGCCAAGCCATCCTCATCCCGCATATCAAAAAAACGACATAGAAATTTATTACTTTCAAAAAGATCAAAGATTAATCGTGACCCAAGGAAGGTAATCGGGTTCAGCGAGATGGAAATCAATGCCCCCGCCAGAATAATATCGCGCCCCTCCGGTGGCAGGATTTTAAGGGACACGCCCATAGCGACAAGGATAAAGGAAAATTCCCCAATCTGGGCAAGACCTGCGGACACCAATAGCCCTGTTTTAAGAGGGTAACGAAATAGCATCACAATCAAAAATGCTGCGGCCGATTTCCCGACCATAATAATCAGAACACAGGACAGCACCTCTAATGGATGAGTCATTAAAATCTGGGGGTTAAAGAGCATCCCAACAGAGACAAAGAACAGAACGGCGAAAGCATCTTGGAACGGCAAAGCACGTTCCGCCACCTCTTGGCTTAAATGGGATTCGCGGATCATCATGCCAGAGAAGAAGGCACCCAATGCCAGAGAAACCCCGAAGATTTTCCCTGCCCCAAAGGCAACCCCAACCGCCACCGCAAAGACCGCAAGGGTAAATAATTCCCGCGAGCGGGTTGCCGCAACAAGGTTGAGAACCCACGGCAGCACGCGGTTACCGATCACCAACATAAACACCACAAATAAGGAAATTTTTGCAACGGCAATGAGAATGGTTTGAGCCATTCCTTCAGTCGTGCCTTCTTCACCCGCTTGACCCAGCCCCGCCAAAGCAGGAACGAAGACCAATGCCAATACCATCACCAAATCTTCAACAATCAACCAACCAATCGCAATACGACCATTGGCGGTTTGTGTCAGGTGGTTATCTTCAAGCGCGCGGAGGAGAACAACCGTACTGGCAACCGAACACGCTAACCCGAATAATAATCCGGATTCAAGAGGCCAGCCCCAGCAATGGGTCACGGCCACCCCCATCGCAATCGCCACCACAATTTGAACGACAGCCCCGGGAAGTGCAATGCGCCGCACATCCATTAAATCTTTAAGAGAGAAATGCAACCCTACGCCAAACATCAGCAACACAATACCGATTTCTGAGAGTTGTTCTGCCACATGGGCGTCGGCAACATATCCGGGGGTAAAAGGGCCGATAATAATGCCCGCGACAAGAAAACCGACAATGGCAGGAAGTTTCAATTTATGGGCGATCATTCCACAGACAAAAGCCGCGCTCAAACCCAAAGCGATAGTGGTGAGTAACGGCATATCTTGGGCAACCATAGCAATTCCTTTAGGTTTGAAATTGTTCACCTTTTAAACCTAGGTGAAATGGGGAGTTTGACAACCAGAAAGTAAGAAATACATCAATCGCTTTTAATAATGAAAAACCATCTGTGCCTTTATGCCAAAGATGGTTTTCCGAAAGTAATTGTTAGATGGGCAATTATACTGCCAATTTTTTGGCGCCATCTCTGGCAATCATTGATGCAAATGTATCGCGCACATTGGCGATAAATTGTTGACCACTGATGGACTTGGTACGGTCAGGTGCAAGGTCACCAGTGAGCGCGCCTGTTTTTAATCCTGTTTCGATAGTCTCAACAACCGCCAATTTCAATTTCTTGGCAAGATTAACGCCTTCTGCTTGACCGTTTAATTCGGCTTTATGGCGGATGGCTTCGGCATAGGCAAAGATGTGCGCGGCAGGATTTGCGAGCAAGATTTTTTTCTCATGCCATGCGGGTTCTAAATCCGGTGCTGTGCCATGTGGTGGGTCAGCCAATAATGTTCCGTCGGCGGAAACAAGTGTTGAGTCCATCAACCCCAATGATTTATGTTCGCCCGCCACTTGGTCGGATACAACATCACCATCATAATTTTTAAGGGCGATAATCATCCCGTTCATTTTCCCTTGAGGAATTTTCGAGACAACAGCATCAATCAATTGCACTTTGTCATTAAAGGTAATGCCCGCGGCCTTGAATTTAGCCTCATAAGATTCTTTGAAAATCTGATTGAAAATGTCGATAAAGCGTCCGTCATACACCGGATTAATAGTATCTTTCCCAGCGAACACCACTGATTTCCCCATTGCCAAGCCTTGTTGGAACAAGGCGTGTGCATAATCGCGGATGGAGCTGTCGGTCTCGGTGGTGAGCAATGCAACCCCGTTATCAACCTTACGGTTTTCAACCAGAATCTGGGTTGATCCGTCATCACCTTCAAAAATCACTTTCAATTTTCCGCGCCCCGGAATGGATACGTTTGGCGCGCCGTAAATACCGCCCACCGCCTGACGAACAATCGTCACGTCATGCATCAGGGGCGCAAATTTCTGGATGCCTTCGATTTCAATGGTGTTGCGGAGAATTGCTGCACCATTGATCGCACGGCGAATAATCCCGTTCGGGGAATCCCATTTTTGGGAAAGTCCCATCTTACGCGCTTCTTCCGTTGTCGGGGTAATGGTAGGGCCTTTGACCGCTGTTTTATGGGTCTTTAAATCTGCAATCGCATCATTTAATGCGGCGTCATTGGTTTTATCACGCGCCTGCAATGAAATATCATGAACCTTCCAGTCCACATCAAAGAATTTGGCGATCAGTTGGTCACGGATTTCCGATGACATAAAAGGCCAAACGCCATCCCCCGTCATATCGACAATAGAACCATTGATTTTATAAGGAGATGCAGACATGTGGAAACCCTTTCAGGGAGGATGGATGGACGTTAATTCTGGGATATAGTATCCCAAAAAAAGATTAACAAATTCCTGATACAAGTTTCCAGAAAGCGTTGGCTTTAGCCACCCATCGGGTTCAATTCTTTATCCGTTCCCGGGGCATCGGGCCCAATTTGAACATCTTCAGATAGCCGAACCGTTCTAACTGGCTGTTTTGCCAACAGAATGACATCCGCCAGTATGTTAAAGGCCTCGGAGAATGATATTTTCCCGTCATCCAGATCAAATTGGGTTTGTCTGGATAAATCATCATACAGCCTGTCCCGTTCCATTGAAGCTAATTCATCGCCTTGGAAATCCTGAACAGGGAAATCGGCTTCCTCTAAACTCGATCTGGAAGCGTAATCATCTTCGCTATCGAGCGCGTAAACTTCGCTTCCTTCTTCGAAGTTTTGAGCCAACCGACTGGCTTTCCGAACTTCTTTTTTATCCTTCACATAGTCGGTGACCGAGGATGACACCATAGCAATGACGGCACCCGCCGCATCAATCGCCCCCGATACAATTTCATCAAGGGTACGAATGCCAAAACGGGAGCGACGTTCGGCTTGCTTATCATCCAGATTTTTAAAAAGTTTCGGGTCAGCAATATCGCGGGTTGTGATTTCTTTGTTGGTCTTGGCAACATTGGCCATGAACGCCTTACGGCTTAAATCATTTTCTGACGCAAACCCACTGGCACCAGAGACCAGAAAGCTCATGGAAGAAATTTCGAATTTCTTCAGTTTGGCTTCGGCATTTTCGGCATCCGATAATGCTTCGTCCTCGGAAAAATCAAGTATCGGATCTAGGAAGACTTTATATTTTTTTGATCCCCCGCCTTCACCATCACCAGAGGACGAATCATCTTCGTCGTCTTCCTCCTCATCTTCGGTGATAACGGCAGCATAATCATCCGCGGCACTTGTATAGCGCAATGGGTCTTCGGGAGGGAAAGGTGGTTGGTTCGGATTTGTCATGAAACTATTTTACTTTGTTTTTGCCCCAGATAAAAGAAATTCATGCGCCACCCCGTCACGAACCCCTGCAGTTGAGACAACAAAATTCTGAATATCAAGGTCGGACAGTACGGATTCCAATGTAAAAGCCGCAATTCCCGATAATTTCGCCTGATGGGATTCCATGCGATAGGTGTTGACGATAGTCAGCTCATCCAACCCTCTAATATGTTTACAGAATTCAATTATTTCTTGAGTTGGGATTGTATAGCCCTGTAATTCCATTTTCAGACCTTGCCCACGCATATGCGCCAAGGCCAGAATGCGCCACGATCCACCAATGGCATACAGATTTTCCAAACCGCCAAAACGGGATTTTAGAGGAAGGAGGAAATTGGAAATAGTTGTCCGCGCCGCATCCCCCATCGACCGCACGCGGTATGCGCCCATCGGAAGGCTGATTGTATCGTGAACTTTATCGTCGTAAATTCTTGCCAGTTCCAGCGACCCGCCGCCGAAATCGGCAACGACACCATTGGCATCGGGGGCAAACATTAAAACACCGCGGGCGGCATAACCGGCCTCTTCATCGCCTGAGATAATGCGGATCGTCATGTTCAATTCCGATTGAACGCGGTGAATAAAGTCCGCTCCGTTTGTGGCATCCCGCAATGCTGCCGTCCCCACAACTTGTAAAGATGAAACCTGATAAATACCTGCAAGAATTTGATAGGCCTGTAAGGCTTTGAACGCAATATCAACCGCATCAGGGTTTAAAAGACCCGTTGTCCCCAGATCGCGCCCCAAAGGACAGATGACTTTTTCGTTGAATATTTTTTCAGGGGGATTATGCGCGGTATCATACACGACCATACGAACCGAATTTGATCCGATGTCGATAACGCCCAAAGACCGATGACCCGATTGATAGGGCATGGTACCCCCCTTTATTTTTCGTTCATTGAATTTTCAATAGTTTTAAAGAATGGTTTCATCAGATATTCCATGACGGTTTTCTTGCCCGTCTGGATATCAACTGTTGCAATCATCCCCGGGATAATTGGCAAGATTTCACCTTTTCTACGAAGGGAATTTTCCTTGGTACGCACTTTCACGCGATAGAAAAATTCACCTTTTTCATTTTTAATAGTGTCGGCAGAAATATCGGACACTTCGCCTTTCAATCCGCCATAGATTGTAAAATCATAGGCGGTGATTTTTACCATTGCTGGCAAACCAGGGCGAAGGCGGGCAATATCAGACGGGCGGATTTTTGCCTCGACCAACAAATTATCATCCATTGGTACAATTTCGGCAATCGGGTCACCGGGTCTTACAACACCGCCAACCGTATTGATTTTAAAATCTTTGATCGTGCCGTTGACAGGGGATCTGATTTCAGTGCGGTCTTTTTTATCAGTCAAGGCGCTCAATGATTGTTTAACCGTATTGATTTCAGCGGTCTTAGCAGTGAGTTCAGTCTGTGCATCAGCAATGAAGCTTTTCCTCATTTCACTAATACGCGCCTGCGCCTCAGCAATTGCAGATTTTGCGCGGGGAATTGCCGCCAGCACACCGTTCAATTCAGTTTGTTTTTCTTTAATGGCGCGTTCGAGTTGCAGAAGCTCCATTTTTGGGGCTGAGCCTTTGGCGACCAAAGGCTCGGTCATTCTTTTTTCTTCTTGGGATAACCGAATAACCGCAGCTAAATCGCCAGACTTCATAGTCAACTCACTTACCTCTTGTTTCCGTTGGGAAAGCTGTTGTTCGAGGACTGAGATTTGGCCTTGTAATTTCTCTTTATTAGCGCGGAAAGCATTTAATTCTTCAGTAACGCTTTGCGGTGATTTTGTCATGATGTCATCAGGAAACGTGACCGTATCTTTACCGTCAACTTCGGCCTGAAGACGAATGGTTGCGGCCAACAATCCCATATATTTTGCTTCGTTTGTTCCAAGGTCAGATTGAGCGCCGACATCACGCAGACGCATAATGACTTCGTCTTTTTTAACCTGATCGCCCTCTTCAAACATAAAGGCGTCAACAATACCGCCCTCTAAGTTTTGAATCACTTGGACTTCACCCATGGGAATAATTTGACCTTCACCGCGTGCGGTTTCATCAAGTGTTGCAAAGGATGCCCACAACACAAACACAATAAAGAATAAGAACAAAGCAACCAAAATAAAATGACGATGCAATGGCAATTCATCATCCGTCATAAAATAACGGTCGGCATAGGCCTGAACCTTGTCACTGCTTTCGCGCATCCAACCTTGGCGGATTTTATCCCAATCTTCCGCCTCATTCATATTGAGATTTTCTTTTTGAACGGGTTTCTTGGTCATGATGATTCACCTGTCCTTGCTGAAAATTCGCGATTTTGCAGACGACGAATAATTTCGTCACGCGGGCCGTAGGCAATGATATTACCACGATCCATCAGGATTAATTTATCAACCAGATCCAGCATTGCACCTTTGTGCGTGATCAGAATGGTCGTCTTACCTTTCGAAATTGCTTTTAGTTTTTCGCGGAGACGCATTTCAGAGGTTGGGTCGAGTGATGCGGTTGGTTCATCCAAAATCAGAACAGGCGGATCATAAAGAAGGGAACGCGCAATCGCGACTGCCTGACGTTGACCGCCAGACAAAGATTCCCCCCGTTCACCAACAGGTGTATCCAGACCCTTTTCAGAATCGCGCAAAAATTCCATGACACCGGCAAGTTCTGCGGCACGCACCACGGCGGCCTCCGGCGCTGTTTCATGGCCCATGGTGATATTTTCGCGGACTGACCCATAAAATAAATTCGGGCTTTGTTGAACTGCGCCAACACTGCGACGCAAATCGCCCGGATCAATTTGGCGGACATCTGTGTTGTCCAACAGGATCGCGCCATCATCCGGCTGATATAAATTTACCAGTAGGCGCGCAAGTGTTGTTTTACCTGATCCAACTGCCCCGATAATCCCCACATGCTCACCCGGCTCGATCGAGAATTTGAGGCCTTTTAAGGCAGGATGTGTTTGACCCGGATATTTAAAGACGACATCGCGGAATTCAATCTTGCCTTCGATGCGGCTTTTAGAAATAAAATGTTTTCCTGCGGGACGTTCAACAGGACGCTTCATCAAATCTTCGAGATGGCGTAATGATTGCCAACTTTGGTTAAAGCGTGTGAGCAACCCAGCCACTTGGGACAATGGCCCCAATGCACGACCAACCAGCATCACAGAACCAACCAACGCCCCTTGGGTCATCATCGCATTGGAAATCATATAGACCCCTGCGATCACCATGGCGACAGTTGTTAATTGCTGGATAAACATTGAAAAGTTTAACGCAAAAGATGCAACGCGTTTTGACCGAACGGTGGTGCGCGATCCCTTCTCGCTCAATTCCTCCCAACGACGTTGGACATGACCTTCGGCGGCTTGGGTTTTAATGGTTTCTAACCCTGTAATGGTTTCAAACAACAAGGCATTTTTCAATGCACTTTCCTGCATGGATTGTTTGGTAATTCTGGCCATTGGCTTTTGCAAAATCCATCCTGCAAACATCACAATCGGAATGGCAATCAAAGGTATAAGCGCCAAGGGCCCTGCAATAATCGCGATGATGATGATAAAGAACAGTGAGAACGGCAAATCAACCAAAGCCGTCATGGTGGCGGATGTAAAGAAATCGCGGATAGTTTCAAACTCGCGCATGTGACTTGCCATCACGCCAGCACTAGCGGGACGGGAGGAAAGGGTCATGCCCAATAATTGTTCGAATAATTTTGCAGAAATTTTAACGTCTGATTTCCGACCCGCAATATCCAGAAAGTAAGAGCGCATATTCTTGATCGCGAAATCAAAGCAATACACAATCAATGCGCCAAGCGATAACACCCATAATGTTTCATACGCACTGTTTGGAATAACCCTATCATACACGTTCATGATATAGAGCGTACTAGCAAGTGCGAAGCAGTTGATCATGACCGTTGCCAAGATCACTTCGCGGTAAATTTTCCAGTTTTCTTTGAGTGTGCCCCAAAACCAATCGCTGGCCGTATCAATCACAGCTGGCCCCGCCCGTTCATCATTGCGGGCGACAGGGCGTACATAGAATGTATAGCCCGTATAAAGCATTTTGAGTTGTGAGAGTTTTACAGTTTTGCGTTCATCCGGATTTTCAGGGAATTGCAAAACGAAACCGGATTCAGGGTGGATGGTGATATCCTTGCCATGTTCTTTTTTAGGCAATTGGTTTTTCGGGAATTTGACTTCCCACAAAATGCACGCCTGATTGTGCCCCAATACCAGAATGCAAGGCAGATTAGGCGCAATCGCCAACCCTTCTAAACTTCTCTCGACCAAACGAGAGGTCATATCTGCACGAACGGCGGCGCGTTCAAATAAGGATGGTGTAATTCCACTGGCTGCAATCGGCAGTCCTGCGGTCAATGAATTCTCGCTGGTACGGCGGCCATAATGTCCCGCCAGAATGCGCAAACATTCGATCAAAGGGGAATGAATCGCCACGCGATCGGCTTCTAACGGCCAGTTCTCTGACAATCCATCAGAGGATTTTTTGCCTTCTGACGAAGAAGACGCCGCCGAAAGGGCAGCGTCTTTATCATTGGTCAAGTCCATGACTTGTTCCTATCCTTTTTTACGGCTTGTGAATTCTGGTGATGCTTCACGAGGGTATGAAACTCCGAGTGTCGGCAGGAGATCTCCACGCAACGCAAGTAAACGATACACAGCAAACATTTCGAGGTAACCATTATTGATGGCGTTGCTACGAGACACAAACCATTCGTTTTGTGAGTCAAGAACGTCAAGCAATGTTCTGCGATCCAGATTAAACTGGTCTTTATATGCCTCAACAACCGTTCCGTTCGCATCAGCTTGCTTGCGGAAAGCGGCAGCTCTCTCACCTGAAGAAATCATGCTCGCCCATGTTCTGCGAACATCTTGTTCCAGAGCGCGCGCGCTTTCATTACGTTCTTCTTTTGCTTGTGCCAAACGGTATACAAATTCACGGGAACGGGCTTCATCACCGCCACCACGATAAAGATTCCAGTTTGCAACCACCAAAGCAGATGCAGATTTTGTATTTCCCTCAACACCATTCAAATCATTGCCCGCAGTTGCACCAGCTTGGAAATTAACTTTAGGATAGAAGGTTGATTTTGTTGCTTGACGTTCTGCATCAGCAACATTCACATCCGCTTCTTTGGTATCCAAAGTCGGGCTGTGGGTCAGGGCTTGTTTTACTTCTGAATCAACGTCTGGTTCGATCAATTGACGTGGCGCAACAGGAACCTGAATATCAGGTTGTGCATCATCACCCACAATGCGGCGATAATTTGTGTTCGCATTTTTCAAGGATTCTTCAACGGCAGCTTTTTGTGCTTCCGCCGCATTCAAACGGGCTTTGGTTTGTTCAACGTCAGCCTGAGTTGTACGACCTGCATTCGCGGATTCAACAATCTGGCTCATAATATCATTATGCATTTTCAAGTTTTCATCAGCAATTGCCAGCAATTCACGTTGACGCAATACATCAAGATACGCCTCGATAATGCTCAAACCTGAAAACTCTGCAGATTCACGAACGCGGTGCGCCGCAGAACGGACACGGTGATATTGACGCTCGTTCTCATACTTGGTTGAGAAGCCATCGAACAACATTTGTGTCAATGTAAGAGATGCTTGGGAACGATAGCGGTCAAAATGACCGTCTGGTTGCCCTCTTGTATCGCTGTTAATGCTTTGAAAACCACCATCTGCACTCATATCAATTGACGGCAAATACAATGCTTTCGCTTGTTGCAATTCTTCATCAGTTGCACGGCGGTTATTGGTGATCGATTCAGTAGCAGGGTTGGTTAGAACACCAACGGCCACTGCGTCGCGCAAATTAACAATACGGTCTGTTCCGCGAGGCGCAGCAGTTCCGACTTGTGTTGTTGGTTCGGTTGCAAAAGCAGTTGGCTCGGAGAAATCAGCAGGACTTTCTGCTTTTAAAATTGGTGGTTGTTTTTGTTCTGAAAGAACAGGAGGAACGTCTTCAGTACCAGTTGCAGGCTCAGATTGAGCAGCTTGTATGGTTGCATCCGCAGGAATAGTTGCTGCAGCAGTTGCCTCAGGTGCGCTTGCCTCTGCAGCAGGTGCTGTTCCAACTGGCAAAGCCAATAACTGATCTGATGTTTTATTCGATAGATTATTTCCTTGTGCGTTTGCATAGGATGAGGTCAATGCAAGCAATGCTGAAGCACACACTGTCAGCAATTTTTGGTTATTTCTATTCATTTCAACTATCCTTGTTATTCTCAGTTTGACTTAAAATATTTTATTATTTTTCCCTTATGTTAAAAACAGAAAGGGACAGAATTCTTGGCCTTATTTATGAACTTTTTTGGTGCTTTAGGCAAGAGCAGGGCAAGATTTTCGCCCTGTTCTATTGAATTTATTTAATTATGGAATTAAACAGTTCCAAAGCCTGACTGTTGTTGCTGTTGGTGTACAATTTGAACAATGTCATCCACATGGTTCACAACCACATCTTTCAGAACGACAACATCCACCGCCGCACTTGCGCTACCTGAACCTGATGCATCCACAGAAATGATGGTGTTTCCACCTTCGGTTCTGGAGAACACAAAGTCATTAATCGCATTTGTAACAGAACAGTTATTCGTATCAATCAACGTACTCAGGTCAATTTTATCAACTGTGCAATCAAAATTGCTAATCAATACCGGTTCTTGAACCTGAGGGACAACGTTTGCTGTAACTTCGTTTGCTTTTGCTTCTGCCATTTGATCGGCATCAGCACCATTATAGAATGCAAACCAAGCATCTACGATTTGTGTCGAAGCCCCGTCATGTCCGGTGATATTGCTTTCCGCAGAAATGCCGTTTCCGGAAATTTCGTAATCAACAGCTTTCGCATCCAAAGAGATCGAGGCAAAATCAAGGTGATCCAGAGTAATCAACTCACCAGTCTGGGTAATACCATCATGGTTTGCATCTTGCCATACTGTCAGATCTTTCCAAACGGCATCTTTGCTATCGATCACGCCATCATGATTGTCATCATAACGGGCGAGAACGGCAAATCCGTCTTCGGTGTTTCCGCCGAATAATTCGGACTGACCATCAATTTGACCATTATGGTTTTTATCAAGAGCCAGCAAGCCATCATGTTGATCAACCCACCCTGTTTTATCAGTGATGCCGTCACCATTAATGTCAAAGTAAACGCCATCATTAGCATCTGTCAGCTGAATTCCATCATGATTAAGGTCAATCACCAATGGCGATGCGAAGATGATAATCTGAACAGGTGTGCAGTTAAAGCTTGTATTGTCGGTGGTATCACATTCATTACCTGACAAATTCACTTCACTGACATAGGTCGTCACATTCATAGTGTGAATACCTTGCATCGCTGCATAAGCAGTGCTCGTAGCTGGATTACCATCAGGACCTTGAATTTCAGGGAATATGATTTTCAGACCAACTTCCTGACCTGCATTGATACTCCAAAGACCTGGGGAGATCTCTGTCCCCGCACTGAATTTTATACCCAATGCTGCCAATGCAGGATGCATTTCAATCGTATAATGAGTGATCTTTTCAGACCCATCAGTATCAGTCGCCGTTCCCTTAATATTGAAGTCATAAGCCTCACCATGACCATAGAATTTATAGTTATAGTAAGGGCTGAATGTCCATCTTGTAGGATTATCATTTTCACAAGCCGGCAACGTCACAACCAAGGTCGGAACATCCGCAACAGCATCAACAGAGATATTGAGATGGCCTTCATCAACTTTTGATGCGCCCAAATCAGGATCATATACCGATGCCGTTACTTTCAAGCCATTCAAATCCACATCCGAATTTGCAGGAGGTGCAAAGGAGAAGCTTCCAGTGTAGCTGGTTTGTCCAACAGGTAATGTAATGGAATAAGTACCCGCTGAAGTTTGAGTCCAACCCGCAGCAGAGAAATTCCAATTCGATGCAACGCCTGTTAAAGTCAATGTCACAACTTCGTTACCATCACCACCGGTGATGTTGGCCGTGACAGGAACTGTGACACGACTGTCTTCTTTAACACAGACAGAGTCGCAACCGCTGTTCACATTCACATCAATGCAAACATTATCTTTCACATCAAAACCAAGATGAGCCGATGACTTATCACCATCACGATCAACAATCGTGTAAGTGAAATCATCACTACCCTGATGGGTTGGTGCATAAGTGTAGCTACCGTCCGCTCTAATGGTCAACACACCGTGTTGTCCGGTAACGACTGTTGATCCGGTTGCCGCAACTTGATAATCAACACCGTTCAAGGTGACTTTTGTCACAGGGGACGGCGCATCCGTTCCTTGATAGTCATTAGTCAAGACATTACCAGTCACAAGTTTCGTGACATTTGTATGTCCATCATTATGCGCCACAGGGGCATCATCAAGAACCTTCACAATGATTGTACCATTGGCAGTATCACCATCAGC
>MEMI01000028.1:765-917 GCA_001767915.1 Alphaproteobacteria bacterium RIFCSPHIGHO2_02_FULL_46_13 | reverse complement strand
TCGGATTCGCTCCGTCTGCATGATCAAGTCCTGCAACTTGCGTATATTTGTATGATCCATCATCACTGATCGCCAATGTAAAGACCAATTTATCACCGGCCTTACCAGTGTAGACATCGCCCACCATTGTGACCGTGATCGGAACACCATTT
>MEMI01000028.1:0-738 GCA_001767915.1 Alphaproteobacteria bacterium RIFCSPHIGHO2_02_FULL_46_13 | reverse complement strand
CAGTCCCGTCAGCCGCTACACCCGTCTCATCTATCGTGATCTGGGCATCGGTGACACATGGTTGGTAGTCCACATCGGAGACAGTGATGGTCAGGTTCGCTGTTGCTGCGTCACCATCTTGGTCAACGATTTTATAAGTGAACACATCGCTGCCAGTCGTCGTGCCGGAGTAGCTATAAGCGCCGGTCGATCCGATGGTCAATGTGCCGTGCGCACCAGCAATCGATACCGTGCCGGTCACAGGAACATCAACGGTTTTACCGTCAAAGCTGACTGCTTTCACCACATAACCCGGTTTGTCGGTGCCAACATGATCATTCGAGGTCACGTTGCCAGTCACTGTACCCGGCGCAGACGCCAAAGTCGCAAAGTCATTGGTGGCTGTCGGTGCATCATCGAGCACTTTCACAACAATCGTGCCGTTGGCTTTATCGCCGTCCGCATCAGTCGCTGTAAAGCCGAAATTCAGGCTAATCACATCGTTCGGATTCGCTCCGTCTGCATGATCAAGTCCTGCAACTTGTGTATATTTATATGTGCCGTTTGTCGCAACACTCAAGGTGAACACTACTTTATCACCAGCTTTACCGACATACTCTCCGTTCACCAGCGTCACCGTCACAGGCACGCCGTTCGAAGTCAGTGCTCCGGATTTCAGTGATCCACCAGATGCAAATGTTCCCGATGTACTTACTGTTCCAGGGCCATCTCCAAAGTAGTTGGCATTGACCTGTCCAG
>MEMI01000027.1:84190-101045 GCA_001767915.1 Alphaproteobacteria bacterium RIFCSPHIGHO2_02_FULL_46_13 | reverse complement strand
TGATTCGGCACTTTCAACCAGAATCCCACCAGTCGGGAAATCAGGGCCGCGAACGATTTTGCAAATATCGTCAATGGTTGTGCTTTTTTTATCCAGCATCAATTCCATGGCTTCGCAGAGTTCCGCGACGTTATGCGGCGGAATATTGGTGGCCATCCCAACCGCAATCCCCGATGAGCCATTCGCCAATAAATTCGGGAAGTTGGACGGAAGGACAATCGGTTCTAACGTATCGCCGTCATAGGTCGCGCGAAAATCAACCGCGTCATCATCAATCCCTTCCAACAGGGCAATCGCAACCTCGGTCAAACGAGATTCGGTATAACGCATCGCCGCCGCATTATCGCCGTCAATGTTACCAAAGTTCCCCTGCCCGTCGACGAGCGGATAACGCACCGCGAAATCCTGCGCCAACCGCACCAACGCATCATAAACCGATTGATCACCATGCGGGTGGAATTTACCGATCACGTCACCCACCACACGCGCCGATTTTTTCGGCGGTAAGTTGGGAGCAAGCTTTAACTGATACATCGCAAACAACACCCGACGATGAACAGGCTTTAACCCATCGCGTACGTCAGGGAGCGAGCGCGACATAATGGTCGACAACGCATAAGACAAATACCGCCCAGAGAGCAACCCCGCCATCGGAGCTTCAATAATATTATCATGTTGCGCAGTCGCGGGAGGTGTCTTACGAGCCATATTGGAATCCTAAAATGAAATAGGATGGCAGATTAGCATGGAGATAGGAGATGGCAACCCTTAAAAAGGAGCATATTCACCATTTTAAAGGCGGTTTAGCTGTATTTTTGAACAAAAATCCATTGCAAAACGCCCCGTCCTTGAGACTTTGGGCAATTATGAGTTACGATTTGTTCTTTCTTTGCCGATAATCCCAAAGCTGGTATCCAACCAGACTTCCTATCACGATCACCATCCCTATATATTGCGTTACATTTAGAATTTCGCCGATCAGAATAGCCGAGAAAATAGCCCCGAATACGGGTTCGAGTTTATTATAGAGGCTAAAGTGAAACGCCCCGATCTTCGCGATCCCATAAAACATTGCAAAACTGCCCAATGACAAAGATACAGCGCTTAAGAACGCCCACCCAAAGCCCAAGATGGACTGCGGTAAAATCGGCATTTGATGGAATGGCAACAAACATAAGAAACAAAATGCCCATAGAAATGTTTCCGCTCCGACGACGATAGGTTCTTTTCTTTGTGTCAATTTGCCAAAAATATACAATCTGGATGCGGTTGCCGCCGCCCCTATCATAATCAAGACATATCCTCTCCAATCACCCAACGAATGAATATTCCAGACATCCACAACGAAAGAAATTCCAATGAGGCAAGCAACAGTGGCAATCAACAACCATTGATTCACTTCCAACTCTTTCTTCAACCACAAAAAGAAAAGAAGCATTAATGTATTTGTAAAAAGCAACACAATCGCCACAGGCCCAGGCAAATAAACCAAAGACCCTAAAATACCGATAATCGAACATGCCTGAATAAAGCCGCTTCTAATGGCGATTTTTGTTTCCTCTCGGTCAACAAACAACCCATGCCCCTTCACAATACAAAAGGCAGTCATTGACGCAGCTCTTAATAATGTTGTCAGAAGGATAATAAAGATAGCGTTTGCGCCATCTGCATAAGCTCCACGAGCTGCGGGCGGATATATGCCAAACAACACGGAAGCAGATAAGACAATAAGACTATTTTTGATGATCTGCGACATGAACCTTCTCAATCCCGACAAGCGGCAACACGCTAACACAAGGCAATGAGAGTGAGAAACCAAAACACAGAATAATATTGACTCTTTCTTTTTAATTATGTTAAAAGAAAAAACAGAGGTGTAATATGAATAATCCAATACAATCAATCGAACAGTCAACCTATGCCGCTTGCACTGCATTGAACAAGGGCGGACTATCTGGATTGTTAAATAAAGGTCTGGTCAGAGAATTTATCAGATCCGCCGTAGGAGAGAACTTACACTCCCTCAGCGATGATTTCCTGTCTGCAAATTTATTAAGCGATATTCGAAAAAAATCTGCACAATCTACCAATCAATGGGATGTTTTGCGTGTTTATGTTCAAATGGCGAATGCTATCTCTAAAGAAGAATACGCCAATTTATCACTTCGCCTTGAAATTTCGGACAATCTTGAAGAAGCTGCAAAATCCATAAAACTATCAGATAACCCTGCACTGGATTTGAAAATAGGCACATCCCTGCTTGATAAACATGCGAAATGCAAAGAATCCAAAAAAGCCGTAGCAACCGCATTACAAACAATTGCTCAATCGATTGTTGATAGCCCCTCAACAGATACAAAACTTGCAGAGGCCGCAAGCACAATTCTAGAAGCCACCCGCTCAGCATTGGAAGAGGCTGCGAAAGCCAGCACTCCCCCTACTGTTGTTATTACAAGGAAAAGAGCAAGATTATTTACTCCCCCAACTCCAGATGGATCATAAGATACAACAGTTATCGTGAAATTTTCTATCCTCACCACTCCATCATTGCGAGGAATCGCGTGATACAGCAATCTCTGATCGTACTCTACTCACTCAAGGCCACTAAGCGACTTTTGCCAATTCTTTGGTAACGACAGACTGCAATCTCATTCGCGCATCGGGGATTCCATGTGAATGATGTGCAAAAACCCAGTTTTGCAGGAAATATCCGGTAAGTTTCAGGCCTTTGGAAATATCGTCCTGACCATCGCCTATCGGTTCAGGCTTCAAAAATTCGGGTAACGCAAGGAGTTTATCTTTATACGAATACCCCTCCTTTAATGATACGGCGCATCCCGATTTCGGGCTGACATAGGTTAATGTGCGCGGGTCGCCATTGGCCACGCAACGGGTTAAATCCAACCCGAACCCCAGTTCTTTCAGAAAGGCCAGTTCCCACATGATATATGCCTGCGCCCAAACGGGGGTTTGGAGTGTGTCAATCAACGCCATCATGCCATGATATAAACCCGCATGCCCCTCACGTTCGGGCAGAGCGGCATCACAGAGCGCACAGGCCGATAATAACGCCGCCAGTTTTAACGGATCATCCATCACCCGCGCCGCGCAATTTTTCCCCTGTTCAAATTTGAAATTTCCCAACTGGTCAGAAACGCGCGATTGCCAATCAACCTCGATCCACGTCCCCGGTTCCAGATTCCCGCGCATTTTGGACGACTTTGCGCCATAAACATACCCGTTATGCCGCCCATGATTCTGGGTCAACACAGACACCACCGCGCCGCTTTCCCCATGCCCGCGCGCCGCCAGAATTATACCTTGATCTGTCCAATGTTCCATGGTGTAACTATGGCATGGGAGTCGCAGATTTTATAGTGATTTCTATACCCAAAACGCAGTTTTAAGAGATATTTTTGATGACGGGATTTTTAGGCAGATTTGATGATTTTCTGATCTCGTTAGGGGGACGGTTTTGGATATGGGCTGGAGTCCTTACCTTTATCTTCGTTTACGGATTAGTCAGCCAAGATAGCGTTCTGGACTGGCCGTCTCAAGACGTGTGGCTTCGCACTGTCGACTCTGATGTCTATATTCGCCTAACGAAGGTGCGGGAATTAATACAGGGGGGCAGTCTTTATAATCATGAAGTCATTGCAACCAATGCCCCTTTCGGTGGCATGACAACACCATGGACACGCCCGCTCGATTTTATTCTGATATTTTTATATCAATTTACCCCTTCTGATTTTTCAATTGAAAAAAGCTTGTTACTGGTCAGCAACTGGTATCCGCTACTCATATTAACGGGCATTATCTATTTTCTGGCCAAAGCATCAGAGACTGGCGTTCAACTCATCCAAAAACTACCCCTCGTTTTTCTTTGCGTCATCAGCGACCTAATTTTCAATGTCCATAATTACATTGCACCTGGCAACGTAGATCATCACAGTATTCAAGCCTTAATTTGGTGTATCTCAATCTACTTGATGCTCCGCAAACCATCCGTCCCCTCCGCCGTCTATCTGGGTCTAACAATGGGAGTCTGGTTCTGGATCAGTCCGGAGGCACTACCCTTTATCTGCACAGCGTATGCAATACTAGGGTTCAGAGCTATTTTAAAACCAACCGAGACTTATTACCCGACACTCGCCAGCCTGACATTAACCCTCATAACATTCTTGTCTCTTTTTATTGAATATCCTGCGGGTCAAATCTTGACGACATACGCCTATGACAGCCTTTCAATCATTTATGTGATCCTCTTTAGTTTTTGTGCCACAGGTTTTTTGGTGCTTCATTATGGGATCGCACGCCAACCGCATATTAAAGTCCGGTTTATTCTTTCAGCCTTAACCGCTGTTATAATTTCTGCCCTCTACATCACTCTCTTTCCGAAGCTTTTAAAAGGACCATTTGTTGATGTAGACCCGTATATTTTTACAAATTTCCTGCCTCGGATTAGCGAAGCAACACCCCTTTGGAAACTTGATGGCGAATATATTTTATCCTCGCTCTATCTCACTATTCCGGCCTTTTTGCTATCGCTTCGTTTTATCAAAAAATCCCCGATGATTATTGTGTTTCTGCTGTTGCCATTTGTAATGACGGTCTTTCAGTCTAGATGGTCTTACTATCTGGAAATTTCATCCATTATTGCCATCGCCAAACTCTTGCCTCTTTATGCCCGCGCACTTTCCCTGAAATATCGCTCCTATAAAATACTACTGCATCCATATACCTTCATGATGGCCTTATGTGTGATGACCTATGGTGTATCAGCATCCCTTTCCCCGTCAAAAAATCTGCCCTATGTTTATATCGATAAATGCCAAATAGAAGGTTTTCAATTAACCCAATCAGGCGGGCTTGTTCATGCCCTCGGGGAAACCCATCTGATAATTGAATCAAATATATTGGGCAATAGTGGTATTGCTTTTTTTACTCCCTATCACTACATAGCAGGTTATTACCATCGCGAAGGTATGGGAATGAGGATCAAAGACGCTATTTTAGATGCTCAAAACCTTGAAACCGTTCGTCCCCTTTTAAAAGAAAGAAATGTCAAAGCCTTATTTATCTGTCCGACGGCTCACCCTTCATGGGCCAATGACTATTTCACTAATAGCCCGCCGCAACTGAATTGGGTTAAAATCAATCACCACCTCCTGTTCCGAGAAAACTCCGGAATCGAAACCCACCCCATCCTCTTGAATATTGAGCCATAATATGATGACACAAAAACCCGCCCTTCCGCCCCACAGCTTCTACATGGTTCGCCATGGCGAGAGCGAGGCCAATGTCCGTAAAGTTGCCGCAGGCGGCGGGCTAGACAGCCCCTTGACCGAGAATGGTATCGCGCAGGCCAAAACCTTGGCCTCGGTCATTCATCATTTACCGGTAAAGCCGTCCCGTGTGTATCACAGCCCGCAAATTCGCGCGCGTGATACAGCGAAATATCTCAATCAATCCTTACAACTGGAAATGATTGAAATGCATGACCTTAAAGAACATATTTTCGGCGACTGGGAAAATGTTGTCTGGGAAACCATTCGCCATCTGCAAGAGCAAGGCGCAAATCCACCCAACGGTGAAACCTATGATGATTTTGCGGCAAGGGTCAGTCGTGTTATTCACCAGATCTTCGAAACCCCTCACGAATCCCCGCCGATTTTGGTGGCACATGGCGGCCTTTTCCGCTCCATCGGACGACTTTATAAGATTGATATAGAACATGTGCCGAATTGTTCGCTGTACCAATTCACCCCTGCCCCTGAAAATATTCATTTCCCGTGGTCGGTCATTTCCCACAGCCCCTGCCCCGCCAACGGACTGAAACAGGAAAAATTATTTTAGGCTCTGAAGCGTCTTGATACGCATCAGCATTTCTTTGTGCATCTCTAAATCCATACGCTCCAGAGATTTCGCGGCCAGCATTTGATAATAGAGTATAGGGTTGCGTGAGCGCGGTGCAGTGACCAAACCTTCTTTTAAAACTGCATAGCCCTCATCGGACTTGCCCATTTTCTCAAGAATATCCGACATCATCATCCTGACGGACAAAGACCCAACATCCATCCTCAATGCTTTCTGTGCCTCGATCAGACCTTTTGCGGGGTCAGTGATGCTTAAAATTCTCGCGCGTTCCACATAAATTTGAACCAGTTGCGGGTTTAATGACTGGGCGCGATCCAATAATTCTAAGGCACGGTCATGATGATCTGTCGCTGATGCAAATCGTGCGGCCTGTAATACAGCACGACCATTCTGTCCCGCGCTCCATTTATCCGCCAAATTCAATTGATCGGAAAACCCTTGAATGTCCCCGTTGGCCAGCGCATCCGTTGCCTTGGTTGTGTAATATTCGCTTAAATAGCATCCCCATAACGGAATCAAGACACCCATCACCACGACAAAACAAATGGCTTCCCTGACCGTTTTATTTCCATTCAGAATAATATCCCGTTGACTGAAATGCCCGTTCAAAATTGCCAGCATTAACCCCACCATCATCAAAGTCGGCAAGACATACATATTAAAATTGACCAAACTATGCCCGATGATCAACCCGAATACTGCAAAAGGAATCAAAAGGTTTATCCTGTCTTGGAATGTCACCAAGTTTTTCAATTTCCGAACGGTCATATAAATAACAAAGCCCACAATGACCACGGCAAAGAGCGGCGCGAATAATCCCATTTCCGACGCGAATTGAATCATATCATTATGGGCGGCATATCCGGCGCTATCATCATACAGACTGCGAAATTCGGGGTAATATAAAAAGAATGTCCCGATGCCCGTCCCCGTCCAGACATGATTTTTGAAAATTTCAATTCCCGATTCCCAAATCATCAGCCGGCTTCCGCTCACACTATTAGACTGGGTCAAACCAGTGTCGGCGAAGACATGAACGGTTGTCGACCAACTGCCCATAAAATGATAAACGCTCGTATCCGATGTTGTCATTGCCAGCATCAAAACAACAACAGCGCCCAAAAACCAAACAACAGGTTTATAAGTCGTTGGCTTCACCAGAAAAGCAAACACCCCCAACACCAGAAAGAACCCGATAAAGACAGCAACGCCGCCAGTCGTCATCAATCCTGCAAAACAGATTGCCGCAGCCGCAATCTGATGCCGCATCCATTTCCCGCCCCGTAACGCCTCCCCCATAAACATCAACGCGCCAGAGGCCAGAAGGACGGCCAGAGAATTATTATCCTCCAGCGGCCAATGCGCCCCGCCCGCCTTCAACATCTGCGGCATAAAATAAAACTGGATCAAACTTCCAATCGCAAGGGCAAGCATCATCAAGCGGACGGGTTTTAAAACGCTTATCGCATTTTCAAAACTGAACAGAAAAAACGTCAACGGAAAAACACTGAAGAAAAAGAAATAGGTCAGCGCAACAAACGGCACATGACTACACATCACACTCACCGCCGCTACCGCCCATAAAAGACTGATCAGAATGGTCAGTGGCGAAGATTTAAAAGGTAATTGCCCCGCACTGACAACGTATCCGAGCGCAGATACTAACAGTGTCACAACACCAGCCGTTTGCACCGCATCAGATACAGGAAAAATCAGAAAAGATCCCAGAAACGACAAAAGCCACAAAGTCGGAATCAATGCGGCTTTTGGAATACTATTCACGATGATATTACCAAGTCCTGAAAGCGCCTGAGTCCATATGCACGAAGCCGCTGCGTGGATAATACCCAACACCGCCTGCGGCTAATTTAATCGCCGCTTTACGGATATTTTGAGCGCTGATTTCGCCCAAACGAACGTCAATCGCCTGACCAGACATATGGAGAGAGCGTTTGGCAACGCCTTCACTGTTGGAACGCAATTCCGCATTGGTGTGTGGTGAGCGGTAACCCGACAATAATGTGTATGGCTCATCGGTTTGTAGATATTTATGAACCAGCGAGATAATATCAATCACGCGTGGGTCCATCGGGAAAATTTCATCCGCGCGAACATCACGCATCACATAGTTAATGCGCTCAAATGCTTGTGGCAGATATTTGTTACCAACACGGTAAACACCCGAGAAGGTATCGCCGGAGCGTTGGTTACTGAAAGCAACGCTATAAGTCCCTGTGCCTGCCATCGCCATTGCTGGTTTAAACGCGGAGACAGAGATAAGAGCAGACATTGATAATGTAAGACCACCCTTAAGAACACTGCGGCGGCTTAACAAAGCATCGCAGTCAGACAAATTAAAAGTCATGAATCACCTTAATTGAATGAGCGTTATAAAAACGCGGAGTTATTTATTAGCAAAATTAACCGAAAGGTCAAAGGTAATAAAAATAGGATAAAGGAAATATCCTGATAATTCTATTTTACTAAAAACACCATTAAAGATCAAGTTTAGGGCAACATCTTCAAATCAAAAGGAATTTTTCCTTTTTGTTGAAGGGCTTGCACAAGCTTCATATCATTGCCGTAAAGATCATTTGCAATAATAACGCGGCCTTTTTTATCCATCCAAGCGGTATAATAAAACAAATAAACAGGCAATGGCGACTGCGCTTTAATCTCAATCAATTTGTGGCTGGCGATATATGTATCGACTTTTTTATCCGTCCAACCATCATTTTTTCCCAAAATAAAATTGGCCATACGACTTGGTTCCGACATACGGACGCATCCTGAACTCAGTGCCCGATCATCTTTCTTGAATAATTCGGGGGCGTTCGTATCGTGCAAATAAATATCATATTGGTTGGGCATCAAAACACGGATCAGACCCAATGAATTTTCATCGCCTGAATCCTGATACATCTGGATTCCTTTAAGCCCCTGCTCGTCCATTTTTGACCAATCAATATCATGTGGAGAGACTTTTTTCATTCCTTCTTCTGACTTAACACGGAATTGAATGCCTTTCTTTTCTAATGCATTCGGGTCTTTTTGAAGGGCGGGCAAATAATCTTCTTTTTTAATCGTGTCGGGAACATACCATAGCGGGTTAAACCGCACGCCGATAATCTCGTCCACAAAACTCATGGTCGGTCGCTTATCGCGTCCGATAATGACCGGCATTTCAAACGCAACATTACTATCTTCAACAGCTTGCAATTGCATCTGTGGAATATTCACGGCAACATAGCGGGACGGCATCGGGCGGCGCACCCATCTGCGGCGTTCCAAATTGGCAATCAGTTTGACCAGTTTTTGTGTGCGTGTTTGGTTGATAGCATCAAAACTGCGCGGGCCGATCAATCCGTCCGCAGCCAAACCGTTACGCTCTTGAAAATCTTCGACTTGCTTTTTCAATTTGTCATCATAGACATCAGACTCTCCCGATACACCCAGTTTTTGACGAATGGCCAAAATGGCGGGGTGAGACATCCCTGGCTTTAATGTGCCCGGAAATTTTAATTTTTTGATGTCTTTGTCAGGATTTTTTGCCAAATCTTCGGCAATGGCGGTCAATTCTTCGGATAATCTTTTATATATTTCATCATCGGGTAATAATTGCTGAATAAATTTTTCACGATTATTTGTCTCCGCCAAAATTGTTAGTAACGAATATCCGTCAACGCCGCGTGACCATGATCTTGTGTCCTCGCCTAATTCACGCGGGGATATCCGCATCCCGCTCAAATCTTGGGCATAACGGATGACGGCATCCGAAAATAAAATCTCGACCTCAACTTCACGCCCCTTCGGAACACCGTTTTTGACGTATTGGCTGAGTGTTGCAAAGTGATAATTCAGGGGGTTCAAACCATGCTTCCATGCTTTCCCCATATCATCAACAATATCCTTGGCATCGGACGTCAATCTATCATCCGCCACCCACAGAAATTTTCCGTCATGTTCACTGTAAAATTTTTGAATAGCCTGACTATCCGAAATAGATTTCCCATCAATGATTTTGACCGAGTAATCCGCGGCATAAAGCGGCATGGATAAGGTCAGGAGCGATAAGGTCAGAGCAAAATATTTCATCTATCATAAATCCACAAACACATGTTTCTCGGCTTTGCCGCCCGGATGGGTGACAGCACCCTTACGCGCAGAGCCAACCAGTTGCGCAAATTTCCAAATCGCACCGGACTGGTACATCGTCTCACGCGGCACCCATGCCTTGCGGCGGATCGCCAATTCTTCGTCGGACAATAAAACATCCAACGTCCCTTTTTCGGCATCAATGCGAATGATGTCGCCATCTTTCAACAGAGCAATCGGCCCACCGACTGCGGCCTCTGGCCCCACATGCCCGATACAAAATCCGCGTGTGCCACCTGAAAAACGCCCGTCGGTGATAAGCGCAACCTTGCCGCCCATCCCCTGCCCGTATAACGCGCCCGTGGTTGACAACATTTCACGCATACCGGGGCCGCCCTTTGGCCCTTCGTACCGAATGACCAGAACATCGCCCTCTTTATATTCACGTTTTTGAACAGCATCGAAACAAGCTTGCTCACTATCGAAACATCTGGCCGTCCCCTCGAACACCAAATTTTCCATCCCTGCGATTTTGACAATCGCTCCGTCAGGCGCAAGGTTCCCTTGTAAACCGACAACACCGCCTGTCATTGAAAGGGGCGCGGTAATCGGCGCAACCACATCCTGATTTTCAGGGAATTCAATCCCCTCCAGATTTTCAGCAATGGTTTTACCTGTGACGGTCATGCAATCGCCATGCAAATATCCGCCCTTTAAAAGTTCTTTAAGAACAACAGACACGCCGCCCACATCATATAAATCTTTGGCAACATATTTTCCGCCGGGTTTCAAACTCGCCAGATACGGCGTACGGCGCATCACTTCACATACCGCGAACAAATCAAAATCAATCCCCGCTTCATGGGCAATCGCTGGCAGGTGGAGTGCCGCATTGGTTGATCCGCCAGTTGCCGCAACAATCATCGCAGCGTTCTCTAACGACTTGCGCGTCACAATATCGCGCGGGCGAATATTTTTTTTGATGAGTTCTACAACGGCACGACCAGACGCCGCCGCATATTCATCACGACTTTCATAAGGCGCAGGCGCACCCGCAGAATTTGGTAACGCTAGCCCCATCGCCTCCGACACGCACGCCATGGTATTAGCAGTAAATTGCCCGCCGCATGCACCAGACCCTGGGCAGGCACAACATTCCATTTCTTTTAAATCCGCGTCTGAAAATTCACCGCTCGCATGTTTGCCGACCCCTTCGAAAACATCGATGACGGTCACATCTTTACCACGGAATTTCCCTGGCAAAATCGACCCGCCATACATGAAAACGGATGGGACGTTGAGGCGCACCATCGCCATCATCATCCCCGGCAAAGATTTATCGCATCCAGCTAAGCCGACCAAAGCGTCATAACAATGCCCGCGCATAGTGAGCTCAACCGTATCGGCAATGGCGTCGCGGGACGGAAGCGATGACCGCATCCCCTCATGCCCCATGGCAATTCCGTCGGTGACAGTGATGGTTGTAAATTCGCGCGGCGTTGCTTTGGCCTCGGACACACCGCGTTTAACGGCCTGCGCCTGACGCGACAAAGCAATGTTACAAGGCGCAGCTTCGTTCCAGCAAGTGGCAACACCGACCAAGGGTTGGTGAATTTCTTCTTCCGTCATACCCATGGCGTAATAATAGGAACGATGGGGCGCAGATTTCGCCCCCTCGGTAACATAACGACTGACGAGTTTTGATTTATCCCACACCATTGATGACCTCTTGATTTATTCGGATACTTTTTCCGCGACTTTTTCGGCAATTTTTTCGACGAACTGATCAGATACTTTGGCTGCTGCATTTTTCTCGCGTTGATACAGCAAATCATCAATTACATTACGAATTTCCGGCGCGTTGGCCAGATAGCGGATATAGGAATAACGCGACCCGACCCCTGTCAAAACAACCGTGCCGTACCCTAACAATTGACCAGTAATGGTACGTTGAATTTCGACACTTTCAACACGGTCAAGACGCACCTGAACCGTATCAACTTTAATCAGGCCAGAGCGGAAAAAAATGCGTTCGTTGGTCACAACCATCAGCAAGAATTTACGCAGCAACGCCGCATATCCAAATGATAACAATGCCACAATGCCCATAAACACGCCGAGAGGAATTGCAACCAGACAGAGCAAAAGAGCAAACATCAGAACGCCAAAAGCTTTCCAGTAAATGCCCTCAGAAATGCGTCCCTTGATTAGAACTTTTTCACCTTCGCGTAAGGCACTCGGTAAATCTCTGTCATCTTTCGCCATATTTTCCCTCGCAGAATAATTTAGATTAGATTGTTCTGGCTTTTTCAATCGCCCGACGGAAACGGATAGGCTCCGCCAGATTTGGCATGATAATTTCCCCCACGCCCATTCCATGAATAATCAAACGCCCGAAATCAAAAATGCGTCCCCAGAATGATTGTTGCACCGAAATACTTTCGATCCTGTCAATATTCATCTCACCGACACTCCGCGCAATCAGACCACGTTTGTAAACCAGTCTGGTATTGGTGACAGCAATTTCTGTTGTCACCTTAATGACCAGCATCTGGGTAAACTTCAACACGCCCATCAAGAAAACAAGCAATGCAAACAGTTTTATCGCGGGATGCAGTTTGAGCAGAATACTGAATGTCCCATCGGTCAGAGACAGTTTGGACACCAGTATTTTATCGGCAATTCCACTCGGCAAATATTCAACTAAAGACGCAAATGCGATCAGTAAGGAGACTGCAAAAAACAGTCCCCATACAATATTCATGATCGCCTGCACATCATAGAACCAATGAAATTTAGCGACATAAATCAATCGCTCTTCAGGCCCTAAAGATTGCTGAATATAAAGCACTACTCATCTCCCAACGAGATGCCAAGAGCGCGCGCAGTGTGCACCAGTGATGAGTTGACATCAACGGCTTGATACGCTGCAATCGCGGCTTCAATCGGCACATCAACTACCTCGCGGTTTTTCCATGCAACCATACGGTCAAATTTACCTTCAGCAATCAGATCAACGGCGCGAACACCGAATGCAGATGCCAACAATCTGTCGTTATAGGTTGGTGTGCAACCACGTTGAACGTGCCCGAGAACCGTCACGCGGGTTTCTGACCCCGTGGCGCGGAAAATCTGATCACCAACATAATGACCTATCCCACCGTAACGCATTTGTCCGTCACTGAATTTCATTTGTTGGGCATCACCGTCCAAAGTTTTAACGGCTTCGGACACAACCACCAACGCAAAATTCCGTCCACCCGCTTTAACGGATGCGATTTTCTTTGCGATGCTGTCAATATTGTAAGGAATTTCAGGGATCAGAATAACATCCGCACCACCCGCAATCCCTGCGGTCAATGCGATATGTCCGGCATCACGCCCCATAACTTCCAACACCATTGTGCGGTCGTGGGATGCGGCTGTCGGTTGCAATCTGTCCAACGCTTCGGTTGCAACAGACACGGCTGTATCAAATCCGATAGCGGCTTCAGTTTCACCAATATCATTATCGATTGTTTTTGGAATACCCACCATGCGGATACCACCCTGCATCGCCAGTTTGCGAAGGATCGCGAAACTTCCATCCCCACCAATGCCGATCACGGCATCAATGCCCAGAGTTTTAAAACCGTCAATAATATCCTGCGTACGATCTTTCAATGTTCCGTCAGGCATCGGGTAAGCAAACGGGTTCCCTTTATTGGTTGTCCCGAGAATTGTTCCGCCCATCCGCATCACGTTATTGTCAAACATCGCTGGCGTTAAAACGCGGTACTGTAAAGGGTCACACAGCAACCCCGCTGTCCCGTCCAAAATTCCGTAAATTTCCCAGCCAAGCAAGTCTGCTCTGTGAACTGCCGCACGGATCGCTGCGTTCAAACCGGCGCAATCGCCACCACTGGTTAAAATACCAATTCTTTTTCTTTTCGTCATTTTACGTTCAAATCCCTATAATCTTCATCTTTAAAGAAGATCACACCATACTGATTCCATTAAGAAACGTAAATGCCCCCCTCTCAATATTCTGAAACAATCTTCAATAAAGTTTAACTTACATCACGGCAAAATATCTGCTATAAGAATTGAAATTTTAAGAATTGGCCCACGGAAATACAGTATTTACATGATTGATGAAGATTCCCTCCGCGAACAGCTGGAAGACTTGCGCCGCGAACATAAATCCCTTGATGAGCAACTTGAACAGTTAAGTCGCGCTCAAGCCGTTGATTTCCTAACGATTGCCAAGTTGAAAAAAGAGAAATTACGCATAAAAGATACGATTCAACGCATTGAAAGCATGTTAATTCCCGATATTCTGGCTTAATTTCCTCTCAAAAAGCCAAAGGAAAGGACTAAAAATGATCGAATCAGACCCAAAACCTTTAGTTGGCATTATTATGGGTTCCCAATCCGACTGGGAAACCATGAAAAACGCCCATGAAATCCTTCATACTCTTGGAATTCACCACGAAACCCGCATCATATCGGCTCACCGCACCCCTGACCGTTTGGCGGATTATGCAAAAAACGCAAAATCCCGTGGCTTAAAAGTCATTATCGCGGGCGCAGGTGGCGCAGCCCACCTCCCCGGTATGACCGCCGCCATGACCCCACTCCCGGTTTTGGGCGTCCCAGTTGAAAGCCATGCCTTAAAAGGTATGGACAGTCTCCTCTCCATCGTCCAAATGCCGGGCGGTATTCCTGTAGGAACTTTGGCCATCGGCAAACCGGGCGCCGTCAACGCAGCCCTTCTCGCCGCCAGCATCCTCTCCCTCCACGACGAAGGCTTAGCCACCCGTCTCGACGAATATCGCGCCATCCAAACCGCGAATGTTGCGGAAGTCCCAGCCTAAAAGACACAATAATAATGCTCTCAAAGGCAAATAAAAAAAGGGCTTAATGCCCTTCTTTTTTTTAATTATTCAAGATTTATAGATTGACCGTTGTATAACTAACGGGTGATTTCCATCACTGCTACGGAATTATTGCCGCGCGGACTTGCGTGAAGGATTGCGCGATTAAAGCCATGTAATTCCTCTACTCCGTCTCTTAAACGCTCAACGACTTCGCCGCTAATTTCACCCTCTTCGCTTTTCAAAATGATATAAGGCGTAACGTCTGTCAGTTGTAAAGTGGGGATTCCCTCTTCAAGAGTTTCAACCTCACTCGTCACCAGACCAAATTGTTCGGCCAAATCCAGAACAGTTTTCAAGACAGCTTTATCACTATAAATAACAGTAAGATTAGGACTAGATCCAAAAGTCGTCATTTTTTAACACCATCAATAGAGTTATATTTTTAAAGATGCTGAATTCATAGCATGAACATCTTGATTATGCAAACTTCGCACTCACCCTTGACATATTAGGATTTATATCCTATAATACCCCCATGAGTGCTGTACCAAAACCCCAAGAGCTCCAAGAACAAAGACGGCAGGGGCAGAGATCATGGACAGATGCACAACGCGCCGAACAGGCCGCGAAGCTCCACGCCCGTAAAATCTGGTTAAAATCCACTGGCCCCCGCACCGTAGAGGGCAAACTCAAATCCTCCCAGAACGCCCGCAGTGCGGGTTACGCAAAACGTCAGGAATTGAAAGCAATGTGCCGCTATTTACGCACCCAAAAATCCTATATCGAACTGATTAGTTTCTATACAAAACAAGGCGATAGGCTCTCTCCATATGCCCAAATCCAGATGGAAATGCGTCTTGATTTTTTTGAAAACGAACTAATAGATATTGAACGTCAAATGTTCCATGGTTTGCGCTTTTGCGAGATACTTTCGGGCAATATTATTCTGTTTCCATCCCCTCCGACCTGAAAAGACCAAAACATCGCGTGACTTTGTATCGTCGGGGCTCTAAATAAAAACAATAAAAGGACACCCATATAATGAGACTAGTTGAATCACATATTGAAGTTGCAGACGTTCAAAAATCACTCGACCTCTACGCAAAACTTCTACCTCATAACAAAATCCTAAGATGGGCTGACGGGAACGCTGGCGCACTTGTGTTTGATGATGGTTCAGCCTTTGGTTGTTGGAAAAAGGGGACGCGTGGCATCCATAACGGACAAGGCGGGGAGCATCTTCATTTCGCCTTCCAGATTAAGCCCGAAGAATATGACCATTACGTTGAACTCATTGCATCTTGCGGCCTAGAGCCGTTGGAGTTTGTTTGGGAAACAGGGCATAAAAGCGTCTATTTCTTTGACTATGACGGACATCAAGGTGAATTTATTACCGGAGACTGGCTTGCACTCAACAAACCTTTAGACACAGAATAAAGGAACATCATGCTCTACTCCATCATCAAGGCGCTTTTATCAGGGATTATTGTCTCGACCGTATCCGAAACCGCGAAGCGCAGCCCGTCCTTCGGCGCCCTCATTGCCTCCCTGCCCATCGTATCGGTCTTGAGCATGATCTGGTTATGGCAGGATACAAAAGACAGTGAACGGATCGCCAGCCACGCGGAATCCACCTTCTGGATGGTCTTGCCGTCTCTGCCGATGTTTTTGGTCTTGCCTGCCCTCCTGCGGACAGGTATGCATTTCTATCTGGCTTTAAGCCTTTCCTGCCTTTTAACCATCGTTCTTTATTTTATGATGGTGTGGGTGATGAAACGTTTTGGTTTTAATTTTTAGCATGGCTTATAAAATGAAAAAAACATCTGCAAAAACAATCGGTATTCTGGGCGGCGGTCAATTGGGGCGCATGTCGGCAATGGCTGCTGCACGCCTCGGGATTAAAACACATATCCTGACGCCCGAAAAGGACTCCCCTGCATCACACGTCTCCGCCAAAACTTTTGTGGCGGATTATACCGACAAAGCAGCCCTTAAAGAATTTGCAAAATCGGTTGATGCCATCT
>MEMI01000027.1:73078-84179 GCA_001767915.1 Alphaproteobacteria bacterium RIFCSPHIGHO2_02_FULL_46_13 | reverse complement strand
CGTTGGCACGAAAAACAATTCCTGAATAATATCGGCATCCCGACCGCCAAATGGGCGAAGGCCTGCTCCGCCGAGCAAGTCCACGCAACCCTTGAAGAATGGGGCGTGACCGATTGCATCCTTAAAACCGCACGCTTTGGATATGACGGCAAAGGCCAGATTAAAATTTCCAAAGGGACAGATATCGATGCGGCCTTCGCCTCTTTGAAATCCGAAGAAGTCATCATTGAATCTCTGGTGGCTTTCAAATGCGAAATCTCGGTGATTGTGGCGCGCGATGTGTTCGGAAAAACCGAAGTCTATGACGTGGTTTTAAACGAACATCAAAACCATATCCTCTCCAAAACCACCGCCCCCGCTCCACTCGCCCCTGCTCTTTTAACAAAGGCCAAAAAGCTGGGTAAAAAAGTGGCGGACGAAGTCGGCTTGGTGGGTGTTCTCGCACTGGAATTATTCGTGACCAAAGACGGTAAAATTCTGGCCAATGAAATTGCTCCGCGCACGCATAACTCGGGTCACTGGACAATTGATGCCTGTGCCGTATCGCAATTCGAAAACCATGTGCGGACTGTGGCTGGCCTTCCTGTCGGTTCAGCCAAACGCCATTCCGATGCCGTGATGCTCAACTTGATTGGGGATGATATTGCATTAGTTGATAAATATATCGGCAAGGCAGATGCCTGCATCCACCTCTACGGCAAGCCCGAAGTCCGCGCAGGCCGTAAGATGGGGCACATCACTCTGCTTAAAAAATAGAAAGGAATTCGGTATATGAACAAAGATATCCATCTGCACTATACCGAAGACCTGACCAAATTATCCGTACTCTATTACTGTTGGGCGATGACGGGAAAATTATTTGCCTTGTCCGTTGTGTTTATAATTTTAGGGCTTATCTTTTTGATTCAATATGACGGATCACCGATGGTGGTCTCCATGATTGTCTTTACCCTGATATGGGTAACATGCCTTCTCAGCCTGCTCTATTATATTACGCGCAAACGGGCACTGGCTAAATTCCGAAGCCTCAAAGACGGCAAAGCTATATTCGGAATCACGGACGACCATTTTTCATTGATAGGCACTGGCGTAACCTCTACCCTGCCATGGTCATCAATCGCCAAGATCAAACAATATCCCGATTTCTGGATCATCCTGTTACGTCCACGCGGATACTTTACTTTACCGCTTCACAATCTACTTCCTGAGGATAAGGAATTTATTCTAAAGCAGGTCAAATAAAAAAGGCCGAACCTAAGTTCAGCCTTCTTAATAATATTGAGAATATTACAAAAATTATTTTGTAACTTTTTTCTCGAATACTGGTTCTGCAGATTTCACGTCAGCTGTGTTAGCAGTGCTGCAAGCAGCCAATGCCAATGTAGAAGCGAGAAGCATAGCGGAAAGGATTACTTTTTTCATTTAATTTCTCCAATTGTGGGTGGTCTTAACTTGTATCCATTTAAAAGACATCTTGATTCCAATCAAGGCCAAAAAGACAATTAAAACAAATATATGCCAATTGCGTGACCTTTTTGCATCACGCCCCAGCCACCCCCTTGACATTTAGGAAATAAAGCCTATAATAATTCTTGTAGATTATTCATCTATTACCTATAGACGGGGTGTCTTTTGAAGAGCCTCTCAGCTATATGTACCCTAGACAAAAGCTGCGGTTCGAACTAAAGTTTTTGTGGGAATTTGTGGACAGTGCCCATGGTGGGGCTGTTTGAAATTTGCCAATCTCTAAAACAAAAGGATAAACAAATGTCTAAAATTATCGGTATCGACTTGGGAACCACCAACTCCTGCGTGGCAATTATGGACGGGAAAGATCCCCGCGTGATTGAAAACTCCGAAGGTGTACGTACAACCCCTTCGATGATTGCATTTACAAAAGACGGCGAACGTATTGTGGGTCAACCTGCAAAGCGTCAGGCCGTTACAAATCCGGACAACACCTTGTTCGGGATCAAGCGTTTGATCGGACGTCGTTTTAACGACCCGCAAGTTCAAAAAATGAAAGAACACGCGCCTTTTAAAATTATCGAAGGCGATAATGGTGATGCTTGGGTTGAAATTGACGGCGAAAAATTCGCGCCTTCCCAAATCTCCGCCCTCATTTTGAAAAAAATGAAAGAAACTGCGGAAAGCTTCCTCGGCACAACTGTCGATAAAGCGGTTATCACCGTTCCTGCGTACTTCAACGACGCACAACGTCAGGCAACCAAAGACGCCGGACGCATTGCGGGTCTTGAAGTTCTTCGTATCATCAACGAACCGACCGCTGCGGCACTGGCCTACGGTCTTGATAAGAAAAACCACGGCACGATTGCTGTTTACGACTTGGGTGGTGGTACATTCGACGTGTCCATTCTCGAGATCGGTGACGGCGTGTTCGAAGTGAAATCAACCAACGGTGATACATTCCTTGGTGGTGAAGACTTTGATGCGCGCATTATCGACTTCTTGGCCGATGAATTCAAACGTGAGCAAGGCATCGACCTCCGCAGTGACAAATTGGCGTTGCAACGCCTGAAAGAAGCGGCAGAGAAAGCAAAAATTGAATTGTCTTCGACAACTCAAACCGATGTTAACTTGCCGTTTATTACAGCAGATGCGTCAGGGCCGAAACACCTGAACGTCAAATTGACACGCGCCAAACTGGAATCCCTCGTTGAGGATTTGGTACGCCGTACCATTGACCCATGTAAATCGGCGCTCAAAGATGCTGGCCTGAAACCTTCTGAAATCGACGAAGTCGTTTTGGTGGGCGGTATGACCCGTATGCCGAAAATCATTGAAACTGTCCGTGAACTCTTCGGCAAAGAACCTCATAAAGGTGTGAACCCTGATGAAGTTGTGGCTGACGGTGCGGCGGTTCAGGGCGGCGTGTTGCAAGGTGATGTGAAGGACGTTCTTCTTCTGGACGTTACTCCATTGTCCCTCGGTATCGAAACATTGGGTGGCGTGTTCACTCGTCTGATCGACCGTAACACAACCATTCCGACCAAAAAATCACAGACCTTCTCGACTGCCGAAGACAACCAAAATGCCGTGACCATCCGCGTGTTCCAAGGTGAACGCGAAATGGCTGCGGACAATAAAATGCTCGGCCAGTTTGACTTGGTTGGTATTCCACCTGCTCCGCGCGGCGTTCCACAAATCGAAGTCACATTCGATATTGATGCGAACGGTATTGTTCACGTCTTGGCGAAAGACAAAGCCACAGGCAAAGAACAAAATATCCGTATTCAGGCATCCGGCGGATTGTCCGATGCGGATATCGAGAAAATGGTCAAAGATGCCGAAGCAAACGCCGAGTCCGACAAAAAACGTCGCGCAGTGATTGAGGTGAAAAACCAAGGTGAATCCGCAATTCACCAAACCGAAAAATCAATTGCTGATTTGGGTGCGGATTGCCCTCAGGCTGAAAAAGATGCAACAGAACGCGCCATCGCAGACCTTAAAGCTGCAATGGAAGGCGAAGATGTTGATGCTATTCAGGCCAAAATCAACGAACTGCAAAACGCTGCCATGAAAATCGGCGAGATCGCATATCGTAAAGCACAAGAAAAAGAAGCGGGCGCACCTGACAATGCTCAAGCCGCCCCTGCTGCTTCAGGTAACAGCGATGATGTGATTGATGCTGACTTCACCAGTGGTGATAGCAAAAGCGCATAATTAACCTTATAAATTCAGTGGGCTACCCTTTACGTTGGGTAGCCCCCTTCTGCGTAAAGGTTATCAATGATTGATTACAAACAGAATGGCGTGAATATCCATGTCGTACAGACATCAGAATTCTGGGAGCGTACAAGACGTATTGGCACAACCCAGCTCATACGATGTGCTTGGCGTTTCGCCAACGGCAACGGACGCAGATATAAAACTGGCCTATCGTTTGCTGGTTTTAAAATGGCATCCGGACAGAAAAATACACGACCAGGATTTGGCCGAACAAAATTTAAAAGTTATCAACGAAGCCTATTCAAAAATCAAAACACGCCCCGCACGCGACAATTACAATCAAATATTGCGCTTGCAACAAAAAGCCATGGCCCTTTCTCAACACAGGCCAGAGGGCAATATGTGGGGGAATTTTTGGAACTGGCTCACCAAGGTAGAGAGACATTAAAAAAATGAGTGAAAAAGATTACTATAAAACATTAGGTGTCGATAAAACCGCAAGCGAGGATGAGCTGAAAAAAGCTTACCGCAAACTGGCGATGGAATTTCACCCTGACCGCAATAAAGATAATCCGAATGCGGAAGAAAAATTCAAAGAAATCAACGAAGCCTATGACACTCTGAAAGACCCGCAAAAACGCGCGGCCTATGATCGTTTCGGGGCAGCGGGCATGAACGGCATGGGTGGCGCTGGCGGATTCTCCGGTGCTGGTTTCGGCTCTGCCTTCTCGGATATTTTCGAGGATATGTTCGGTGAAATGATGGGCGGCGGCGGACGCCGCTCCACTGGACCACTTCGCGGCTCAGACATGCAATTCTCACTCGATATCACGCTCGAAGATGCATTCAAGGGCAAAGATGCCAAACTGAAAATTCCAACCGTTGCCACTTGTACAGATTGTAAAGGAACGGGTTCTGCCGATGGCGGCAAACCTGAAAAATGTTCTGACTGCGGTGGTGCGGGACGTGTCCGCGCACAACAGGGATTCTTTACCATCGAACGCGCCTGCCCGACTTGTAACGGTCAAGGCACTGTCATCAAATCACCTTGCAAATCCTGCGCTGGCGCAGGTCGTGTGCGTGGTGACAAAACTGTTCAAATCTCCATCCCTGCGGGCATCTCCGAAGGCCAACGTATTCGCCTCAGCGGCGAAGGTGAAGCCGGTGTGCGTGGCGGACCAGCGGGAGATTTGTTTGTTCTGATCAATATCAAAGCCCATAAATTCTTCCGTCGCGAAGGCTCAAATCTTTATTGCCGCGTGCCTGTTCCGATGACGACTGCCGCCCTCGGTGGCAACCTTGATGTCCCGACTATCGAAGGCCAAAAATCGAGTGTGAAGATTCCATCAGGCACTCAAACAGGCCAACAACTCCGCCTCAAAGGAAAAGGCATGAACATCATGCGTTCCGAGAACCGCGGAGATATGTTCGTCGAAATCTTCGTCGAAACCCCCGTCAACCTCGACAAAAAACAAACCGAGCTGATGAAACAATTAAGTGAATCTCTTGAAAAAGCAGGCCACAAAAACACCCCGCAAAGCGAAGGCTTTTTCACGAAAGTCAAAGACCTTTGGACGGATCTAAAGGAATAAGACATAAAAGCCCCCTTCCTCGGACGGGGGTTTTTTCATACGACATTTTAACCTATATACCGTATAATATATTGTATCGTTTTCAACCTATAGCAATTAGGACGCATCATGAAAATCGGGATCGCAGGTTGCACAGGCCGTATGGGGCAAATGTTGGTGAAGGAAATTGCGCTGGCGGATGATCTGTATCTGGCGGGCGGGATTACGCGCGATACAACAGACCTGCCGGACAATGTCCCGATTTTAAAAGATGCCGAAGATTTATTTGCGGTGGCCGATCTGGTGATTGATTTTACCGCGCCCGACTCCAGCGTCTATAACGCCCGTGTGGCCGCCAATATCCGCAAACCTCTGCTCATCGGGACAACAGGTCTTTCTGAATCGCATATGAAAGAAATCAGGGCAAGTGCCGAACAAACCCCTATTCTCTACACCCCCAACGCCAGCGTCGGCGTGAATGTGATGTTGGAGGCCGTTCGCGAAGTCGCCTCAAAACTGGGCAGCAATTTCGACATCGAAATCTGCGAAGCCCATCACAGTAAAAAGGTTGATGCCCCGTCAGGCACCGCACTCGCCTTGGGTCGCGCTGCCGCCTTAGGGCGCGGGATTGACCTCTCCTCCCATGCCGTCTTCGAACGCCATGGCAATACAGGTGTCCGCACAGAAAATGAAATCGGCTTCTCGGTCATTCGCGGCGGCGATATTGTCGGCGAACATACTGTCTATTTTATCGGTCAGGGCGAACGGATCGAAATCACCCACCGCGCCACTGATCGCGCGCTTTTCGCCCGCGGCGCATTACAAGCCTCCCGCTGGCTCGCTACACAACCCGCGGGCTTTTACGAGATGCGGGATTTTTTAGATAGCTCACATACCCATCGCGATTAAGAATAAGACAAAAAATTTTAAACCACTAAGCTCACTAAGATTCACTAAGGGCTTTGCGCATAAAAAATTCTATAGGTTAGATTCATTTCTTTTATAATTTTTAAGCACAAAGTTCTTAGTGTTGCTTAGTGTCCTTAGTGGTTCAAAAATGCAGTCAGCAAAACTATCTACTTTTTATCTGGAATGCCGATAGAACATTCCGCCTTTAAAATCTTTTGCTTCATCGCGTCGCCCCAGCCATAGTTTTCGATCTTACCGCTTTTCTGGACAACGCGGTGGCAAGGGATAAACAGGGATACGGGGTTTGAACCGACTGCGGTTCCGACTGCTCGCACGGCCTTGGGTCTGCCGATATACTCGGCGATTGTGCCGTAACTGACGGCGTGACCATTGGGGATTTTCATCAGGGTTGTCCAGACATCTTTTTGAAAATCGGTTGCGTTGACAATCACGCGTACGATGTCGGACGATTTATCCGACCATATATCCATGATGCGATCAATCATCGATTTTGCCAATGACTGATCAACAGCGACTTCGGCCTTCGGGAAAAATTTCAAACATCTCTCAATCGATTTTTTCTCATCGAACCCCAGATAGCAAAGGCCCTCCCCCGCGCCGACCACTGTCATCAAACCGAGGGAAGTTGGTGCCGTGCCGAACCATAATTCATCGGGCATACCGTCCACAAATTTAAACTTCGCCCAGTTGGAGCGCGCAATTTTATCGTCAAAGACAAGGCCGATATCAGACGTTTTCATGATGCTATTTCCCTTTGCTGTTGGTATAATCCTAGCATGACTAAGTCGAAAATCATCGAAATTTTTAAACGATTTGAATCCCATAACCCTGAACCAAAGGGCGAGTTGAATTCGGTCAATACATATACCTTATTGGTCGCCGTTATTTTGTCGGCGCAGGCCACCGATATCGGCGTCAACAAAGCCACCGAAGCCCTGTTCAAGGTCGCAGACACGCCAGAGAAAATGGTTAAACTCGGCCTCGACAAACTCAAAACCTATATCAAAACCATCGGCCTTTATAACGCCAAGGCCGAAAATGTCATCAAAATGTCGCAGATTCTGATTGATCAATTTGACAGTCAGGTTCCAGATAATATGGATGATCTGGTCTCCCTCCCGGGGGTTGGGCGCAAAACCGCCAACGTGGTTTTGAACATAGAATTCGGGCATCACACAATTGCCGTTGATACTCACGTCTTCCGCGTGTCCAATCGTTTGGAAATTGCAAAAGGCGAAACCGTAGAAGCCGTCGAGAAAAAATTGGATAAAGCCATCCCCGAAGAATTCAAACGCCACGCGCATCACTGGCTAATCTTGCATGGGCGTTACATTTGCAAAGCGCGTAAACCAGAATGTGCGGAGTGTTTTTTGAATGATATTTGTCCGTCACGGATGATCAGTTAACAAATGATCAGATGACCCGATCAACAGCTCATCCGATCATCCGGTCATCTGACTAAATCTTCAACGCCTCATCCACCAACCGCGCTTGCTCTAACGCGTGGCGTTTGGCGTAACCTGTGGCTGGGGCTGCTGCTGCCTCACGACCCACATAGACCAAACGTTGAGATTTATGTTTGGACTTTGTAAGAACATCTTCAACATAATCACGAACGAAGCTCCAAGCACCTTGGTTCTTCGGTTCTTCCTGACACCAGATAATCTCGGCATTCGGGTAGTAGGAAAGTTCTTCGAGCAACGCTTGAGACGGGAACGGATAAAGTTGTTCTAAACGCAAGATCATCACATCTTTGAGACCACGTTTTTCGCGTTCCTCGAACAAGTCGTAATAAACTTTACCGGAACAAAGGATCACACGTTTAATGTCTTTTGGTTTGGCGAGAGCCTCGCGCGCACCATCCCACAAAATACGGTGGAAGGTTGTCTGACCGATAAAGTCTTCGGTTTTCGAGACCGCCAATTTATGACGGAGCAATGATTTCGGCGACATAACGATCAACGGCTTACGGAAGTCGCGTTTCATCTGACGGCGCAGAGCGTGGAAATAGTTGGCGGGTGTTGTAAAGTTACAGACCTGCCAGTTATCCTCGGCACTTAATTGCAAGAAGCGTTCAAGACGGGCGGAAGAGTGTTCAGGCCCCTGCCCCTCAAACCCGTGTGGCAACAACATGACCAGACCGGACATGCGCAACCATTTGGATTCAGCAGATGCGATATATTGGTCGATAATGACTTGCGCGCCGTTGACGAAGTCACCGAACTGACCTTCCCAAAGGACAAGCGCGTTCGGGTCGGCCCATGAATAACCAAGCTCGAAACCTAACACTGCAGCCTCGGACAATGGTGAATTCAGAACTTCGTATTTTGCTTGTTTATCCGAGAGGTTGTTAAGCGGGACATATTTTTCCTCTGACTCTTGGTCATTCACAACCGAATGGCGGTGCGAGAATGTGCCGCGTTCGCAGTCCTGACCAGAGAGACGGACAGGATGCCCTTCTTCCAGAAGACTTGCAAAAGCCAAAGCCTCCCCCATTGCCCAATCGAACCCTTCGCCTTTGGCGATCATTTCTTTTTTGGCTTCGAATTGGCGAGCGATTTTGGAATTGAGGTGGAAAGTCGGCGGAACAGATGCCAATTTTTCACCCAGTCTTTTCACCGTGTCTGCCGTAATGGCGGTTGTACCGCGACGTTCGTCACCATAGGCGGGTTTAAGCCCTGCCCATTTGCCTTCTAACCAGTCGGCTTTGTTGACTTTGTAAGTTTTGCTGGCCTCGAACGCTTCTTCCATCTGTTTCATAAAGGCATCGACTTCGCCTTTGGCCTCGGCTTCGGTATAGACACCTTCAGCAACCAATTGACGACCGTAGATGGAGCGTACGGACTCTTTGTCTTTAATCGCTTTATACATGATCGGTTGGGTGAACATCGGTTCGTCACCTTCGTTATGTCCGTTACGGCGATAACAGATCAAATCGATCACAACATCACGTCCGAATTTTTGACGATATTCAATCGCCATGCGGGAAATGCTGGTCACGGCTTCCAGATCATCACCATTCACATGGAAGATCGGGCAGCCGAGCATCTTGGCAAGGTCGCTGGAGTACGGGCCAGAACGGGAACAATCAGGTGTCGTTGTAAAACCGATCTGGTTGTTAATGATGATATGAACAGTCCCGCCAACGCTGTAACCTTTCAGTTCGGAAAGCATCAAAGTTTCCATGACCAACCCCTGCCCCGCAAAGGCCGCATCACCATGAACGAGCATGGTCAATACTTCACGGCGGGCAACGTCACCATAGATATCTTGCTTCCCGCGCACTTTACCCGTGACAACAGGGTTCACGACTTCAAGGTGGGATGGATTAGGTGTCAGGGACATGTGAACGGTTGCGCCGACAATCTGGCGATCATTGGAATAACCCATATGATATTTCACGTCACCCGACCCGGGGGTTCCTTCGGGGGTGGACGGCACGCCGTTAAATTCCGCAAATAATTTGGCGTATGGTTTACCCAATACGTTGGTCAATGTGTTCAAACGACCACGGTGCGCCATACCGATATTGACCTCACGCAATCCCAGTTCAACACCACGACGGGTAATTTCTTCGAGACACGGGATATAGGCTTCACCACCATCAAGGCCGAAGCGTTTGGTGCCGACATATTTGGTGTGCAGGAAATCTTCCAATCCTTGTCCAGCAACGAGTTGTTTATAAAATACTTTCTTCTCGTCCTTGGTGAACACGGTTTGCAAACGAGTTTCAATATTTTGTTCAAGCCATGCGCGTTCATCGGTATTGGTGACTTGCTGAACCTCAACACCCACATGGTTGCAATAGATAGAGCGGAGTTTTTCAAGAACTGTGCCGACTGTGGTTATCTCAAACCCCAGAACACCACCCATATAGACAGATTTGTTCATATCCGACAGACCATAACGCGCAGGGTCAAGTTCAGGATGACCGGATGGTTGTTTCAACCCGAGCGGATCAAGATGCGCCGCAAAATGTCCGTACATACGGTAAGCCTTCACCATCAAAACGGCCTGAATAGAATCTTTGAGCGCAGATGGTGATGGCGCAGCCGCAGCAGTTGGCGTAGCCCCTGCTTTGTTCGCAGGTTTTGCAGATTTGACGTCATCGGCGGTGGTCACACCAAAGGGTGCATTCGGCTTTTTGAATTCTTTGGCTGTCCAACTTGCGCCGGTCAATTCACCCAACACGGCCTTTTCATCATCGCGCAACGTGTCAAAAAATGCACGCCAGCTTGCATCAACCCCAGACGGATTTTTCAAAAATTCGCTGTAAAGATTGGCAATATATTCGGCATTAAAACCGGTGAGGATGGAGGCAAGCGCAGCAGATGATGACATGATAAATCCCGTCAAAGATGGTTGATATTATAATGGAAGGGATATTACCACGGAGTACCGCGCAGAAAAGGGTTTTTTCTGGTTTTTAAAGGTTATTTTTCTTCAATTTTTCAATTTCTTGGCGCAATTCATCAATTTCGCGTTGCACCATGTCGGGGACTTCATGATCGGGTAATCCATACGCCCCGTCCTGACAATCCGGACAAGAAATAATCCGCGCGGGGTTTCCGACAACCACGGCGCTTTCTGGCACATCAAAAGTGACAACTGCATTCGCGCCAATTTTGGCACGCGCCCCGATTTTAATGTTGCCAAGGACTTGTGCGCCCGCCCCGACAATTACATTATTTCCCAATGTCGGATGACGTTTGGTGTTTTTCCCGTCACCACCCTTGCCGCCCAAAGTCACGCCGTGATAGATCAGAACATCATCACCGATAATGGCCGTTGCCCCAATCACCACACCCATCCCATGATCGATAAAAAGATGTTTGCCGATAATCGCGGCAGGATGAATTTCAATCCCCGTCACTATCCGCCCCAGATAGGATATAAACCGCGCGGGGATA
>MEMI01000027.1:70390-73070 GCA_001767915.1 Alphaproteobacteria bacterium RIFCSPHIGHO2_02_FULL_46_13 | reverse complement strand
AAAAATGCGCCACTTGATAAAACCCCAAAACATGAAACCCCGGATAGGACAAAACAACATCCACCCAATGCGGGGCGGCAGGGTCGCGGTCACAGATGGATTGTATAAGCCCGCGCATTACACAGGCAACCCGTCAAATAACGCAGTTGATAAATATCGCTCGGCAAATGACGGAATAATAACGACAATTTGCTTGCCCTTATTTTCAGGACGTTGCGCCACTTGAATCCCTGCATGCAACGCCGCACCCGATGAAATGCCCACGGGAATTCCTTCGGTTCTTGCAACATATTGCGCCATCGCAAAAGATTCATCATTGGTAACTTTGATAATCTCATCGATCAGTGTCGTATCCAAAATGGACGGCACAAACCCCGCGCCAATGCCTTGGATTTTATGGGGCGCAGGTGACCCGCCCGATAAAACAGGACTATCAAACGGTTCAACCGCAATGGTTTGAAAGGATGGCTTTCGCTGTTTTAAAACTTGCGATACGCCCGTCAATGTTCCGCCCGTTCCCACACCGGAAATCAGAATATCGGCTTTACCATCCGTATCGTTCCAAATTTCTTCGGCTGTCGTCGCGCGGTGAATAGCAGGGTTTGCAGGATTATCAAACTGCCCGAGCGTAAATCCGTTCGGGGTCGCCACCAATATCTCCGCCGCCTTCGCAATCGCGCCCTTCATCCCCCGCTCCTTAGGTGTCAGAACCAATTCAGCACCGAGGAGCGCCAGCATTTTACGACGCTCAATCGACATGCTCTCAGGCATGGTGAGGATCAACCGGTAACCCTTTGATGCCGCAACAAAAGCAAGCGCGATCCCCGTGTTGCCCGATGTCGGCTCAATCAAGACCGTCTTGCCCGCAGAAATTTTGCCCGCTCTCTCCGCATCCTCAACCATCGCCAAACCGATACGATCTTTCACGGATGATAACGGATTAAAAAATTCCAATTTCAGAAGAAGATCAGCGCCCAAGCCTTTTTCGGCACTTAAGCGCGGCACACGCACCAACGGCGTCGCCCCAATCGTATCCAATATCGACCCATATATTTTTCCACGATAAGGGGATAAACCTTGAATATTGGACATGACGCTTCCTTTTCAAAAACGGAGGGAATATACATACTTATGGTTGGATATTATCACGGGAAATAAGCCTATAAAGAGAAAACACTCGCTCAATAAGTTTTTAATGGATAAAATTAGGCAATTCTTAATTAAAACTTGTTCTACTATGTAAAAGTATATAAAAGATAAAAAAATTTTCAAAGGTGTGCCATGGATAAGTTCGCGTCAGAAGGTTATTTCGTTTTAAAGGGTAAAATTTATAAACTCGCCGCCATCGACATGGATGGAACACTTATTGATAATGAGCCCCTCAACAGACAAGCTGTTCAAAAAGCCGCAGGCCCTAATTGCCTGATTGACTGGAGCAACTGCGCCGGTAAAAAGGAATTCATTATTCACGGCATGTTAAAAGAAAAATATGGCGCAGATAAAATAACTTCAACCGCAGACGAATTTGTTGCCGCCTGCAAACGCGGCTATGCAGAAAATGCAGACAAGATCGAAGCTCGCTTGGCGATGCAACACCTCCTCGAAACATTCGAACTTTTCAAAGTCCCAACCATGGTTGTCACAAACACCGAAACAGACATGGCGATTGAAAAATTAAAACATTGCGAACTATTTGACCATGTCGGTGATGTGGTGGGCTCAGATTTGATTACAGGACTCGGCTTGAAATCCAAGCCATCAGGCGATGGTTACAGACTAGCCGCAGATACACATAGTGTCAGCATGAAAGATGTGCTGGTGATAGAAGACTCAAGTGTAGGAGTAGACGCTGGAGTTGACGCTAAAGCAGGCGGAATTGTACAGATTATTGACTGCGGGACGGAGCCTCATCCTAACGCAACGATTACTGTTTCAGGTCATGGCAGCAGTGAAATTCTGGCTCTTAGCAACCAGATCAGACGCGAAACCATTCAACACCAACAAAAGAAATTGGCATCAACCCCAGAGCCAAGCAGCCCCGCGTACGCCTGAGGAATCGCCGAATTTTGCGGGTAGGATTTTGGTGTCCACAGTGTCGGAGAAAATATATTTTTCCCAGATTTTCGGCACTTCGGTATAAAGGGCGGATACGTTGCTCATCCCTCCTCCGACTACAATCACATCAGGGTCGATAATATCGATCACACCCGCAACCGAACGCGCGAAGCGGTCAAAATATCTGTCCAATGCGGCCTTGGCTTTCGCCTCACCTTTTTCAGCCGCAGCAACGATATCATGAGTCGATAAATCTTCGCCCGTCACTCGGTTATAATCTTCTTTAAACGCAACGCCCGAAATCCATCTTTCGATACAGCCACGCTTCCCGCAATAGCATTGTGGGCCCGGATATTCGGCATAGGTGATATCCGGTGTGAAATAATTCATCTGCCCATGTTCGCGTTTATATTTAAACGCATAAGTGTCAGAAATAACCGATTGCGGATCACGACCATTGTCAAAACGGTTGAAATGCACAGCCGGATCAGGCGCGTAGACAAGCGGAAACGGCAACGGATTATGCGCCCATTCACCACCAATGCCGTTAATACCCGAAACAGGTTGACCATTGACCACAACCCCTGCTCCACATCCTGTTCCGATGATAATAGCAAAAACGGTT
>MEMI01000027.1:3428-70370 GCA_001767915.1 Alphaproteobacteria bacterium RIFCSPHIGHO2_02_FULL_46_13 | reverse complement strand
AGACCTGTGACAGTTGAAACTGTCCCTGGAATCCCGACCCCGAGCGTTCCTTTTTGCCCCAGTTCTCTCTCCGCCTCATCAACCAGACGCGCCATGTTTTTCACGGTTTCCGCATAATCCCCATGAGGGGTTGGCACGCGTTTGCGGTAAAGCTCTTTGCCGTTTGTTTCATTCAGGCAAATAATCTCTGTCTTGGTTCCGCCAAGGTCAATCCCGATACGCATTTTTTGATTATCCTTTTAAAGTCATGACAAGTTCGGTCAAGGCACTATCTTCCGCAGGGGAAATATTCAAATCCTTATGGGCTTCCGCATCGGTCAATGCCAGAACCGCATGATCTTTTTTCTCGCTGAGCCAGCCCAAGAAACCTTTTTCTTCATCCTGCTCGCTATCTTCTGCCTCGCGGTATGCGCGGGCAACTGCGGTTGCAATAGTGACCAATGATTTCCCGAAGGCCACAAATTCCTGTTGGTTTGACTGCCCTTTGATCAAATGTTTGGCACGCGATACATCGTCCAGAACGCTATCAATCTGTTTCGACCAACGATCCCAGCTTCCCTTTTGACGAAGAGCTTCAGTAGCGATTTCAGAACATAACAATCCCGCATTTTTGGACTGCGCCAGTTTATTCAGAATTTTAAACATCTGGGCTTCTTCGATTTGTTCTGAATCTTCGCCCGCATCCGTGTCATCCGCTTGAGACATCCACTGCCCAATGCGATAGAACAAACTAACCAGCAACTCCTGATCAGCGGGAAGAAATCTTTCTAATTCTGACATTTTAAACTCTATTCATTAGAATTGAACGTGAATATCCAAATTTTTGGATAACAATTGAATAGCGGCGCGTTCGGACGGGCTGATATTCAACACATAATCATTGGAATTATTGGACGATATTTTCTCACCACCAAATATGGCCTGCATCCGTTTCAGGAACAATGAGACGTAAACTTCCAATTTGGTCATGGCACTGGAATCTTCACTAAATTCGCAATATGCCTGTGCAATCGCAATTGCAACCTCGATCAGATTTTGTTTATAGGCCAAAACTTCTTTGGGCTCGATCAGATCTTTAAGACGATAGGTCAGGTTCAGACATTCGTCCGGAACTGTGTCGATATTCTCCGCCCACTCTGCCCATTTGGATTTGTTGTTCAGGGTATGCAACATGACCTCGTGCGCGAATTCACCTTTGACAGTGTCCTCCACATAAAAGGTCACAATATTCTCAAGTGCCTTCCGCTCGGCCTCGGCAGACTCATCGCCCCCCGTCTGGTCACTTTCGGAAATAAACAGCCCCACCCGAAACGGCAGACTGACAATCAGATCCTGAAGATCCTGAGGTAATTTGGATAAGTATTTCATAGTGATAGATTAACGCAAAACCCCCTTTGGGGAAAGAGGGGTTTTTTAGGATGAAAAATGGCCTTAAATCAGTTTTCTATCCAGAAAACCAAGCCGATCCTGACGAATGCCCGTCAAAACATCAATATGAGAGATTGTGTCTTTAAGTTTATCATAGTCGCTAAAAGTTTGCTGTTTCCACCGCGCATTCAAGTCAGGAATACCAAGAACTTCACGGTTTTTAATCAGTTGCATTCTGACTAATAAAAGAGTTGCATAATCAATGCTAAGATTAATTGATCTTTCAGTATTGCCTACTGTCGACTGATATAAATCACTCAGCGCAATCCGCGTGGTTTTTCCATTCAGCTTTGGCTTTTGATCTGCATCAAAGATGGGGTGTCCCGAAGCTTGTCTTTTCTCATAAAAGCGCACCTCATCATCAAGCTCATAGAACCGCTCTAATTGTTGATTAAAATTATCGACCATCACTTGGGTATCTTTAGAATCAGTGGATACCCCCTCATCATCATTGAAGGAATGATATGTATCGTAGAAATCACTGGCCTCTTCTAAAAATCTAGATGATGACAAGAGATACTCTTCCAAAATGCGACCATTACTTTGACCTTCCGCATTTAATAAGTCATCAGACTTAAGTACCTCACGGCCGAAAAATTGTAAGTGACGCATGATTTCAATAGAAACTAAAATCTGGTCAAGCGATGCCTGAGCCAATAAAGTGAGTTGGGCAATCAATCTGGATTGCAGAACTGACAATCGCCTAAGAGGATCGGGAGATATCTGATTCAATAACCCCTCTTCCCCCATATCCTCATACGGCAAACCTTTGCTCGCTTTAGAAAATTGAGACTTTAATTGTTGGATACGATATTCTTGAAATATAATCATAATATGGCTTTGCCTGAACTCTTAACCTCATTATAAAAAGATATATTTGATTTTATGAAAACAGACAAGCGATAAAAATAACTTCATCCCAGGCTTTTACCGAACAAACCTCAAAAAAATTAAACAAAAAGCACAACCGTAAATATTATTTATATTTTTACCATAACTTAATTATTCCATAATATTATAGCATTGTTACAATTACGACAAAAAGTCTTTTTAGAATTTTATAAGGCAATTATTTTAGAGGGCGGATCATTATGACGAAACCATTAAAGAGAAATTATAAAGCGGGCGATAAAGATATCGAAATTGAATTCGATAAAGATCAGGTAACCCCTGTTCAAATGAGAGTAAATGGCGGCAAACCTATGCCACTTGGAGCAACAGCCACCCAGCGTAGCGGCCCCAATAGTTATTTTGCAGAAGATGGCAGTTCAATCACCCAAACAACCAGCTTTGTAAAGCAAGTGCCTCTGAAATATACAGATGCAAACGGCCAGACAGTTGAACTAAAAGAAGTTAAAAGCCCAGGAATCAAAAGTGATATCGACCTTACTGATACACATAGGGTCGCGACTGGGTCGGGATATCAAGCCTCCCAAGACCCTAGAATCAATGATAATTTTGAAATCACAAACACACAAAATGGTGTCAGCGCGAGTATACGCATGAGAACCACCGACGATGGCGTCTCAAGATTTTCATTACAGGTAACAGATGCGCAAGGAATAAAAAGTCCAGAAATGGAAATGCCGATTACGAGTGTTTCATATAGCAAAAGCGATCCAACAACAATGGTCTATAGATTTGATGATGGCGCTTCCCTAACCATCCCAAGAGCTGGCGGATCTGGGACTTATGTGGAAGCAGATGGAACACGACATGGAGCCATTTCAGAGAATGAACTGAAAGCAAACATGGTAAGAATGAGCGCTCTACGTCAACAACAGGAAGGCCCAAGTCTGTTAGAGCAAATGGAATCAGGGGCAACAAGAAGACGTGAACAAACTCAACAAGAAGGCCCAAGCCTGTTAGAGCAAATGGAATCAGGAGCGCAAAGAAGACGCGATCAAATTCAACAGCCGACAGTGGATGAGTTTGCAGCACCTCGAGTATTCCGAGGGTATACACCTTAAATTCATACAAACTTTTCTGAGCATAAAACATCCCCGCACGCCCATATTTTGGCAATTTGCGGGGATGAGATCAGGAAGAATAATGGTTATCCCGCAATTATTTTCCGAACAACTCCCACAAGCACCCACTTGGATAAGAAAGAATAACTATGACGGATTTGAACTATTCGGAAAATTATATCCCTCGTTAATTGCCTGAACATCCAGCCAGACAGCGGCACGCTCCAATGACGCTGTTATGTTATCTCGCATTTTGGAGACATTTTTAAGAAGCTGCGCAGCATCCTCAGGGAAATGGTTCGGGATGGCGCGCTGTTCGATAAAACTCCTGCGCGTAAGAAGTGTTTGCGCAACGGCAAGATTTGCCTTGGCGGCATCTTCCGCACTCTTTGCTCCCATCTCGTGATGAATAGCCAAGAATGCTTGCTTTAAATCGATCCCCGTCACATTAGGCCTTTGACTTTCTGGATAATGTGGCTCACGACGCTCAATTTTTCCATTGATCTCAGCATAAGCCGTTGTCAATTGCCCCAAACGGGTACGTTCAGTATTAAATTTTTGGATAGTTTCTTCTATGGCGCTGACCCATTCAGCCTTTGCGGGCGTCGCACCCGTATTCAAATCTTCAACTTCCATGTTAATACGCTCTATGGCCAGATTAATACCCGCCGTTGCGCAATCAAACCCGAAACGCATGGAGGCTCCATGCACTTTGTATTTTTCCCGCCAGAATTCTTTATCGGGACACATCCCCATTCCGTGAAACCACATCAAGCGATTAATTTCCAAACCGAGCGAGATATTATCGTTTGCCGTTCGAACCGTTTCTAACAAATGTCCGATAAGTGCCAGTTGTAAAACAGTAAATCGTTCATCTATATCCCCCGCCATGTTGGCGGTGGCTTCATCCCCCAACGCGTAAACATCCACCTTGCCTGCTGCGGAATTTACGCCTTGAAAATACTCGATTGCTTCTAATAAAGACTTTTGAACCATTTTCACTCCACGGGAATAGTATAAACCCGATCTCCATAAAAAATGTTTAATGCATAAAAAAACGGGGGCATACGCCCCCGTTTTTCTGAATATTTTCAATGATTAAGCAGCAATCGCCCGAAGCATTGCTTCACCCAAGTGAGCAGGTGTTTCAGCAACGATAAAGCCTGCGGCTTTCATTGCGGCGATTTTCACCTCGGCTGTGTCGTTACCGCCGGAGATAATCGCACCGGCATGCCCCATGCGTTTTCCTTTAGGCGCAGTCGCACCCGCAATGAAACCGGCAATCGGTTTTTTCTTCGCGTGGTTTTTGTAGAAGTTAACACCGTCAACCTCTGCAGATCCACCGATCTCACCGATCATGATGATGGCTTCGGTTTCATCGTCATTCAGGAACATATCAAGTGCATCAATAAAGTTTGTACCGTTCACAGGGTCGCCACCGATACCGATACAGGTTGACTGACCAAGACCAGCCGCCGTTGTTTGGTGAACAGCTTCATAAGTCAAAGTCCCAGAGCGGGAGACAATCCCGACTTTACCGCGTTTGTGAATGTGACCAGGCATAATCCCGATTTTGCATTCACCTGGTGTAATCACACCTGGGCAGTTTGGGCCGATGAGGCGTGTTTTAGAACCGGACAAAGCACGCTTCACTTTGACCATATCCAAAACAGGAATTCCTTCGGTAATACAAACGGCTAACGCAATTTCCGCATCAATTGCTTCAAGAATTGCGTCCGCTGCAAAAGCTGGCGGAACATAAATCACAGATGCATCAGCACCAGTTTCTTGAACCGCTTGCTTCACAGTGTCAAACACGGGAAGGTTCAAATGTTTTGTGCCGCCCTTACCAGGAGTCACACCACCAACCATTTTTGTTCCATAAGCAATCGCTTGCTCAGAGTGGAAAGTCCCCTGCGCGCCGGTAAAACCTTGGCAGATCACTTTGGTATTTTTATTTACAAGTACTGACATTATTTAGTCCTTTCAAAATTTATACGTAACTAATTCTTTATTTACGCCGAGGTTTTTCTTCGGCTTCTAAAAAGCCTAAAATCCACTTTTCAGCATCAGCGCCGTCCAGCGGTCTATATGGACAATCGCCAACAGAACCGCCTTTCTCAGACGCCTTATAACCCTCTAAAAACAAAGGGTCAGATTTATCTACATTCTCTTCACTCACGTCTATACCTCAATATCCCCCGAACTGGTCGGGGGATGACAGAAAGGGATTAAGCAGCTTTCAGAGCTTTTTGAGTTGCTTCCACGATTTTGCGAGCGGCATCGTCGAGGTTGTCGGCGGCGATAATTGGCAAGCCTGAATTATTCAGGATGTCTTTACCCAATTGCACGTTTGTACCCTCGAGACGCACGACGAGCGGAACAGACAACGCAACTTCTTTTGCGGCGGCGATAACGCCGTTTGCAATGATGTCACATTTCATGATACCGCCGAAGATGTTGACGAGAACACCTTTGACTTTCGGGTCGGACAGAATGATTTTGAAGGCCGCGGTCACGCGTTCAGTCGTTGCACCACCACCCACGTCAAGGAAGTTTGCAGGCTCCATGCCGTAATGTTTAATGATGTCCATGGTTGCCATAGCCAACCCAGCGCCATTGACCATACAGCCGATATTGCCGTCCATACGAACATAGGATAATTCCCAGTCTTTCGCTTGGCGTTCGTTTTCGTCTTCTTCGGATTCGTCACGCATCGCAACGACAGATGGTTGACGGAACATGGCGTTATCATCGAAATTCATTTTGGCATCGAGCGCCACAACTTCGTTTTTATCTGTAACAATCAATGGGTTAATCTCGACAATTGAACAATCAAGTTCAACAAACGCTTTATAAAGTGACATAAAGAATTTGGTTGCAGATTTAACCGCATCGCCTTCTAAACCAAGACCATACGCCAATTTGCGCGCATGGAACGGGAACATTCCTGATGCTGGGTCAATCGCCGCTTTGAAAATTTTCTCTGGGTGTTTTTCGGCGACTTCTTCGATATCCATACCGCCTTCGGTGGATACCATGAAGGTCACGCGGGATGAATCGCGGTCAAGAACAACAGAACAGTAATATTCTTTTTTAATGTCCACACCGTCAGTCACATACAAACGTTGAACAACTTTGCCTTCTGGCCCAGTTTGAATGGTGACCAGAGTTTGGTTCATCATGGCTTCTGCCGCAGCTTGAACTTCTTCTTTGGTTTTGCAAAGACGAACGCCGCCCTTACCGGTTGGGTTATTAGTGAATTTCCCAGCGCCACGCCCACCAGCATGAATTTGTGATTTAACAACATAAAGAGGACCAGGAAGTTGGTCGACCGCGGCCACAGCCTCGGCAACACTCATTGCAGGAATTCCCTTAGGAACGGCAACGCCATATTTCGCCAGCAGTTCTTTGGCCTGATATTCATGGATATTCATAAAACTATCTCCAGTTAAGTGATTCGGATGGGGGCTGATACGCCCTTGCTTTAAGTACCATTCCTCAAGTGAAATGAAAAGGCTTAGCCCCTCGAATAATCGCTAAAAACCCATAAAAATTCTATTGTATGGCGGGAAAACAGGCATAATTTTCTAGGATCGGGCAATAAATTATGATAATATGAAGCCATATCTGTAAAATTAACGATAAAAAACAAGTGTGTAACAGAGGAAATAATGGGTCTCGCAGCTATCAAAGCTCAATCAAGACAAATGACATCACCGTCAGCACTTTTGACTGCGGTCGATGCAGCGCCTTACATACGCTCCTCACTCCAAGCCTTTGCGGCGAATGACCCTGTTCAAGAAGAACAGGACTTGGATATCAATCCAGACATCAGACCAAAAGATGTTTTACGCATCCGCACCCATAGAATTGTCGATAAATACGAAACCGAGGAAGAGAAACAAGAAGCTGAACGTCAAGAAAATGGCGGCCTTACCAATCTTGAACTTCATGAGGCAGTTGCTCTGGCCATTAACAGCATTTACTACCCGACACCCGATCCTTACCTGAGTGTTGAGCAATCCAGCTATAAGATTATTGTACCACCCGACTATACGGCTGGCATAAAATTCGCCGGAAGTGACGGAAAAAATTATACACCTATTCTGGATGAATCCGGCAAAGTCGCTTATTTTGACACAGGCGCATCCTGCGTGATGAATAAAGGCGGACTGTCCGCGACCCCCCCGCCAATGGTCAATGATGACCTTATTGATAAATCCCAAGCATATAACATCACTTACAAAGTGGATGCACAGGGCAATGAAACCAAAAGAAGTGCTGAGGACGCCAACTTCCAATTGGCCATGACCCGCATGGACAACCAATATACAAAACTCCCTTATCAATTAGATATGGTTGATCGCATTACCGCTGAAGTTTCCGGCGCGACCACGTTTAAATCTGCTGCCCCATCCGGCATCAAAACCGATGCGAAGCCAGCCGAGCCGTTTACAAGCGCCGTTACCGCAACTGATGCCGCTCCGGCCGCGACAAAATCGATCATGTTCAAAGCACGCGAACCACTCCCTTGGGATAAGAAAACAGTCGCGGCAACCGCCCCTACGCTTGAACCAAGCTTCTAACTTTTACCCACCCCCCACATATCTCTTTGTAAAATAGCCGTTTCTACGGCTATTCTTAACCAATCCTTTAACATTATTCTGTAAATTTGTCTTGTTAAGGAGGGATCAATGGCGATAAAGACACATCATAATGCTAGCACAAAGGCAGCCCCCCTCTATTCCCAGATGGGCTTTAGCGGCTCCAAACAACAAGATCCCATTAAAAGAGTTGAAAAAGACATAACCGCCTTCAACCCTGATATCGATAATAATGGTGGAAGCCTTTATAACAACGAAGAGTTTTCAATTGTTCACAAGTTCGAAAACGATGATGAAAAACAACGTCGTAGAAATGAAGAAGACGGCTATGGCGATGTCAGTGACGCAGAGCGCATGATCACCCAAGACTATTATTTTTATTCAACCTATGACGACAGCGATGACTGGTCATATTATGACGAAGATATATTTGTGCCGCCTCACTACACCGCCGACGATTCATATATTGGTCGTGACGGAGAGACATACACCCCTATTTTAGACGAAAATGGCGAAGTTGCCTATTTGGACGCGGATAATCGATGCGTGATGGACAAAGGCGGATTAGCCTCGACAACCCCCGCAAAAGTGAATGACGACCTGATCGATTCCGCTCAGGCCTATAATATTACTTACGCAGTTGATGCCCAAGGCAATGAAACAAAAAGAAGTAAAGAGGACACCAACATCCAGAAGGCATTCACAGATATTGACAACCAAGCAACAAAGCTTCCCTATCAGTTGGATATGGTCGACCGTATTGCCGCCGAAGTGACTGGCGCAAACAATTTTAAATCGACCGCATCATCTGGCATTCAAACCGATGTGAAGCCAACAGAGTCATTTTCGGCGGCGGCGTCACCTGAGACAAAACCTAAATCTGTTGTTTTCAAAAAGGACAACGAACCTCTGCCTTGGGAAAAGAAACCGACAGCAGACGTTGCGGCGAATAGTCCGCAATTTGGCCTGACAGCCTAAAAAAACAAAGATGTGAGTCTATTTGGCAACAGGTTAATAGATTTTAACCTTTGGTTAACTTTTCTATAGTCGAATCTACACACTTCTTGTACATTGGTGAGGTCAGAGATTCATTTCTGATGACCTATTTTTTGTAATCAACTTTTGGAACTTCTTCCAATGCGACTCAAGTCGTTTTATGCAAAGACAATGACCGAAGCAATGCAAATGGTGCGGGAAAGTCTCGGTGAGGATGCAATTATCGTTGCAACTCGTGAGGAGAATGGTGGAAAAGCCGTTCGAGTTACCGCGGCTATTGACGACAGATTCCATGTAGCCCCCAAAAGCGGCGACACTAAAAACGCACGCGATATCGCCTTTGAAATCAGCCGTGATAACGCCCCCGCTCAACGCGATGACTGGTTACAATATGATGATGAACAAGAAGATGAATCATCCCTGACCGAAGCCATTATCGACACCCTCTTAAAACATGGTGCCCCCGAAGATATTCTCGATCAAATCGTTAATTGCGCCGCGATGTCCGATTTGGACGAGCCGAATATCGCTTTTGTTGCCGCCCTTGATACTCTTTATAATTTCACCCCGCTCCCGACACAGGCTTATAAAAAAGCCATGATGTTTGTCGGCGCACCGGGGGCTGGAAAAACTTTGACCGTTGCCAAACTCGCCGCCCAAGGGGTGATGAACGGGTTAAAGGTCGCCGTGATTACCACCGATACTATCCGCGCGGGCGGGGTTGAACAGCTTCAATCCTTTACCAAACTTTTGAAAATTGATTTAAAAACCGCCAAGGGTGCAGCTGACTTGACCCAAATTTTGGCTGACGTTCGTGGTGCCGACCAAATCCTCATCGACACCCCTGGTTTTAACCCGTTTAAAACATCTGATATGCGTGCCTTGGCCTCCCTCGCCGCCTCCGGTGATATCGAACCGATTTTGACGTTGGCCGCCGCGGGCGATGCTGACGAGTCGGGTGAGATGGCGCGTATTTTCTCTGCCCTTGGTGTCCGCCGCTTTGTGGCGACACGCCTTGATATTGCCCGCCGCTTGGGCGGCCTGCTCTCTGCCGCACAACATGGCGGATTGGCTTTTGCCGATGCCAGTGCGACAGCCAGTGTTGCAGACGGTCTAACCCCATTAACCCCTCGTACCCTTGCTGGATATTTCTTCCCGAAATCGGCAAGCACCACGACAGACTCACTTCGTAAACCAACACTACAATCTTCACGCAAAAAATCGACAGGATGACGATCATGGCAACAGATACAAAATACACCAACTCAGATGTTTCAGGGGATATACCGATTAATCCGTCCTTCCCTCGCGGTAAAAACATTCTGGCGGTTGCATCTGGCAAAGGTGGTGTTGGAAAAACATTCTTCTCTGTCACCTTGGCTCAAGCCCTGACCAAAATGGGCAAAAAAGTTTGCCTGTTTGATGGCGACTTGGGGCTCGCGAACGTTGACGTTCAATTGGGTCTGATGCCGAAACGTGATTTGAATGACGTGATCCGTGGACGCCTGTCCCTCGATAAAGTTGTTCAGCGTTATGAAGATGGCGGTTTTGATATTATCGCGGGTCGTTCTGGTCAGGCATCTTTGTCCGCACTACCAAGCCAACGCTTGGCGATGCTCCGTGACCAATTGATCGAACTCTCTGAATCGTATGACGCCATTGTCATCGACCTTGGTGCGGGTGTTGACCGCACTGTTCGTATGTTCTCAGCTTGCGCAACCCGCACATTGCTGGTCACAACGGATGAGCCAACCTCTTTGACTGACGCCTATGCCTTCATCAAATTGGGTGCGGCGGCAGGAATGTCCAAAAATGTATCCATCGTGGTCAACCAAGCGAGCAGCACAACCGAAGGCGAAAAAACTTACAAAACCCTTCTGAAAGCGTGCGAGAATTTCTTGCGCCTCTCCCCACCATTGGCTGGCCTCGTGCGCCACGATCCAAAAGTAAAAGACACAATCCGCCACCAAACCCCTCTCCTCACCCGCTCACCCAACTGCGACGCCGCAACCGATGTCGAAAAAATCGCCAAAGTCGCTTTCGCAGAAATGCAAGACGAAGCAAGGACGATGGCGAAGGCTGCCAGAGGGTAAATAGATTCTTGTCTTTCTAAAAACAATCATTTTTATCACATTAATCTGCTACCCATTTTCCGCGTGGGCGGCACTTAATATTCCATTTACTGTCACCACATCAAAACCCGTGAATATTACAGGGACACCACGCATTGTCCTGAATGTTGATGGCAATACAAGATACGCGACTTATACATCTGGTACAGGAACAGCGTCACTTACCTTCACCTATTCCCCAACCGTTGGGGATGTTGATCTGGACGGCATAACGATTTCATCCACATCCATTGATTTGAATGGCGGTACAATAAAAGATTTAGTTGGCAACGATCTCTCCCCCGCGACATTTACCGCCCCCAATACAACAGGGGTAAAAGTCAATTACCCGTCTCTCTCCATGGACTTTGTTTACGATGCCGACGGCAGATATAGCGTCAATGGCGTTGTATATGATACGTTTCCAACATTTCTCTCCGCTGTGAGCGGGACATTCACAGGGGGATCTGGAACATTTTATAATAGTTCAGGAAATATCCAGACAGGAACTGTCGGAACACCAAGATTTGAATATGACCCTACGACACTTCAACCCAAGGGGCTATTATTAGAAGGCTATACGGTCAATTACGCATTACGATCTGCAGATATAAACCTGTCTCCATGGGTTGTATCAAACGGAACCATAACCGCCAATATAACAACTGCTCCGACTGGTACTGCTGTTGCCGAAAAACTGGTTGAAAATGCCGGAACGGGAGATAAGGAAGTTTCCCAAGCGATAACAGTGACAAATGCCACCGTTTATACCGCCAGCATCTATGCAAAAGCGGCAGAGCGTACACAGGTGAGATTCAGATCATCAGGCGGATCAAGTATTTTTACCCTTACCGGAAGCGGGACAGCTGTATCAGGCGGCACAGACACAGCCTCCATACAACAAATTAATAGTGGCTGGTATCGGCTCGCTGTCAAATTCATAAGCTCAAGCACTTCCGAAACAATCGCTTTCGCACTTATAAACGGAGGCGTTTCATCTTATGCAGGGGATGGCACAAGCGGCGCATATGCTTGGGGCGCACAACTTGAAATTGGCCAAACGCCCTCGTCTTACATCCCAACGACAACAGGAACAAATAACCGAGCTCTTGATAACTTTCAAATCCCTACAGGGACTTGGTTCTCAAATACAAACGGATTGATGCAGACCAAAACATCCACCAATAACCCGACATTTAACACATATGTTTATGATATTGTGACAGATAACAGCAATTACATGTCTCTATATAAAACAGCCTCTCCCATAAGTGCTAGGTTTGATGTTGTGAATGCGGGATCGACACAAGCCTCCATATTACAAAGTGCTTCCATTGGTAACATCGACACTTGCGTCACAAGTTATAAAGCGAACAGTTTCAAAATATCCAGAAATGGCGCTGCTATCACGAGTGACACATCAGGAACTGCCCCGAGTATCACTTCATTCAAAATCGGACAAAGCCGTTTTGGGGTCAATCAACTCCATGGGAACATGAGATATTTTAAATATTACCCTACTCAACCATCGGACACCCAGTTGCAATTATTGTCCCAATAAGAGTCGGCTTGACAAATTAGGTATAGTTTCCTAAAATAATCTCAGGCTCAACGCCCCTTCCTTGATCCGCGCCTTCTTTGCGGATACGGGCGTACGTTTAGATTTTTAAATCAGCGAAATAATAAAAACCTGAAAACGAACTTATAGATGCTGAAAAAATACAATTAAATCAATTGGTTAATTCTGCATTTTTCCCACAACCAGAGACTGATCATAAACCGCACCGCCCGCATTTAGCTTATCCATCGCCATAAACGGCGCAAGCGCCGTCCCAACTTTTTCAAGCACGGGGGACATGCCGATTTTTTCGGACAGCATCAACATAAACAATTCCATCGGGTCATTTGTCTGCGGGAGATAAACAAGATTTAAATTGTCGCGGGATTTTTCCTTGTTGGCTTTTGCAAGATCATCAAGGACTTTGTCCATGCCCCCGATTTCATCGACCAAGCCTAATTTGATCGCTTGGCGTCCTGTATAGGCGCGACCTTTGGCAATCTTCTCGACTTGTTCAGGCGTCATGTGGCGACCATCGGCCACGCGTTTGATGAAATAGTCATAGATGTTATCAAGGGACTCTTCAAACTGCGCCTGCTCGGTTGGAGAAAACGGAGTATTGAAAGACAGCATACCGGAATTTTCACCATAGTTGATAGTTTCCCACCGCACATGGAATTTATCCCACATAGCTTGAAGGTTCAGCTTTCCACCCACAACACCGATTGATCCGGTCAGGGTTGAATCCATCGCATAAATACGGTCAGCAGGTGTCGCAACCCAATATCCGCCAGATGCGGCAAGGCCGCCCATGGATACAATAATCGGTTTCTTCTTAGTGGTTTTTGCCCAGACAACGGCGCGGTGAATGGTTTCAGACGCGGTTGGACTTCCGCCCGGGCTGTTGATACGCAACACAATTGCGCGGACAGAACTATCCATTGCGGCATCTTCAATCGCCGCGACGATGTCATCTGCACCCGCCATTTTATCATTCATCCCGAACGGAGATGATTTGGCAGAACCGCTGATAATCATTCCTTCAATCGGGATCACGGCAATGGTTGTACCTTTGTTTTTTGACATCATGGAGGATTCAAAAACCTTGCGTTTATAATTAGCCGCATATCTTTCCAAGGTTATATTTTGCGCGCCAACGAATTTTTTCTGAATGGCGTCGAACATCACATCTTCGTAATTTAATTTGTCGATGATCCCTGTTTCCAATGCCACGCTGTCAGTCAGGTAACCTTTATCCAGCAACGCATCAAATGTCTGCGAGACTTGTTTCCGCGACGTCTTGATCGGGTCAACCAACTGCCCTGCCAGATCATTCACGATGGATTGCATTTCTTCCCTGCTAGCGGCGCTCATCTGATTGGATGTCAAATGTTCCATGGCGTTTTTATATTCTTTGCGTTGGAAAAATTGCGCCTTCACGCCGTAATCGGCCATGATGTCTTTGAAAAATGGTATCTGCATATTAACGCCGCCAATCGCCACATTGCCGACAGGTTGCATCCAGATTTCATCAAAGGCCGTGGCCAGATAATAAATGCCCAAACCATATCCGCCTTCGCCGTATGATTCAGAAAAGATCACAGACTTTTTGCCCGCGGCCTTAAACCGCAATACTGCATCACGAATAGATTGTAACTGTGTTAAATTATACCCGCCGCCCGATGCCTTCACCGCCAAGACCTTCACACGGTCATCTTTTGCGGCGCGGTCGATTGAGTTGACAATATCATCCAATGTCAAAGGTGCTTTGTCCATTTGTAGCAGAGAGAGAACTTGTGTCGTCCCCGAAGTTTCAGGAATTTCGCCATCAAGTTTTAAGGTCAGCACCATAGAATTGGGTAAAGTTGCTGGCGCAGATTTCTGCCCCTTCGATGCGCCCCAAATGCCCATCGCAATCAGGAAGAGGAATAGTAAACCGATAAAAAGGGCAAACCCTTTGATTGTTTTCCATGCAAAACAAAAAATGGATTTGAAAAAATCAAACCATGATGTTTTGGATTTCAGGTTTTCTTGTTTCACAGGGATAGTTTGGGTTGATGCGTTATAAACCACAGTACGACCACGAAGCCAACTTTGATTGGACATTATATGTTCCTCTTTTAAAAAATTACAGGCATTGCGCTTTGTGACGCAACCAATGGTCACACAGCACACAGGCCATCATCGCTTCGACCACAGATGTTCCGCGAAGCCCCACACAGGGGTCGTGGCGGCCTTTGGTAATAATATCTGTCTCGTTCCCGAATTTATCAATAGTTGGAACTGACGTTAAAATAGAGCTAGTCGGTTTAAAAGCGACGCGGACAACAATATCCTGCCCCGTTGAAATACCGCCCAGAATACCGCCTGCATGGTTTGACTGGAACACTGGCTTGCCCTCTTCGCCTATCCGAATGGCATCGGCATTTTGCTGACCGCCATATTCAACGGTTTTAAATCCGTCACCGATCTCGAACCCTTTGACGGCATTAATCGACATCATGGCCTTTGCGAGATCTGCGTCCAGTTTATCATAGACAGGAGCACCAAGACCCGCAGGAAAACCGGATGCCACACATTCGACAACCGCACCAATGCTTGAGCCATCTTTGCGAAGTCCATTTAAATATTCTTCCCAATCAGGAACGACCGATGCATCAGGAACAAAGAACGGATTACTATCAACATCCTGCCAATTCCATTTGTCGCGGTTGACATGACGGTTGCCCATCTGGACAACAGCGGCCTTGATAAAAATGTCTGTGCCGAGTTGTTCCATCAAAATTTTGCGGGCAATTGCTCCCGCCGCAACGCGTGATGCTGTCTCCCGCGCCGAAGACCGCCCGCCCCCGCGGTAATCGCGGATGCCGTATTTGGCGTCATAGGTGAAGTCGGCATGACCGGGGCGGAATTTATCTTTGATGTCACCGTAATCTTTTGATTTTTGATCAGTGTTTTCAATCATCAACGAAATGGGCGTACCCGTTGTTTGACCTTCGAATACACCGGAGAGGATTTTTACTTTATCCTCTTCATTGCGCTGTGTTGTGAATTTTGATTGCCCCGGTTTCCGCTTATCCAGAAATACCTGAATATCATCTTCGGACAATGGAATACGCGGCGGCACCCCATCCACAACCACGCCTATCGCTGGCCCGTGGCTCTCACCCCATGTTTGATATTGGAATAAAGTCCCGAAACGATTACCTGACATGATACGCCTTAAATTTACTGCAAATGAATATGATGTTTTTGGGTGGATAATGTGCCTTGGTCGATGATGGCGATTGTCAATCTGGAGAGAGCAACACGCTTGCCTGTAGCTTCCTCGGTGATATCGGTTTGCCAGACTTGGGTACGGCGACCAACATGGAGTGGAGTACAGGTACCGATGACATTGCCTTCGGTCACAGCGCGGATATGGTTACAGTTAATTTCCAAACCGACTGCACGATAAAGATTCGAGTCGATGGTCATCCATGCGGCGACGCTGCCCAATGTTTCGGAGAGGACACAATTTGCCCCGCCATGCAAAATGCCGAACGGTTGTGTTGTCCGATAATCAACGGGGAGTTTACCGCGCAGGAAATCGTCACCGACCTCCGTAAATTCAAACCCCACATGCTGCCCCATATTGGCATTCCGTAGGCCTTCGAGCATTTCTATCGTGTAGGGTTTGAACCAGATCATGCGGCAGCTTCATCCTTTTTAGGCGCGATACTGTTGAGAAGTTCTGCTGTCTCTGCGGCACTCTCAATCGAGACCATACCAACAGTGTGGTAACCCGCATCAACGTGAAGGACTTCACCAGTGACGCCCGCGCCAAGGTCAGAGAGCAAATACAAACCGGAATTACCAACATCATCAATGGTGACGTTACGTTTGAGCGGAGAGTTTAATTCATTCCATTTCAGGATATAACGGAAATCGCCAATCCCAGACGCCGCCAATGTTTTGATCGGCCCCGCCGAGATCGCATTCACGCGAATACCTTGACCGCCGAGGTCGGTTGCAAGATAGCGCACAGATGCCTCCAACGCGGCTTTCGCAACGCCCATGACGTTGTAATGTGGCATGACGCGTTCCGCGCCGTAATATGTGAGAGTCAGCAATGAACCACCTTCGTTCATCAATGGCACGGCGTATTGTGCAACCGATGTGAAGGAGTAAACGGAAATATCCATTGTCTTTAAAAAGTTGGCGCGTGTTGTATTCAGATACAAACCATCCAGCTCTGCTTTATCAGAGAATGCAATGGCGTGAACAACGAAGTCCAGCTTGCCCCATTTTGCTTCGAGTTCTGCAAAGGTTGCTTTAACACTTGCTTCGTCTGTGACATCGCAAGGCAGAACGATTTGAGATCCGATTTCTTCGGCCAATGGGCGCACGCGTTTTTCGAGTGCTTCACCTTGATAAGTGAAAGCTAATTCTGCGCCATGGGCATGGGCGGTTTTTGCAATTCCCCATGCGATAGAACGATCATTGGCAACGCCCATAATCAAACCTTTTTTGCCAGCCATCAAATTTGAAATTGGAGCGGAATGTGTCGTGCTAGTCATAGAGAAACCTTTTAAATCCTTTAAACAAATTATTATGTATATTAAAATTATGTATGTAGAGAGTATCCTACATATAAGAGTATCCTACATATATATGCCAAAACGTCCAGATGAAAGCGTAAAATAGACGGTAATATAATCCATAAATTATATACTCTGTTAATCTCTGGGTGGTAAAAGTTAATCTCTGGGTGGTAAAATTTCCCAGTCGAAGGATAATCTATGAATGCCAACGAGATCATTAATCTGAAAAATGCCTGTGCGAATATTTCTGAGAATATTCGCACAATCTTCCCTGCCCTCAATTTACACTTCCTTATTACTACGCCAGATAAGAAACAAGATGCGGTATCCTCCGTATTAGGGAAACTGAATGGGCATCCAGCTTCTAACGAGGCCTTTCAGGTCTTAAGGGCGTGGGCATCATCGAATGCCGAAGGCACATCCTTTTTGGGGCTATCTGAAGGGCAAGAAAATATCGCATTTAGTTTTAAAACACGCCCTAGAACACTTGCTTTTATCTCGGTTGATGTTTCTCTTTATAAAGAATTATATCACGCTATTCAGGCCATTCATTTTCAGATGTCGATCTTTTTGGAGACCTATGCCAACCATTTGAAAAAACCAATGAATATCAATGGGAATGTTTTTTTCCACCGCACAACGCCATTGGCGGCATGCCGCCTGAATCTAAAATCGGATATTTATAGTATTCTGCAATTATTACGTGAAGGGCAATATGATGCCCCTATCATGCTCGCGCAACAACGCAGTTTGGACACACTAACTCCCCAAGTAAATTTTGCCCCCGAAGAATATGCCTTTCCGATTGCATTGGATGTTATTAAATACACGATTGAAAAGCAAATTTCATCAACCGTTACAACACGAAGCCCAGCACCGCTCCTGGCTCAATATCAGTTGGCAGGGCAAATTGCCGACTGCTTCGACAATGACAATCTTCAGTCATGGGCTCAATTTTCACATTCCTGTCAAACCATGGCGTGGAGCGGCTTTACGCCCAGCCAGATTTTAGGCGCCGCCATCAATACATCCACCAACCCCTTTGTCAAAGCTATCGGTCATATGTTGGCAGAACTGACTAATCTTTCGTCGACTGAAGAGTCTCACCTGCCTGCCGGATATAATCCATTTTTAGCTGAAGAAATTAATAAAATCCGTCATGACCGCGCTTGCGAAGAAACTTTCGAAATGATCATGTATCATGTGATGGAAGCCGAAAGTCACCTTCCCCTCTTGCGCGTAGCTAATAACCAGAATGAAGCCCTCCTCAAAGGAAAAATTTCAGGATGGTGTGCCAATGCATTACACGCTGCCGCAAAGGCCTATATGGGGGCAAAAGATCGTGGCATCCCCCCCTTGCAAGCAGCACGCCTTGAATTTCTATCTGCCCATTCCCAATCCAATTGGGCGTTACTGATGCAAGTGGGACAATATATCGTTGACATGCGACGACAAGACACCCCCGCTCAAATAAATGACTTGCTCAAATGGGTTTCCCAGCAACCAGATTCAAGACATATGTCAGACTCGATCAATATTACAATTTCTGATCCGCACTATACAGGTAGCTTCGATGCGTCCTCTCAAGTACAGCAACCAATGACAAATATTCCGTTGAAGAAAGTAGATCAAAATAAATTTTTATCGGATATGGAATACGCAGCCAAAAGACCTAATCGAGAACAACCTCAAGCCATGAACTTAAAGCCCGCGGAAGCCGAAGGTTTCAGTTTCGAATCGGATGATTAGAAAAGAAAAAGGCCGATTTCTGATCGGCCTTTTGGATTATCATTATATCATGAAAATTAGTTCATAACTGCCCAAGTACCGTCAGCATTTTTACATGCCTGACCGACTGCAGTTTGTTGTTTTCCAGCGACATAAATTGTTTGTGTGTATTCACGGCAAACGCGTCCGGTTGTGTTAGACACACCTTCACGAGTTGGGGTAATTGTACCAGAGTTACCCGAGTCAGGGTTGTTCCAGCTAATGGCTTGACCAACTGGCGCAGTATACGCACGGTTTGCAGCTTGCTGTGCATAAGCCAAGTCAGCTTTGTCTAATGATGCACCAATCTCGCTACCCAAGAAAGTACCAAGCAAAGCACCGACACCAACGCCAACCAATTGACCACTCCCTTTACCAACTTGGGAGCCGAGCAAGCCACCAAGAACGGCACCAGATGCGCCACCGATCATTTGCTTATTGCCCATGCCTGATGTGCTTCCAGAACCGACACCTACGCCTTGTTGACATGCTGTCAAAGCCATCGTTGAAATCGCGAGCATTGCTAAAATTTTTGTTTTCATCGTCCTAATTTCCTTTTTTAAAAAATAAGCTTTAAATTCAAAGCCCGTACTGATAACGCTATACTATAGATAAAACCCCCATAAAAAAACTTGTTTTTATATTTTTTATATTCATAGGTAATCATATGACAGACCTTATTTCAGAGACAGTATTCCCCCTCTCCCTTTTTCATATCTGGATGAATGATGCCCAAAAAACCGAGCCCACCGATCCGGACGCCGCTTGCCTTGCAACGGTCGATGCGAATGGCTATCCGGATGCCCGTGTTGTTCTTATCCGCATAATTGACGAACGCGGTTTTTGCTTCTTCACAAATACCACTAGTCAAAAAGGACAAGAACTTGCCGTTCATCCAAAGGCCGCTCTTAACTTCCATTGGAAAACACTTAAACGCCAAATTCGCGTTCGCGGCGATATTGAACGCGTATCTGATACAGAGTCGGATGCATATTACGCATCACGACCACTCGGAAATCGTATCGGCGCATGGGCGTCCCTCCAATCTCAACCTCTCGACAACCGTCAAACATTAATTGACCGCGTTGCCGCCAAGGAAAAACAATTCGGGGACAATCCCCCCCGCCCTTCGCATTGGGGCGGATACAGACTCATTCCAACCTCTATTGAATTCTGGCAAGAGGCGGAACATCGTCTACACCAACGTACACTCTACCAAAAAAATGATCGGGGTATGTGGACCGCGTGCGCACTTTATCCTTAAAGATAAATCTATCGACTTGTATCTGCTGCTTTTTCAATTGATTGCCCACCTTTCTGAATATCTTGTCCTGCGCCTTCAATCGTATTGCACGCTGAAAGCGATAACGTTGCCGCGACCATGGCAATGAGTGTTATTATGAGTGATGAATTCATCATGATTTTCCTTGGTTTGTTTAAAAATGTGACTTACCAACTCGTCACCACATGAATAGTTCCGCCTGCTGTTCCAAAAACTTGACAATTTTTATTTGAAAAGATAGCCTTAGCGTATGTTAAGTCATTCCCACCTTTCACTGCGACGTCGAAGCTCTATCACACAATAGATACGGCAGGTTTTTCTCTGCCAAACTTCCAGACATCATTTTACCCTAGCAGAGAGTTTTAATCCCATGACCAACACCATCAGGCACTTCATCAATATCAACAGCATTCCAGCTGAGACCCTTCAAGATATTTTGAAGCACTCGCATCAACTGAAAAAAAATAAATTCACCCCGCCCCAAATTCTTGAGGGGCTATCGCTTGCGATGATTTTCGACAAACGGTCAACACGGACAAGATTGTCGTTTGAAATCGCCATGAAACAATTGGGTGGTCACACCATTGTAATGACCAAAGATGAAATGCAACTCGGCGGGTCAGAAAGTGTCGAAGACACCGCCAAAGTCCTGTCCAGATTTGTGGACGCCGTGATGATCCGGATCAGCGATCATAAACTGGTCGAAGAACTGGCAAGCCATTCCTCTATCCCAATTATCAATGCCCTGACCAACGATTCTCATCCGTGTCAAATCATGGCCGACATCATGACGATTGAGGAAAAATTAGGGTCGGTTGAGGGCAAAAAACTGGCGTGGTTTGGTGATTATAATAACGTCGCCAAAACCTTTGTTCAGGCCGCCCCAAAATTCGGTTACGAACTCTCGCTGGCCATCCCTCAGGACTTACAACCATCCGCAGATCTATTTAAAAACAATCCTCAAATCACCATGGGCAGTGACGCGCAACTGGCCGCAAAAGACGCCGATGTGATTATTACCGATACATGGGTCTCCATGGGGCAGGAAGGCAAATCAATTGAAACATTTCTTCCCTACCGCGTGACACCGGAATTAATGGCACTTGCCAAGCCACACGCCATCTTTATGCATTGCATGCCGATCCACCGTGGAGAGGAAGTCACGGACGAAGTTTTAAACACCCCCGCCTCAGTCATTTACGACGAAGCGGAAAACCGCCTCCACGTCCAAAAAGCTATTCTCGCCTATTGCCTCGAAAACTCAGGCGTACATATCCACTCCAATCCATCGATTTTAATAGGATAGAAACGACACCTCTTAATTTTTCGAAATTGAAGTAGTGAAAATAATTCAAGATTATATTTATTACAAAGATTTAATGAAAATCAGCCTGTTATTCTGCTATTTTTTTTACATGGAAACAATCACACTCAGCATCAGCGAAATTATTGAAATGGCATGGGACGATGAAGTTTCATTCGAGGCCATATTTGAAATTACAGGCCTAAAAGAATCTGAAGTTATCAAAGTTATGAGAGATAACATGAAGCCTTCCAGCTTTCGCATGTGGCGTAAACGCGTATCAGGCCGCCCACTCAAACATTCAAAGAAATTAAAATATGGATTATGTATCTGATGTCTCATTTAGAGTTTCCTCGGCATTTATCAGAACAATATTTAACATCGTTCCATACTGCCCTCCACTTTTTACGCCAAGCAAATGGCCTGTTACAAACAATACAAATTTTCGTAGGTAGGTCTGATTTTTTAATCATCTATACAGTCCAAAAATTTATTCGCGTCCGATCTTATAGTTTCTTTTTGTATATCTGGCATTGCAGATAAGTTCTTATAAGTGAACCCTAATCGTGGATTTCCTTTTAATTTACCCTCATTCCGCATCATAAAATCCCAATAGAGATAATTAAATGGACAGGCTTTATCGCCCGTTTTAGTGGTCACGGAATAGGAACAGCCATCACAATAATCAGACATCTTGTTAATATATGCCCCTGTTGAAGCATAAGGCTTACTTCCTAAATATCCGCCATCCGCAAATAAAATCATTCCTGTAACATTCGGAAGCTCAACCCATTCATATGCATCTGCATAAACAATTAAAAACCATTCATTGACCTCTTTCGGATCAATACCCGCTATCAACGCAAAATTCCCCAGCACCATCAATCTTTGAATATGATGAGCATACGCATTTTCTTTTGTCTCTTTAACGCATTGCTTAAGACAATTCATTTTTGTGGGGGCGCCCCAGTAGAGAGCAGGCAATTTACGGCGTGCGTCCAGAAAATTATGGTCTGAATATTCAGGCATATTGAGCCAATAAACACCACGAACATATTCACGCCACCCTATAATCTGACGAATAAATCCTTCCACCGCATTTAAGGGAGCCTTGCCTTCTATGTAAGCTTTCTCGGCTCTTTGAACAACCTCTAAAGGGTTTAGCAATCCACAATTCAAATAGAAGCTGATATGCGAATGATACATCCATGGTTGCCCCTGAACCATGGCATCTTGATAATCTCCGAATTTATTCAATCGTTCGACAATAAATTTATCAAGGACGTGCAGAGCATCTTCCCGTGTTACGGCAAAATAAAACGGCTGAATATCTCCGAAATACCCTGGGAATCGGCTTTCCACAAGTTCAATCACTTCATTCGTAATATGATCGGGCTGCACCATATATGGTTTTGGTATAAAGAGTGTTTCAGCGGACGGAAATTTTCGATTTTCTGAATCGTAATTCCATTGACCTCCGACAGGTTTCTCATCATTTAATAAAACATTGTATTTACGGCGCATTTCACGATAAAAAAACTCCATCCTGAGAGATTTTTTATTTTCCGCCCATGCTCTGAATTCATCCGGCGTGCATAAAAAGCGACTATCCTCCCTTATATCAACAGGAAGATTAAAGATGTCATGCCATTTCTTTATATCTTGCAGAACGCGATATTCTCCCGGAAATGTCACAACGATTTTATCAGGATGATAATTCTGGATCGCCCTCTGGACTTCTCCTGTGAATGATCCCGAGTTATCTGCATCTTCAAGTTTCACATACGAAACATGAAACCCCTTTTCTTTCAGCCTTTCTGCGAAATGGCGCATAGCCGAGAAAATAAAGGCGATTTTCTTCTTGTGATGAGGCACATAGGTTGCCTCATCCCAGACCTCACATATTAAAACGACATCATGATCTTTATCAAAATCTGACAGAGAGGATATATCTTCCGATAACTGATCGCCCAAAATCAATATTAATTTTCGTGACATGGGTCTCCCTTTTCTAGGAAAACTAAAACATCAGTCACAACATTCGATTTTTTACCTCCGACCCACGAAAATTTGGCAATCGTATCTACATGCCCTAATGATGGATATTCACGGCTGACCACACACACTTTTTTTGCCGCGAGCTTATTCTTCATATGCTCAAAATTAAAATAGGCAACAATATCATCTTTCATTCCATACCCTAGGAACATAGGTGGCTCACTTCCATCAACAAAATGGGCGGGGCGCATCAATGGATATTTCTCAGGAGGGCCGAATATATCTTTTAAATGCTCCGTATTCGGCGTGAAATCATACGCCCCAGAAAGCCCTACACCTGCAGAAATTCCTTTATAATCATTCTTCAGATATGATTTATCTGTGAGTAACAATGTCGCTATATTAGCACCCGCAGAATGCCCCATGATCACAAGATTCGCAGGCTTTCCAGTATATTCATGGGCGTGTTCCCTAGTCCATTTAACCGCATCGGCTGCATCAAGCATAAAGGCGGGAAACCTAACCTCAGGATATTTCCTGTAATTCGGGATAAAAACGACATAACCTTGCTTAGCCAGCGCAGACCCCAAGAATTTATATTGAGATTTATCACCACTCTCCCAACTTCCCCCATAAAAAAAGACGATTGCCTTTGGTTTTGTAGGCGTTTTTGATGACGGAACATATACATCTAAACCTAAATTATATTCAGACTGAAAGATAATATCTTTATGAATTTTTACATCATCGAAATAGGTGGGAATATTGGCAACAAACACACTGAGACTTGTGCATCCTGCCATCATGAACCCCACACTTATCAAAAGCACAAACCGAACAGAATATTTCATACTACTTCCTCAATAATCTGAAATATAAGCGGTTGGGTAGAAATTTTATAAATTTCATTAAAACTGTAAAAATCTTGTGTGTTCTGATTTCAAATTGATTGGGATTACTCAGCTGTGCCGCAATTCTCTCGGCAGCAACCTCCGCAGTGATCATCATCGGCATGTGGAAATCATTTTTATCAGTCATCTCGGTTTTTACAAAACCCGGATTAATGATTTTGATATCAATTCCATAGGGGATCAATTCCAGACGCGCCGTTTCAGCAAGATTAATTAGCCCCGCCTTTGCCGCTGAATATGGTTGACCATTAGGGAGCCCCCTATATCCCGCGACGCTTCCGCAGAAGACAATCTGCCCTTGCCCACGTAATTTCATATCCGGAACAACAGTATGTAGAATTGAAAAAGCAGCCATAAGGTTAGTATTCAAAATAGTCTGGCATCGACCTAGATCAAGATGATCAATTGTCATCGGCTGATAATCCGCAGACATACAAATCACGCTATCAATAACGCCCATCACAGATTTAGCCTCTGCATAGGCTTCCGACAGACTAGATGTATTGCTCACATCAACAGGCACGATCAATGCCCCCTGAATAAATTCAGATTTTAGCAACTCAAGCCTATCCACTCCGCGCCCTGACAAGATCAGTTGATGACCTTTACGCGAAAGGGCAATTGCCAAAGCTCTGCCGATGCCGCTTCCAGCACCGATCACCCAAATCGTTTTTTTAGCGCCATCATTCATTTGCTATTGTTTCTGCATAAAGATAGATATTTCAGCCACTTTGAATCCAAATTTACTCATATATGACCGATTAACAATCACATTCTTATCCATCATGAACATCCAATCATCAAAGGTGACATCATAGGATTTCCCATCAACAGGAATCGTCATAACATAATTCCAACGAATGGCCATTCCGTTACTTTCACCGATAGCCTGACCGATAATCCCTTCTGCAGTACCCACAAATTTATTGGGCGCAGTTTTTTTCAAAACCCATGTCCGTTTTTCAATACGACCATCCATATATTTTAAGGTTTCGTCCAAAGTGCCGTTATCCCCGTTCCATTTTCCAACCATATCTATATCAACACGTTGAATGACCTTTCCGCCCCTATCCTGAACAATTCCCCATGCCCTGATTGGGCCTGAAAAATATTCCTGAATGTTGAGATTAGGAGAAGTATCCTTATAATCCGCAACATTTGCGCTACAACCCGATAAAAACATAGTGACTCCGATCCATAAAATAAGAAGATGCTTTTTAAAATTAATTGGCATGACGTAACTCTGCCTGCATCACGTTGATGCGCCCTGTTTTAAATCCTGCGATACAGGACGCCAAATAAAATCGCCACAATCTGATGAACCCTTCATCAAATCCCAATTTTTTAACTTCGACATACTGACTGTCAAAATTTTCCAGCCAGATTTCAAGCGTTCTGGCGTAATCCATCCCGAACTCAAACTTATCCGTCATCCGCAACCCGTCACGATTAGCCGATCTTTCAAATTCTTTCGGCGACGGCAACATTCCACCGGGAAATATCAAACTCCGAATAACATCGCTCCCCTTGCGGTATGACTCGAACTTGTCATCGGCAATGGTAATGGTTTGAATAAGCGCAGATCCTTTTTCTTTCATCAAGGATTTCACTTTTTTGAAGTAGGTTGACCAATATTCTTCTCCAACTGCCTCAAACATCTCAATCGATACAATCTGATCATATGTACCTTTCAACAGCCTGTAATCTTGTCTAATGATTTGTGCTTTATCCCCTACCCTATTGCGAGAATAATCAAACTGCTCATCGGAAATGGTGACACCTCTGATATGTGCGCCCTCAGATTGTTCAGCACAACGCTCAGCAAAACCGCCCCACCCGCATCCAATTTCAAGGACTGATGGATTAGGGTTTTCAAATCGTTCAATCAAACGGTCATATTTGTTCAGCTGCGCCGCTTCCAAATTCTCATTCTGATTTTTGAATATAGCCGCAGAGTAAGTCATCGTTTTATCCAGCCACAAAGAATAAAAATCATTTCCCAAATCATAATGGGCATGAATATTACGTTTACTCCCCTCCAGAGTATTTCTTTTCATCAGATAAGAAAGCTTTGACAAAAATTGAAAGGACTTACTTCCTGAAATCATCTGATCAACAGCCCTCTCATTCAGCAAACCGATAGTCAAAAGAGATGTAAGGTCATCAGTCTCCCATTTTCCTGCACGGTAATCCTCAGCAAATCCAGTATCCCCGCGTGTCACCAGATTTTCGATGACCCTCCAGTCTTTGATAACCAATTGAACAGGTCGTCCTTCTGAATCCTGACCAAACTGGTATAATTTCCCGTTCGGCATCTCAACATTCAAATAACCTTCACGAATACCATCAAGTTTTCTAAGGAAATTATCAGATGTTTTTCTAAACAGCATATTCTATCTCTTCTTTTATGAATGTGTTTTTATAAATGAATGTTTCTGAGAACTTTGCAGTGGTTTGGGGACATATTTAATGCCCTTTAAGAATATAACGAGCGCCTGCCAATGAATTAAAGAAATCACTTTTAAGGTCATAAACGGGTAACGAAAGAAAGAACCTAATAAATTCTTTGCGCTCGCATCCCTCATCTTGCCTGACACAGAGGTCAACAACATTGCTTCTGATTGGTCATCCATATAATCAATAAAAGCCGCAAAGAAATTTTCCTTGTATGAAAATCTGAATTTATATTCGCCCTCTCTTTGAAGAAATGGAGAGACATGGAATATTTTTTTAGCCACAAGCACATCAGAAGGCAAAATGACATTACCGTCTGCTTGAGTACAAATATAGATATGTCGCTCCCCAAATGTGTTGTTAACTTCACAAATGACTGCAATTATATTTCCAGCATCATCAGGAACGATCCAGAAACTGACAGGATTAAATACATACCCCAAAATACGTGGCATGGTTATCAGGCGGATAGCATTCATATCGGCATTTTCTATACGCGCCTCTGCCAATAACCCCAGCACCCAGTCTTTGAGTACGGTCCCGCGCTCACCGTGATCCTTAGCATAAAAACTAAATAAGCTTGGACGATTAAAGCCCAAAAGCCAATTACCGCCGCGTATATCCAGAGATATGAATGGCAAAGACAAATAATAAACAGAATACAAAAATTTATTCTGCTTCGGTTTTAATCTGTGATGCATCACCTGTGCATTCAAAATTTTAACATCAGAAATCACGCCCATGGCACATCAATTCCCATTTTTTGAACCATTTTGACGGAACTTAATAATCCGTCCTCATGAAATCCATATCGTTGGTATGCGCCACAAAACCAATATTTATTAACCCCCTGAATATCAGAAATTTTATTTTGCGCGGCGTATGTTTCATTGGTAAAAACAGGGTGCATAAAATGATGATCATCATAGATGACATTTTTTGAAGGCTCTCGTGCAGGGTTAAGCGTCACTATAATCGGCACATCGGTCTTTAAATTTTGCAAATTATTCATCCAATAGCTGAGCGACACAGATGGTTGCTTATCAATTGTAGAATCAGACAAATAAACCCAACTCGCCCACGCCCCCTTACGTTGCGGCATAAAACTTGTATCAGAATGAACAACAACACGGTTACTCTGATATCCGAACGCTCCTAAAATATCTTTTTCTTCGATACTCGCATCCTGAATCATTTTTAATGCTTCATCAGCATGACAGGCAAATATAACTTGATCATACTGCTCTTCATGACCCGAAATATCTTTGACTATGACCTTATCATCAACACGCTTTACTGACACGACAGGCGTCAGGAATCTGATTTTATTTCTAAAGCTTTCTGTCAGCCGCGCAACATATTCCCTGCTCCCGCCATCAACGGTAAACCATTGAGGATGATCGTTTACAGTCAAAAGCCCATGGTTTTTAAAAAATGTCACAAATGATTTTGCAGGAAAAGATAAAATCGTCTCGACCGAGCAACTCCAAATCGCGGCACCCATTGCCTGAAGATAATAAGTTTTAAACCATGCCCCCATGTTGAGAAGATCGAGAAACTCCCCGAGAGACTTCCCCTCGCATAATTCAGGACTTCTATCAGCAACACGGTTAAAACGAATAATATCAAATATCATCCCCCAAAATGCTGGACGGAAAATGTTGCTCGGCTGTGCCAACATATTTTTACTACCGTACTCAAGCCATCCTTTGGCAACACTTACTCCGAAAGACATATCGCTTTTGATGACTGGAACATTTAATTGCTTAAACAACCTTACAAGGAGCGGATAATTCCTCTCGTTATAAACAATAAATCCCGTATCAACCGGAACGCTTTTTTCATCTATTTGAATATCAATGGTACGACTATGCCCGCCGACATAGGCATTACGTTCATAAACTGTAATATCATGGGCAGCATTGAGGGCGTATGCAGCACTCAGCCCAGATATACCTGTTCCAATGATCGCGATTTTCATGACTATTCTACCACCCTATAAATGCTGATACAGAGAGTTTAGGGCATACAGAGCGATATGGATAATTAAAAATTTGTAATCTTCAGAGAGTTATAATAACACCAAGCCCTTTTTCATGGCTTTCCAAGGAAATCCGACCGCTATGGAGTTGTACAACAGCCTGAACCAGACTAAGCCCAAGCCCATTTCCCTCTGATGAACGACTTTTCTCTCCACGATAGAACCTATCAAAAACATATTTCTGGTCTTCCTCGGGGATACCTATGCCACTATCCTGAATGACTGTTAAATATTTCTGCTGCTCATTCTGGGCAAGCGAAATTTGAATATCGCCACCTGCGGGCGTGAACTTGAGCGCGTTGTCCAAAAGATTGGCATACATCTGGAAGAGCAGATTCGCATCTCCGAAATAAGGTGCTGACGGCACCATATCAGATTGGATGCGAATTGATTTTTCAATCGCCAATGGGTCATATAATTCAATCACATCATTTAAAATTTCTTTTAGATCACAACCTTTGAAATGTTCTTTAGATGGAGCATTTTCAATTTTACTAATCCGCAAGACAGCCTGAAAAGTCGATAGGATATGATCAGCATCATTTATGAGAGTCTCAACTCTATTATACTGATCATTCTTATTCAATATTTCCAAGTTATTACGAAGACGTGTCAAAGGGGTACGCAAATCATGTGCGATATTATCTGCAACACGCCGAATTCCCGACATTAACTCCTCAATACGTCCCAAAAGATTATTCAGAACAAAGGCCATATTGCTTAAATCATCCCATCTTGAATCAATGATAATCCTGCGGGAGAGATCACCCGTCTCCATAATCGTTCTGGCCGTTTCGGCGATATGGTTGGTTCGACTGACAACAAATGTGCTAATCAGGTAACTCACAATAATAACAAGCATCATTAATAAAATTGTTGCTGCCCCCATCCACAAAATAACTCGTTCTGTATAGATAAGATCGGACATATTTGACCCAATGAGAATAGTCAACCGATTGCCTAATTCATAAGATTTTGCCGCGTATATATTTTCTGTATTCTCTTGGGTGAAATAAATCAGGCCGTCTTTAAGCTGCTGTGCCTCCGCAGGATAAGAAGTTATATTTCCAGCCACAAAGAGATTTTTATCGCGCGTCAGCAAATAAATGCGGTTTGGATTCTGCAATTGTTCATTTAATATAACCTGTAATTGTCCACGGTTTTCAGCACCTTTCAGATAATGATATTCTGTATCCAAAATCTCTTCCATCCCGAGGATAAAATGATTTCGGTTAAGGTAATATCCAGAATAGCCAAGAATACCTGAAGCCAGACCTAATATGACAGTAAACAAAAGCGCCATGACGAAGCTGGAACTTCTAAAATAACCGCGCTTATTCGTCTTGAATAATGTAACCGGATCCACGTACTGTCCTTATAACTTGGGTTTCAAAATCTTTATCCACCTTATTTCTTAATCTTGAAATATGCACATCAATTACATTTGTTTGCGGATCAAAATGGTAGTCCCATACATTTTCCAAAAGCATCGCACGCGTAATCACCTGATTTTTATGACGCAACATATACTCAAGCAACTTGAATTCCCTCGCCTGTAACTCAATCAGCCGTCCCTCGCGCGACACGAGCCTTGTGATTAAATCCAATTCAAGTTGCCCCGCTTTAAGTTTGGATGGCTGGTCATTTATTAAGGTATTGCGTCGTCCTAATATCTCAACACGTGCCAGAAGTTCTGCGAATGCAAAAGGTTTCACAAGATAATCATCCCCCCCGCTTTTAAGCCCTAGAACACGGTCTTCCACATCCGCCAGCGCACTCAAAATAATAATTGGGGTTGAATTACCATCAACCCTAAGTGTTTGAATAATACTAATACCATCCAGTTGAGGCAACATTCTATCCAAAATAATAACGTCATAGAATCTATTCTGCGCAGCACTCAATCCGTCCTTACCATTGAATTTAATATCAATAATATGCCCTGCCTCAACAAGACCTTTTTTGATAAAATCACAAACCTGCGTATCGTCTTCAACTAAAAGTATTCTCATCACAAACAGGCTCACTTATCGATACATTTTAGACATATTAGTATTAGGACTGCCTAGTATAAAATTGGTACTTAAATTTACAATTTTATAACAATATCACCAATGAATTTTATAGAATATCTTTTCCGCATATTTTTCTAATTTGCTCATGATTACAGTCCCTCATCTCTAATTTTGCCATATATTTGCCTTACAAGGTCCCCTGCGGCCATATTACGGAAGGCTGGATCATTCATGACCTCAGCAAAGATTTCCTTATTGCCCTCCATATGTTCGATAAAGAGTCCCCCCAGCATCTTTTCAAACACAAAATGGCCATAGGAAGCATTACTCTGCGATATTGAGGGAGGTGATAATGTCAGCGTAATTTATTTGCTATATTCCATCTAAAACCAACTAGGTCTTCACGTGTATTCGACACTTTTAATTATCCCTAAATCTACATTTTTAATCTGGGCCGTCTAACGATATTGTTGATTGGAGGAAAGTGGCCTAAAAATTCTGCGAACAGTGTGTGGACAACAGAATTATAGGCGCCAGAAAAGCGCCCTTAAAAAATCTTACAACTTTTGATTTGATTAAAAAATATTGGTTGCGGGAGCCAGATTTGAACTGACGACCTTCAGGTTATGAGCCACAGAGCCAATTATTTTTACCAATCTTAACAAAAAGATATGAGGTTTGTTTTTTATATATAAAACATATACTTAGAGCAACAATTCACTTGCCATTGACTTAATTTACCTTTACCATTTATAACGAAAATAGATAAAAATGGTAGCCCCAAGGTATCCCGAAAATGGCAACTCAACAACTCAATTTTACAAAGAAAACCATCGAATCCCTTCCCGCTGCAGCAAGTGGTAATCGCAACCAATACCAAGACACACGCACAAAAGCTTTGCGACTGGAAGTCACAGACACAGGCAAGAAAACATATAAGGTTTATCGCAAGATGAACGGTAGACCCATCCGCTATACCATCGGAGACGTGCAAGACTGGTCAATCGAGAATGCGAGAATAAAGGCTGAGGAAGTAAGTGCCCTCATTTCAAAAGGGACTAATCCAAATATTGAAAAACAACGTATAAAGGCAGAAATTACCTTTGGTGATATGTTCAAAGATTATATGGAGCGTTACAGCAAAAAGCATAAACGATCATGGGAATATGATGAACGGGAAATCAATAAATTCCTGCCACATTGGTTTAATCGCAAGCTGTCCTCTATAGGCCGCGACGAAGTACAACGGCAACATGATAAGGTTGCTACTGAAAATGGCATCTATCAAGCAAACAGGCTTTTGGAGCGTATCCGCGCTATTTACAACAAAGCGATTGAATGGGGTTGGCAAGGCTCTAATCCAGCGCAAGGAATAAAGAAATTTAAGGAAAAGTCACGCGACCGCTTTTTAAAACCAAGCGAACTCCCCTACTTCTTTGAGGCCTTAAGCGAAGAAGAAAATGAGACGGCTTGCGATTACATCCTCATGTCACTTTACACTGGAGCAAGGAAATCAAACGTATTATCTATGCGCTGGATTGAAATTGACTTCCAACAATTAGAATGGCGCATTCCTGAAACAAAGAATGGAGACTCTCTAACCATCGCCCTATCCAAAGAAGCCGATGACATTCTAAAACGTCGACAACAGAAGACAAACCAAAAATGGGTATTCCCTAGCGAGAAGACAGACGGACATCTTGCAGATCCTAAAAAGCCGTGGAAACGCATCCTGACTAACGCCACAATCAAGTTCTGGCAAGCCCACGAGCATATTGCCCCGCTGGTCAGTGAAGCAATTAAACAGACCAATAACATCAAATACGATCACATTCTGTATGCGGCGATTGAAAGCCTCGCTAAAAAGCAAAAAGTTGAATTGCCAACGGGATTAATGGATATTCGCATTCATGACTTACGCCGTACATTGGGCAGTTTTCAGGCCGCTGCCGGTGCAAACCAATATGTCATTGGAAAATCCCTCGGACACAAAAGCCAGCAAGCCACCGCCGTTTATGCGCGGCTCGATCTTGATCCTGTGAGGGAGTCCGTCCAGTTGGCAAGTTCAGCAATCAGCAACGCGGGAAACGGTGGGCGCAATGGATGATGATTATGTTTTAAAATATAAAGCACAATTCACACCAGAAGGTTTGCAAGCCCATAAGAAAACTGCATGGCCTGAAGGTTACAACGATTATGTTCTAACAGGTGATCCAAGCAAATTGGCCGAATATACGCTCCTGAAATCCAATAGCGACTTTTGGAAGAAAATTAAGGATGGGATTTTAGGAAAACTCGACATAGATGACACCCGCCTTAAATCATTTGAGAAGGCCCTGTTAAAGGCAATGACACGCATGTTGTTCTCTAAAAACAATATGCAACTTCTTAGCGGCGGCAACCTAAGACAACTCACACCAATAAGGACTAAATTGCAGGATTTTAAAATAACCCCCTTTTTTAGAAGTTATTTTATCAGCGCGATTTATAGACATCTAAACGAAAAAAATAGCGAAGACGAGATTTTAAATTTCGATCAAGCGGAAAATATCGCTGATTTTTTTGAAAACTTACTCCCCTTGGCAACAAAAGCATCAAACGATGCAATTTCGTTCGTAGAAGAAACCCAAAACACAACAAGTCGCAAGAATATTCGCAATCAAGATACCCGTTATAAATTTTCCCAAGACCTCATCCGCACTTACATAAAATATTTCGACAAGAAACCCACCTCAACTGATAACGGGCTTTATATTTTTCTTTATGAAGAATCCTGCAAAGTATGTGGATTTAAAATGCAGAACGTCAAAATTGCAAAGGATGCACTTAAGGATTTCAAACAAAATCTAGAAAAATAGAACGCATATTACGCATTCTATTTTATCATTTAAAATCAATAACTTAATTTGTTTTAACTGAGATTCACCTGTATAAACGGAAGAAGATAACCCGTTATGCAGGAGGTGTGCATTGAGCAGAATTAAAGAGACGCTATATAGCGAAAAAGAAGCCGCAGATTTTTTGGGGCTAGAGCCGGGCACATTATCAGTTTGGAGAAGCACCAAAAGATACCCTCTACCATTTTGTAAAATAGGACGTTTGGTCAAATACCGTGAAAGCGATTTACTCACTTTTGTCGAAAGCCGCCTTCAAATTCAATAATATTCAACAAATGAAAAATGAGGTGCGCCAACACCTCATAGAAAGATATTTGCTATGTCATACTATACTAGAAAACAGTTCGAGTTGAAAGAAAACATTTTGCTTCAGCCTGAGCATCTATCCGGCACAGAAATTCATAAGCACATTCGGAAATATATTGGTTTCCAACATATTCGCATTGATGAAAAAAATAGACTTTCTGCATTTCAAGCCATCTGGCGTGAGTTTATGAAGTTTACTGAAGAATGTTACTCTGAGGTGCTGACAGTAGCTCATAGAAGAAAATTTCAGTATATGGCAGTACTTGATATGCCTATCGCGCTCATGCCGGACGGTAGTCAAATTATCTGCACCAATACAATTCCGCAAACACCAACTAAGAATGGCCTTTTTTTCGTTTGGATCGGACAGGAAGGGATGCGCTATGTCTGATCCAATTTCTCATTTTGAATTGGCTCATGGTGATGCTGCACAAGGGTTGCTTGCTAGAGGGTTTTATATTTTTCCACTATACGGCATAAAAGATGGAAACTGTACATGCGGAAAATCAACCTGTAACAGACAGGGAAAACATCCTGCAACACAAAACGGATTGAAAGACGCAACATGTGATCTTGGTCGATTTATTGAGTTAGTCTCTAGTCGTGAACATTTTAATATCGGGATTGCCACAGGTTCTCTGTCTAAAGTTTTCGTCATTGACATCGACGGATTAGAGGGTGAGGAAGCACTGGTAAAATCTTGCCCTATTTTGCCAGAAACATTGACGTGCAGGACAGGACGCGGCCGTCATATGTTTTTTCAACTCCCCGAAGGTGCATCAATAAAATCACGACCAATTTTGCCGAAAGTCGATTGTAAGGCTGAAGGCGGCTATGTCGTGAGCGCAGGTTCCCGCCACCTATCGGGCACTATTTATTCATGGATTGATCCCAAAGCTACGATTGCAGAAGCACCTCCTGATTTATTACGACTTGTAAACGATCCTCCCCGCAAAAAAGATAAAGCAAAAACACGCGGTGATTTTCAGCCTCACCATCAGCCATTGAGTGCGGCTTTAGACGCCAAAGAGGGATCGCGCAACAGTACAGCCTTCTCATCAGCATGCCAATTGTTGCGGGAAGGACGTACAGAAAACGATATTCGCACAATATTGTCAGGCATGATCGCGTCCGGTTTCGATGAAACTGAAATTATACAAACGATAGAGTCAGCAAGACGAGCTGTCGCAGATGAAAACAACGGGAGTTCAGTGCATATTGATCTCATTTCTGCGGCGAGCCTTATTCCAGAAAAAATTAACTGGCTTTGGGATGGATACATTGCTCGTGGCAAGTTACATTTGCATGGAGGGCCAGCTGGTACGGCTAAAACAACGGTTGCACTCAAACTTGCCGCAACTATTTCAGCTGGTGGAACATGGCCGGATGGAGTGCGGGCGATAAAAGCACCGATTGCGATTTGGAGTGGTGAAGATGGCGTGCGTGATACGCTTTTACCTCGACTGATCGCTGCCGGTGCTGATCGGCAAAACTGTCATTTCATCGGCGATGTAAAAGCTGATGGTCACAAAAGGGCTTTTGATCCTGCAACTGACATTCTTGCGCTAATCGAACCGCTCCGAAAATTGCGTCCGGCTTTGTTGATCGTCGATCCAATTACGCAAGCGGTCGTCGGAGACAGTCACAAAAACTCTGAAACCCGTCGCGGGCTTGCACCTTTGGTCAATCTTGCTGAAGAACTTGGAATAGCACTTTGGGGCATAACGCACTTCAGCAAAAATACAAGCGGTCGTGCACCTTTGGATCGGTTTACAGGGTCTCTAGCTTTTGGTGCTGTTGCTCGCCTTGCTTTCGCAAACATTCGAGATGCAGAAACAGGAGAGCGTGTCTTTTGTCGTGTAAAAAGCAACCTCGGGCTTGATGGAGGAGGCTTTACGTTTTCTCTGGCTAATACAGAGATTGAAGGTGATATTCAGGCAACCTCCATCGAATGGGGGGATACGATTTCTGGAACGGCTGCGGACATTCTGGCTCGGGCTGAGCGTGACCCAGAATCACGAAATACAGGGCGAATGGCAGCGTGTGATTTTTTGCGCGAAGAACTACGCTCAGGGCCGGTTGCGGTTAATGAGATTAAGTCTTCAGCAGAAAACGCGGGTTTTTCCTGGAGCACAATCCGGCGTGCTCAAAAGGAGTTAGGCATCAGAACGCGGAAGATCGGATTCGGCGGCGGCTGGTTGTGGGAGTCTTCTTCTTCCAATGCAGATTTTATACCTGTGGGGGAGGAAGACCTGCTGGAGGCTATGTGCTCCTATGAATAAAGGTAGTCAAAGATGCTCCAAATGTGCCCAACACAAATCTGTGGCCATCTTCCCTATTTTGAGCACCTTCGAAGAAGCTCAAATATATCGAAGATGCTCAAAAACTATTGGGCATCTTCTGGCTTCTTCACACTCCGCTGAAGAATTTCGCTTTTTGCGAAAGTACTAACCAGTTAATATGGAAGACAAACCATGACCCAGCAAAATGAGAAACGCCTTTTATCCGTCAAAGGATCAATCATGCTGTTGCTAACCGCGAATTCCCGAAAGTGGTTTTCTTCACGGGCAATCACAGTGCACCTAAAAGTAGAACTTGGCAGGGACATCAAACCAACATCTTCCCTACTACAACTTGTGAAAAGCGGTCATATTGAACGTGCCTACAAACCCCGACACTTGATAAACTCGAAAAATGGGAAACAGGAGTTCATATACAGATGGAGCGGTAAGGCATATCATGACAAAATCGAAAGCCTCAAAAAGTTACTTTATGAGGATATGCCCCCGACTGATAGAGCCATTATTATGAGCTTTTTGAAAGCACATTACCCCAATCTGCCAGGCTGGTATCGGCGCATGATACTGTAATTTTTAAATCTCAGAAAGAATTCTTATGGCGGCGTTTTGGGATATAACCAAACATATCACACCCTAAGAAGGTTCAAACTGCACCGTAAAACGGTTTTAAACAAGAAAATCAGGCCTTTCTTATAAATTCATATTGTTCTAAAGTGATTGCAGATCAGTCAGGGCTGGTCTGGGGCTTTAGAACCTCTCTATAAGCGGATGATGTGTCCGTCAACACGTCGCTTCTCAGTTATGGCTGGGAGGCGACGGTGTATGTCCAGACCTAACGGTTAAAGACCGTCGCGGTCGTCTTATAGCGACTTCTAAACTCCCAGTCACCAGAAGCCCTGCTGGTGACTTTTTTATTTTGGGAGATTTAATAATGATCAAATACATAAGAGTTTCTTCTTTGGCCATGTTGTGTTTTCTTATCAGCTCATGCGCCTCAATCTCAAATGCACCAACAGCGGCGCAAAGAACATATAATTCTATGGAAGCAACATTAAGCAATATCGGCGCAGAAATCGAAACTTGTAATAATGCGGTCTGGGATACTCAACCAAGATTGAAAAAGATACTGTTTGTATCGAAATCCGATAATCCGACAAAGACAAAAGCCAACCCAGATTATATAAGGATGAGCGACAAGCAAGTTATGTCCCAATTGATAGAAACCTCAAGAAACTGTCGAGATCGAGGGCAAGAAAAAATAAAAAATAACCCTGATTACTACGTCAGGTCATTTGCGCCTATCGCACAAGAATCCACTGATCTTCGTAATAATATTTACACAAAATATTTACACGAAAAAATCACAGGAGGAGAAGCAGCTTCCAGTCTAGAAAATGTAATTCAATACCTTGTTAAGAAATGGGAAGACCACCAGAGGGCAATAATTAGTCAACTAGATCAGCAGCATTTTCAGCAACTACAATCAGAGGCAGCCATGTGGCAAGCGATGGGATCAACATTCCAAAATTATAATCAGCAACAGCAAGCCTACCAAAACTCTTATAATCAACAACAGGTAAACAAACCTATTCATACACAATGCCGATGGGATGCAGATGTGATGAATTGTTCAAGCTATCAGTATTAAAAAGAGCATAACCATGAAGATCGAAAGCATCTTTAAAAGCACAGTACATATTTTTTCGATAATTTTTATGATCGTTATGGTTAGCGTTTGGGTCAAACCGTTAATGTCGCAAACCTCGCAATCTAAAATTATCACAAGCAAAGAATTGATAGAATTTCTATCAAAAAATCGTGTGGGGTCATCCCCTGACTATGCCTTTGTAAAAAACGGCAACGATTATCTGGCAATATTCACCGGCTATGCTGACGATCGACAGACCTGCCTAGAGGCTGCACAGGAATATAACGGTGATCCTTCCTTATCGAGGGTGCCTGGGACATACGGATGTATTCAGCTAAACGAGTGAGCCCGATAACACACAATTCGTTTTTTATTTTCTATATTATAATACAACGCTCCCCCATAGAATCTCGGTTATACAAACCATTACAATAAATGATCACACTTATGTGCTAAATTATGAGATAAAAGCACCACAGAAACATATTGATATTACATACTATTTAATCGATTTTCTGTTTATATATTTCCTCCCTTAATATAAGATAAAGATGGAAGGTTTGATATGGCGAAGGAAAAACCCCAAATCGTGGATATACGATGGCCATCCGCATTTGGAATTTTTGGTTTAGGGATTTTAGTCGGAGCGATAATATGCGTTTTTCAAGTTGCAAAAGTCACTCTGTCATCGGGCTTAGAGGCAAAAATTGATATGGAATACACAGATTTAGTTGTCATCTTACTCACTGTATTAGGTGTGATGTTTGCACTAGGCAGCGTTGTGCTCGGCGCTTTAGCTGTTTTCGGCTACCAGGAAATAAAAGCAAATGCCGCTCGACGCGCTGAAGAAGAGGTTAAACGTCAGCTCAAAGAAGGCGGAGAACTGAGAGAATACTTAAAAGATACTGTTGAGAGATTAGTTTATCCGGATGTTGGCTTATCTAGCCCACAAAATGGTGATACCAATGCGTAAGGTTTAGGAATTTTGTATGTTTTCGCGTGAATGGAACCAATTAGATGAAACTACAAAACAGCTGATAAAGAGGTATCAGCTTGAGCAACCTATGCGCCTTGGCGAATTAGGAGCGGAATTGGGTCTGATCGTCAAAAGTGCAACATTACCTGTCGGCATTTCTGGTGAGATAAAGCCTGATGAAGAAGCTAATGCTGGTTTTATCATTCGCGTGAATAGACATGAACACAAAAATAGGCAAAGATTTACATTGGCTCATGAATTAGCGCATTATTTTCTGCACAGGAGTGAGATAGGTAGTGGCATTCAAGATAATGTGCTTTATCGCTCTCAGCTCACAGACAAAAGAGAGGCTGAAGCTAATAGACTTGCCGCCGATATTTTAATGCCCTGGGAAATTATAGAAGAAAAATTAAAGCAGTATAGGAATGATGATATTGAAGAAAGAGTTGATAAAATTGCTACTGAATTAGGTGTATCAACCACTGCCCTAAACATTCGTCTTGGCAGATAAGCATAAGGTATAAGAATTTGCTCGTAGATATTTCAACATATAGCTACCTACCACTAATCGCAGTGCGACCTTCAGAAATGGCCGCGCTAGAAAATTTGTCAAATAAAGATAAGGATGCCCTCTTACCTATTATCATGCTAAGAGGATGGCAAAATGCCCTTAATCTCTCAAAGTCAATAGAAAGAATTGAGAAGGCGTTTGGTAATCGTCCCTGGATTGCAGACATTTGCAGCGTTTACTATTCAGAAAAAAGTACCTTACCCGATCATGAAAAGAAGCCCGTACATCATCAACTAATATCTTTAAAGAACCCAGCATCAGGCTATAAAAACTGGTGTGACTTTGTCGAGCAGCATGAGCAGGTAATTCCTTGTCTTCAGCTAGAAGAGCCTTCGCAGCTGGCCGCGCAAATAGATGCTTTCCTAGAGTTAGACAGAGGAATTGCAGTTAGATTTAATGAAGATAATATTCAGGTCTGGAATACAGTCCTACAAGTATTGGCCGCAAAAGAAATTGAAGATCTTTATGTCATTATAGACTACGGCAGAAGTGGCCAAAGAGCGCAGGCAGACTTATTGACTTACGCAGCATCTGTATCAGGATTTGTTAATGGTATGGTTAGGTTAATTCCAAATGCCACATTTATAGTATCATCAACAACATTCCCTTCTGAATTCTCGGGGATTGAAGGGGTCGCCGACAAGCCAATATATGAGCGCCAATTTTATCAAATGGTAGATTCTTTATGTCCACTTGCAGATATGATTTACAGCGATAGAGGAAGTGTTAGAGCTGAAACAACCGACTCCGGATGGTCTGGATCGCCGAGAATTGATTATCCGCTTAAAGATTTTTGGAAAATTTCCAGGGAAAAAATAAGCAAGGAAGATACAAAGGACGAGAAAAAGAGAAACGCAGCTTTTAGAAAGGCAGCGAAAGCTCTTGTGTCTGATCCCGCATGGGAAAGTGGTCTTGACGTTTGGGGGGCAAAAGAGATTGAAGCCGCATCAAAAACGAACCATATCACTAACGCTCGCCATGCTACCGCTGTGCGTATTAATATACATCTTCACCGTCAGTTGCATTACAACTTGGCGACCGGAACAAAAATTGATACGGATGATGATTGGGTAGACTAAAATCTACCTAGAAAGTATAGCTCTTACGCTATCGGGGATTTCACCAAATAAAGATTCTTCAGTTTGACCCAATAAATCTATTAGCATTGGATCATCTGGCATTCTTTTTATTTCGTCATGCCAGCGATCCCAGAAAGCCTTTTGTTCTTGCTCCAACATCTTAATTCGTCTTCTTTGGGCAAGATAAGGGCTTAATTCGGTGATGTGGCAAGGCTTAACGCAATCACTTGCAATCTGCCAAAAGCTCATAGACGAATTATAATACCTCTCCCGAAGAGCTTCTATTACAGCTTTGCGAAGCTGGGCATATGAAATATCTGATAGAACAGCCTCTAAAAAGCTTCTCCGTATAGCATCTGGTATGCGGCCAGAATTGACAGCCAGCCTCTTAAGCTCTTTAACATTCAATATTCTCAAAAGATTTTCCCTCTCTTGAGATTTGCTTGCACGCCCTCTCTGCAGAACCTTAAAACCTGACGGCGTAACTTCCCAAACAGCTATGTCAGAGGAAACTATACTAAGGACATTAGGAATATGTTTTGTAGCTGCGACAACTATCACTTTGTCGAAGAATTGGGAATATTTTTCGACCTGTTTTTCTAAGCGCTGAAGAGTATCAGATTCACTTTTAATTTCATACGCAAACAGGCCGTCATCTTCTGCAATCACAAGATCAGCGCGATTAGTGAAACCATCAATATTAAATTCATTTATCAGAACCGAGTTACTAGAAATAACCTGCTTATGCCGAAGATGTTCAATCAGCATAGCCTTAATATCATTCTCTAGCATTTTTTCATCAATTTTCTTCATGGCATCTTGGATGGGTTAATATTTTGATTTTATTTAACTTTTTTCTATTTTAACAGAAAATCATGATAATGAGAATCCCCTGCATGACAATCATTATTGCAAAAAATATACATAGAAGAATACATACGGCACAAAAATATCGACAATAACAATTTGATCTTAAAATTCGATATTTTGTTGCTCGGCTAGATGCGTGTTTACACCGAGATGATTTGGGTACGGCGGAGGGGTGGGATGGGCATTTATCGGCTGAGATACAAGACTACCTATTCGTGCGAATGGTATCCCCAGAGTAGCCCTGATAAAAAATTAAAGCCGCTCGAAAGCGGCTAACTAATTGATTTTATTGGTTGCGGGAGCCAGATTTGAACTGACGACCTTCAGGTTATGAGCCTGACGAGCTACCGGGCTGCTCCATCCCGCGATCAATATGAAGTGACTATCGCTGTATGCTTGGTAACTCTTAGGTAACTGGAGCGTGTGAGGGATATAACTCAGATGTTGCCCTGCGTCAACCATTATATGAGGCCGAATTGATCCAGAACGGTTTTTTGGCGGTTTTTCAAGGCGTTGACGTCAAAATCGGCGATCATATCTTCGAATAACCTGTGCCAATTGATTTCGGCTTGCAGATGGATAAAGACAGACCCCAACCCCAAGGCCGCACGGTCCATGAAGACAAATTCGCGCGGGATGGTAATGCCGCCGCCGACTTCTTTTAAACGTTCATGCACTTTGCGGGCGGTTTCGCGACCATAGACACCTTGGCTGGTTTGCCCGATCACGCGTTTTTTGTCATCTAAAAGCGGACCATATAAAAACCGCGCCCAAATCAGCAATGTTTCGATTTGTTCTTTGTTCAGATTTTTAAAGCCCCATGTATCAAATGCATGTACCGCAAGGTCAATGTCATCATCACGGATGGAGCGATAAAGATTGATAACGCCTTCAACAAATTCCCCGCGGAAAACGCGCACGCATCCGAAGTCGAGCAAGTTGATCCCCAAATCTTTGCGCACAGAATAATTCCCCATATGCGGGTCACCATGAATGATGCCGTAATAATAAAGCGGCACATACCATGCGCGGAACATATTCATAGCGATGGTATTTCGGTCGGCAACCTTTTCGTCCCTGAACGACATGATTTTTGCGCCGTCCATCCATGTGGAGGTGAGCAAGCGCGCGGTTGAAAGCTCGGGCACGACGGAGGCAACACTCACCATCTCCTCGTCCTTTAACAGCTCTCCGTACAATGCTGTGCGCTTGGCCTCCAGCGTGTAGTCCAGTTCTTCGTAGAGGCGGTCTTTCAGTTCATCATGGATATTTTTAGTGATGATGGATTTATCAAATGACTCGTAGAGAGAGAACATCATTTTCAATTGAGAGAGGTCAGCCGAGATGGCCGACACCATATCGGGATATTGCAATTTACAGGCAACTTCACGCCCATCCGGTAAAGTGGCTTTATGCACCTGCCCTAAACTTGCGGCGGCGGCGGCTTCATGCCCGAATGATTTGAATTTTGATTCCCAATCCGCCCCGAGTTCCGCCCGCATCCGGCGGCGAACAAAAGCCCACCCCATGGGGGGGGCATTCGATTGTAACTGCTGGAACGCTTCGGCATATTCGGGAGGTAAGGCTTCGGGGATGGTTGCCAGAATTTGACCGACTTTCATCAACGGCCCCTTTAAATTCCCGAGCCGCATGAGCAGATCAGCCGCATGTTTTTCACGGTCGATTTTAGCGCCGAAGACTTTCTCCCCCGCGACCTTAGTGGCCAGTCCCGCCATAGCGGTTGAAACCTGACCGTAACGTTTTACGCGTTGCGTCAGTTTACCTTTATCTGCTTTTGGTTTTGTTTCTTTGTCTTTGACCATAAAAATTTTACCACTTTCGATCCCGTGCAGTGCAGTATAACGATTTCTTTTCAAAACCTAAGCTTTTTTGATACAGTTTTATCAACCTCAAGGAGATTTCATGAAAGACCAGATAACAACACTGCGTGACCAGATTTTATTGGCGACCCTTCCACATGTTGAAGACTCCGGCTGGACATGGGGTATTGTTGAAAAAGCGGCTGCGGAATGCAAAGCGCAGGATGAAATGAAATCCGGCATTTTCCCGAACGGGATTGTTGATGTTGTCGCGCATTTTTCAGATTATGCCGACCGCAAAATGATGGAAAAATTGGCAAAGCTTCCTACAGATACTCTTCGCAGCAAGGATAAAGTCCGCTTAGCTATCCTCTCCCGCAACGAAATTCTGGAAAATAACAAGGGTGCAGTGAAGGCCGCCATGGCATTCTGGACCATTCCATCCCATGTTATTCAGGGACAGCGCGTCTTGTGGCGCACATCTGACTGCATCTGGAACTGGGCGGGAGATACGGCAACGGATTATAACCGCCAGACAAAACGCGCCCTGTTATCATCCATTTTAATGGGCACGAATATGGTCTGGATCGGCGATGAATCAGAGGAAAATATAATTACCCAAGCTTTTTTAGACAGACGATTAGAAAATGTAATGGAATTTGGCCGTACAATTGGTACAATCAAAAAGATCGTACCGAACCTCTTCAGACAGGCCAACCAAAGAAAATGATAAAAAGAATATCAATGTCGGTTATTGCGACAGTCGCAATAACTGCTTTTGTAGTATCCCCTTCAGCCCATTCAGAAGGTTTTTTGGATAAATTGTTTGGTGGAAAAAAGGAAGAGCAAAAAGGCCCTCCCCCTGAAGTCACTCTACAAGCCCCGTTTCCAACCACACCGGATGCCAACACTGGCAACTCACAAAACAAACTGATGGGTATTTACGGGTCAAACGGCGCAGTTGTCGAAGATGCCAACAATTTGTCAAAGCCCCACCGCAGCGAAAAACAAATTATCGAATGGGCAACAGAAATCGTGTCGCAAGCGATGACAATTAATGTCAAAACATATGAAAATGATTTCAAGAAAATATCCCCTTCCTTCACGCCCTATGCGTTACAGGAGTATCAGGACTATCTTCAAAAAACGAATATGGTTGCAATTCTTTCCAGCAACTCTTTAAGGCTCCAAGCCGTTTCCAGCGAAGAAGGCACGGTTATTAAGGATGGTGCGATCTCTGACACTTACCATTGGCTTGTTCAAATTCCATTGATGACCTCTTTTTATAATATGGACATGGAAACCGTTGATAAATCAGTGACCACACAGAGCCAAAGCCTGCTCGTTCAAATCCAGATCGGTCGTGTTGCCCCTAAAAGCAATAATGATGTCGGCCTTGTTGTTGAACGCTGGTCAGTCTCTTCCAACGCAAAAAGATAGTTATAATTAATGACTTGCGCACCCCCTGCCCATTGGTTAGGGTGTGCCATTATTTTAAAAAACCACGGAGTAAATGATGCCTTCTGCTGTAGAAAAAGATGACGACACAATTGATGTTGGTGGTGTTGCTGGCAAACGCCTCAAAAGTTTCCTTGACCGTGTTGAACGCCTTGAAGAAGAAAAAAAAGGCTTGGCCGATGATATTAAGGATATTTATGCCGAAGCCAAAGGTGTCGGGTTTGACGTCAAAACCATGCGTAAAATCCTGAAACTTCGCAAAATGGAAGTTGAAAAACGTCGCGAAGAAGAAGAATTGCTGGAACTTTATAAAGCCGCTATCGGCCTTGAATAAGACCGCTATCCGGACTGAAAATTATACGAATCGCCGCCTTTTCCAAAAGGGCGGCGATTTTTAAATCCGGCCTAAGCCGCGGATTCCCTCACATTAACCAGTTTTTCATATATTTACAGTATGTATTGTATAGAAACTAGGTAGAACAAAAAAATGTCACAGGAAGCCTCACTCTCTGAACTCATGAACGCGATGATCTCTCGTCTGGAATATACACATCCGGAAGAAATGAACTCGATTCCTGAATCAAAGCAATGGGAGTTAATCTCCCTCTACGCTTCGCTCGACTCTGTTCTGGCCTCTCTTTATAAACAATATTGTGCGGCCAAAGAATCTCTTGGAAAATTATTGGTTGAAAAAGGCGCACAAGACCCGATGACCGAAGTGGCATGGGACGTTCATGACAGCCTTCGTTCAGCCATTGAAACACGTTTGTTGGAATTAAAAGATGACGGCGCAGTATCCGCAAGGATCGCAGCTGTTCAGGCCAATAAATTTGCATCACGCATGCCTGTGAAAACACTCAAAAAACCAACCCAGACCTTGGACGAAATGATGGCCTTTATGATCTGGGCTGGAATGGTGATGCGCGACAACCCTGCCGCCTACGACATACGTCGTGATTTTGGCAGAGCATCTTAATTTAATTAAGCAGCAGCTTTGTAAGTGACTTCTTCCGTAGCCAACGCCGCTTGGAATGCTGGACGAGCTGTCACCTTTTTAATCAGTGCAATTGTTTTCGGGCCGAATTTAGGCTGTGTTGCCGACAACCAATTTGCCATCGTGCATAACATCAAATCCGCAACAGTGATATTTGCTCCAGCGATATAAGCTGTTTTGCCAAGTTGAAGTTCCACATCATCCCACAACATCTGAACGCGAGCGGCGGCGGCATTCATGATTGCTTCTTTTGCACTGGCGTCAATTGTCTGACGGGCGATGAAGAAACAAGCACTGTAAGCTGGGTGTAATGTTGAATTACAGAACATCATCCATTCCAAAGCCGCTTGGCGTTCTGCACCGGATTGCGGGATCATCGGCGATTTGAATTTGTCTGCAACATACATCAGAATGGCAGCCCCTTCGCGAAGGACGGTATCACCATCCACCAGAACAGGAACTTGTCCGCGTGAATTGAGTTTCAAAAATTCAGGTTTCTTGTTATCGCCCGCGCTCATTTCCACGCGTTGGGTTTCGTATTCTGCACCACATTCATTCAACAGCGCGTGAACGGCAAATGAGCATGCACCTGATGTATAATATAACTTCATGATGTATAATTTCCTTTGTAAAAAGCTGGACAGTTTTAAGTAAGCATCTATTATCTAGAGCTACCATATTTAAAAGAAAGGGCGAATAAAAATGAAAGTCACTTATTATGGACATTCCTGCTTTTCCGTAGATGTTGGCGGGATCAACCTCCTGTTCGACCCTTTTATCACCGGAAACCCCGCCGCAGAACACATTGATATTTCAACCATTCAGGCTGATTTTATCCTGATCTCCCACGGGCATGAAGATCACATTCTGGATGTCGAGGCGATAGCCAAACGCACAGGTGCAAAATTGATTTCCAACTATGAAATCATCTCATGGTTCAAAGAAAAAGGAATTGAAAATGGCCACGGCATGAATTTGGGCGGAGCGTTCGCCTTTGACTTTGGTAAGGTTAAATACGTCAACGCCGTCCACTCCTCCTCCATGCCCGATGGTCGCTATGGCGGCAACCCGGGCGGGTTTGTTGTGACACCGACAGGTAGCCGCACCAGCTTTTATTATTCAGGCGACACCGCGCTCACCTACGACATGAAATTGATCGGCGAAACAGAAGAAATCGAATTCGCATTACTCCCCATCGGCGACAATTTCACCATGGGCGCCCGCGATGCCGTCCGTTGCGCGGAACTCGTCGGCACGCACACCATCATTGGTTTGCATTACAACACCTTCGCCCCCATCAAAATCGACATCGCCAAAACGCGCCAACTTTTCGACGAAACAGGAAAGACGTTATTATTACCAGAAATTGGTGAAACGATAGAGGTTTAGGATTTAGATTTTAAAGTCTTATAAGCGTCTTCGTCCAGCCACATAATTTCCCAGATATTTCCATCAGGGTCATTAAAGCTTCGCTCGTACATAAAACCATGATCGTTGATGGGGCGTTCGATTTTCGCCCCTGCGGCAATTGCTTTATCAACCAGCATATCAACTTCTTCGCGGTTATCCTTGCCAAGGCAAAGCATGACCTGCGCCGATTTTTGAGTATCGGCAATTTCCTTCTGCGTAAATGTGGCGAAGAATGGCTTGGTCAACAACATCACATGAATGTCATCTGATACAACCATGCACGCTGCCACATCATTGGTATAAAGCGGATTAAAGCCATAGCCGAGTTGCGCATAAAAAGCCTTTGAGACTTCTAAATCCGTAACAGGAAGATTGATGTAAATTTTTTGCCCCACATCAATCCCCTTGTCTTACGCCGCACTCAACTGTTTCAGCGCAGTTGAAAATTTAGTCATCATGGCTTCGTTTTCGGCACGGCGGGATTTTTGTTCCGCGATGATTTCTGCCGGAGCATTAGCCACGAATTTTTCATCGGCCAGTTTTTGGTCAATCTTCTCAATATTGGCCGCGAGCTTACCGATTTCTTTGTTCAGGCGTTCACGTTCCTTATCCAGATCGATAATTTCAGCGATCGGCAGAACAAGTGTTGCTTCATCAACCACCGTTTGAATAGATCCTTTCGGAACGTCATTTGAAATCGTCACCGATTCCAAACGTGCCATACGACGCAAAATCTCGTCATAGGTTTTAAGGCGCGCAACAGTAACCTCTGACGCATCTTTAACCAACATGCGGACTTTTGCGGCGGCAGGAACATTCATGTCTGAGCGGACAGAACGAATTTCCGTGACCGTGCGGATCAACCAATTGATTTCATCGGCTGATGAGGCTTGATAAAGCTCTGGCGCATAGTCAGGCCATTTTTGCCCCATCAACAATGCATCTTTCGGACGCACCGCAATGCTTTCATACAATTCTTCGGTAATGAACGGCATAAACGGGTTGAGCAAGACCAGAATTTGATCCAGCACCCAACCGATTGTATCGCGTGTTTCCTGTTTCAGGGCATCATTGGTATTCCCTTCACCGAGCAATGGTTTGGTGAATTCCAGATACCAGTCACAGAAAGTTCCCCATACAAATTGATAAATCGTATTGGCGGCATCATTGAAACGGAAATCTTCCAGATGTTGTTCAATGCCTTTTTTAGTATTGAGCAATTCACCGATGATCCATTTATTGACGGTTTCGGTTGCTTGGTCCGGCGTGAAATCGAAATTCGGGTTACAGCCATTCATTTCGCAATAACGTGTGGCGTTCCACAATTTGGTTGCGAAATTTCTGTACCCTTCAATCCGTTCTTCGGACAGTTTGACGTCCCTGCCCTGTGCCGCCATAGCGGTCATACAGAAACGAAGCGCGTCTGCGCCGTATTTTTCAATGATCTCTAACGGGTCGATGACGTTGCCTTTTGATTTGGACATTTTTTGCCCTTTGGCATCGCGCACCAATGCGTGGATATATACTTTCTTGAACGGTACTTCGCCCATGAAATGAATACCCATCATCATCATCCGCGCAACCCAGAAGAAAATAATGTCAAAGCCAGTGACCAACACATCACCCGGATAATATTTATCCAACTCAGGTGTTTTATTCGGCCAACCAAGTGTCGAGAACGGCCAGAGCGCAGAGGAGAACCATGTATCCAACACGTCCTCATCCCGTTTCAATTTAACCCCTGCACCTGCTTGCGCCTGTGCCTCGGCTTCGTTGTCGGCGACATAGACCGTACCGTCTTCGTCATACCACGCAGGGATTTGATGCCCCCACCACAATTGACGCGAAATGCACCATGGTTGAATATTCTCGAGCCAATCAAAGAATGTATTTTCCCAGTTCTTCGGAACAAACTCTGTCTTGCCCGAACGAACGGCTTCCAACGCAGGCTTCGCCAAAACGCTGGCATTACAATACCATTGGTCAGTCAAGTAAGGTTCAATCGGCACACCAGAACGGTCGCCATATGGCACTTGGTGAACGTGATCGACAACTTTTTCCAGATATTCCAGTTCTTCGAGATCACCGATGATTTTCTTACGCGCATCGAAACGATCAAGACCTTGATAATCTTTGGGGCAATTCTCGTTCATGTGCCCGTCTGCGGTCATCAGGTTGATGAGCGGAATGCCTTTATCCTTATGACGTTTGTAAACTTCAAAGTCGTTAAAGTCGTGAGCGGCGGTAATCTTAACCGCACCCGACCCGAAATCAGATTTAACGTACTCATCAGCCACAATCGGAATGATACGGTTACAAACAGGCACAACCGCAAATTTACCAACGAGGTCGGTATAGCGTTCATCATCAGGGTGAACGGCAATCGCACCGTCGGCAAGGATTGTTTCAGGACGTGTCGTTGCAATGCTAATCGACCCGCTGCCATCTTCCAACGGATAACGGACAGTGTACATCTTGCCTTTGATTTCGCGGTGTTCGACTTCGAGGTCTGAAACTGCGGTTTGTAATTTCGGGTCCCAGTTGACCAGACGTTTATCTTTGTAAATCAAACCTTCTTTATACAGATCAATAAACACTTTGCGGACAGCATTGGACAGACCTTCATCCATGGTAAAGCGTTCACGTTCCCAATCAGGTGTGGTGCCGAGGCGACGCAATTGTGACGTAATTGTTCCGCCCGAATATTCTTTCCACTGCCAAACTTTTTCAAGAAACGCCTCACGCCCCATATCGCGGCGAGTCATGTTATTGCCATCTGCCGCCAATTGACGTTCGACAACCATCTGGGTTGCGATCCCTGCGTGGTCTGTCCCCGGCATCCACAACGCATCTTGCTGGCGCATACGGTGATAACGGATCAATACGTCCTGAAGCGTCATGGTAAACGCATGCCCCATATGCAACGTCCCCGTCACATTTGGCGGAGGCATCATGATGCAGTACCCTTTGGCATCACTTTTCGGGTGAGCGGCAAACAGTCCTGAATCTTCCCATTTTTGGTAATGGTGCTTTTCAATGATGGAGTGGTCAAAAGTCTTATCGAGCATTATTTCTTCCTAGTTTAAAAATCCTTCTCTTTCATAGCGTTATATACTGTGGAGAGCAAGTTTTAGGGCGTTGACATAAGGTTTTTTTCACAATAACTTTTAAAAAAACATACAGGGAGTTTATAAATTTATGCGTAAATGTGCCGCCAAAGGGCCTTTTGGGACTGCCGCAGTCGCAAAAGCCCCCGCCCCAACCCCATTAGATAAATATGTTACCGGCAGCCATGTTGGCAAAATGGTTAAATCCTTTGTGGAAACAATGCGTGGCTGGCAGGCCACTTTGGTCGATGTCCATACCCTTGCCAAAAAACTCCCTGACGAGATCAATACCAATCTTGGATTATTCACGCAGTGCGTCAGCCATTCCCTACCTACATTTTGCTCCCTCTGCGAAGGCGTCTCGCGCCATAATCGTCATGCCTATGATGAACTGTCTGATTTGATCGGGTTGAGTGTGCGTATTCACGCCTATGGCATCCTGCGCCAGCGTGAGGATAAGATTGGTATGATGCGATACGGGCACGCTTTAAATGTTGTCACCGAGCTTCTCAAATGCGCCGAACCGCGACACTCGAATATTTCTCTTCCCCCACTCCATGTTGACGAGGGCACACATCTTGCCCATGCCCTTTCAAACAGCATGAGTGATATATGCCTGATTCTGTTCAGACAGATGAGAGAAGACAAACTCGGCGACCAAGTCGATTTCATACTTGAACGCACAACACACATCCTTGCCGAAGACACACGCTATACTGAAGATGCACGGCGCGGGATGCAAGCCGCGTTTGAGGCGGTCTATAAACAAATGACCGCCGAGGAAAAGAAAGCCCTTGCAGCCAGCCGTTTTTATACACGGTGCGACACATCCAGAGCAACAATTTGCAATATCATCCGCGATATTGATCTCGCTGAATTCAGAGGAAGAAAATGTCACTCATTCGCGGGACAAGGTTACAACCGTAATCTCGGGGGGACATAGAAATCTCAAAGGAATACCCGTCATCCCCAGCCCGCTTGAGACAACCAAATCCTTGCCATCTTCTATAAAATGACCACGATCATATCGTGATCCATATTTTGACGGAACAACTGCTGGCACCGATCCGATAAACGGAAATCTGATCTGCCCGCCATGCGTATGCCCAGCAACGCTTAAAGCAACACTTTCAGGGGTCAGGGGATATGAGTCAGGGTTATGCATCGCCAAAATCACAGAATTTTTGTCTTTCACTTGGGCAAGTGTTTTTGTGATGTCCGAATGTCCCCACCATAATTCATCCAACCCCGCCACCCAGAAAGATTGCCCATCACAATCAATTTTTTTAGCGGCATTTCTCAGCACAGGAATCCCTGTTCTTTTGAGAGCTTGTGGCCAGCCTAAAGGGCCGAAGAAATCATGATTTCCAAGAACGGCAAATGTCCCGCATTTTGACTTTAGATTTTTCAAAGGTGCCACACCTTCATCTGGATTGATCTGCTTGCCGAAAGGCGTATCACCCACATAATCCCCAAGCAATAAAATCACATCCGGGTCAAGCGAATTGGCTTTATCGACAATGTCCTGCGTATGGCTTGGTGTCATCCACGGGGAAATGGAATGAAGATCGGTCAGAAGAATAATTTTAAGGGGTTTGTCCGAATTCCATTTGGATGTTTTCACCGTGTAATCCGTCACGACAAGTCGGAATGGCTCAATCAGGCAAGCATACAGCCCGACCAATGTTCCCAAAAAAAGGAAGACAAAAAACAAATATTTCAAAAATTTTTTCAAGAACAAACCCTTTAACAGATAAATCATCTCAGATAAATTAAAGCTATAAAAAAGTATTTTCCACCATCAGCAGTAGTTTTAAAACACCCCATATCCTTACCCTTCAGATGAGGGGCATGATACTGTCCGGCAAGACCGGCCACACTTCCCGATCCCCCACTCCCGCTCAATTGATATTGAAAACCAATCCCGCTCGCGGCAGTCGCATCGACAGAAGAAATCCCTAATTTTTTATTGATGAAATCACAGAATGGCTTCTTCACCCTAATGCTGTAAATATAATCATAAGAAGCAGTTCCACCGGGATCATAAGATCCCCCGACATCCCCCCACCAACCTTTGCCGAGAAAATTGGCAGACGGATTATCAGGAGTATCCCCCAAATTAGGATGCAGTTTTAAAAAATTGTAGAAACTTAAACTCCCCCCCTGAGGGTGATAGAGTTTGCAACTATTGTCTGTTCCCGCAGTTGGGCATTTTGAGTTATCGAAGAAATATCCTGCGCTTGTTGTTACTGCCAAATTATAAGGATATCTGGCATTAATACCATCATCCATGTCGACACCAGATATTGCCATTCTTTGAAAGGCTCCGCGCATTCCCGCCACGACATTCAGAATTTCACCATAAGCCGCTTGCATTTCATCGCTTTTGGCTTGATCGTTCCCCCCTCCTCTTGAGCTACTTGTTATTGCATAAGTAAGAGCAGCAAAAAGAGCAACAGCAATAAGGATAAGAAGTAAAACGCCTCCAAACTGATCCGATTTGGCAAGCGAAAACCCATTATTTACTTTGGGAGGATTTTTTCTCTGGAAAACATTCATTATTCTAAGGAACTAATCCCTAGCTTGGCGCGCGAGTTTCTCGAGCTCTTTCTCGACCAAGCGTTCGACCATAGACGGCAGATGATCATCAACCCACTGACGCAACATCGGACGCAATAAATCTTTGGTGATGTCTTCTAATGTAATACGACCATCGGCGTAGAGACGTTTATTTTCTTCACGCTCAACCGGAATATTTCCTAAAAGGCGAGAGAAAGCCTCGGTTGTTGCCTCGGCAGCGGGCGCAGAAAACAATGCATCAATATCAGTTTGTCCACCAGACATATCCATTCCCTTACGCGTAGGTTCTTCTTTAAAAGATATATCAAGATCAGAATCGCGCGAGGTATCTTTCTCAACGATTGGTTCTGAAAGTGGAATATCAAATTTATCGTCTGATAGATCAAAAACCTTTTCGTCGCCGCCGACTTCGTTTGTGAGTTCCAGAACTTCGGCAAAAGATTCGCGCTTCGGTTCTTCTTTCGGGGCTTCAGGTTGATAAGTTGGGATATCGAATTTTTCATCGGCAGGAAGTTCGATGTCTCCGACAGGACGTGCGTCATCATCATCCGAAATGATTTGACGGATGGATGCGAGAATTTCTTCTATCGAAGGTTCCTGCTCAGGTTTATTGCCGGACATTCAAATGGTTTCCTTAAAAGTCTTCAGACAGTGCAGTTTGTCCGAATGCTAACATATTGTCAAAGCACGATTTAATGGGTGGGGGGTGTCTATCCACACCCATTTTCGTATTTTTAGCCTCTATTTTCCAAAATATAGTTAAGTTTTAGAAAGTAAAGCTGTTTTTAGGGCCAAAGCCGGGAACGTACGAAGTCACCCCCTCGCCCAGAATTGTTTGGCTGATATGCCCATGCTCATCACGACGCACAGCAACCACCTTCCCGATCAAAGCGTCCTCAGGCATTAAAACAGCATATAAAACACCGTCCTCCGCCAACTGGGACAATAAGACGTTTGAAATGCTGGCCACTGCGCCGTTGATAAAAATGGCTTTATATGGCTCACCCGCCATATATCCGCCGACATGCTCGCCGACGATGGCATTGATTTTGTCGGACAGAGCCAATGTTTTCCAATGGTTGCTTGCATCCTGTAACAATTTTTCTTCTTGCTCCAATGCCACAACATGACCTGTCAATTGCGCCAGAATCGCAGCGGAATAGCCCGTTGCACCACCGATATCAAGGCAGTTGTCTCCGTCCCGTAAATCCGCATCCTGCACCATTAACGCATGCAACAATGGCTCCATGACCACGCGTCCGCCGCCCAACTGGATATCATCATCCAGATAACTCACACCGCGCAGGGCGTTCGGCACGAACATTTCACGCGGAACAGCCTGATAGGCCGCCATCACACGCTCCGACACGATGCCGGACGGCTGTAATTGCGACAAAACCATATTCTCGCGGGCTTTTTCAAAATCTTGATGGGTCATGTGTTCAGTATCCTCAAATTGGGAATTTTAACCAGAAAATAGCTTTACAGGAATTTTCACTAGATTTCCATGGAGAAAAATGCTAAATCCCCCACACACTGGATGGCGCGATGGCCGAGTGGTTAGGCAGAGCTCTGCAAAAGCTTGCACGCCGGTTCGATTCCGGCTCGTGCCTCCAGTCTTCCTCCTAAGCCCTCTCCCCTCGGGAGAGGGTTGGGTGAGGGAAATAGAAGTAGATATAGAATAAAGGTAAGTTTTTTAAAAAAGTCGGTTGACAAACCACCCGATAAAAAATAGAAAAGCGAACCACCGCGTTAAATACGTTCCCTGATAGCTCAGCGGTAGAGCAATCGACTGTTAATCGATTGGTCGCAGGTTCGAATCCTGCTCAGGGAGCCATTTAAACTCAAATCACCCACATCCCAAATTCGCCCATAAAAAAACCCGCCGAAGCGGGGTTTTTATTTATTGATTTACCGCTTATCAAACCCTTCCAGAAAACCCATTAAATCCTTTCCAGCCCCATATTGAAAAACATTCATATGACCTGCCTCATCATATACTTTGACTGATTTAGGGGGGATGGCGGTTTCAAACAGGTTTAAACCACTATTCAGCCCTACGACTTCATCTTGGCCAGCCAGCAAAAATAATTTGGGAATGGCAATTGAGCTGATTTTTTTATCTGACAGATATTGGTCACGCATGATCCGTTTTTTAAATAAGATATATGGGTAATGTTTATCCGCAACATTCACTGCGGAATCAAAAGGGACTTCTAAAACCAGACCAATGAATGATTGAGGGTTTCTGGCAACAAGATCAACAGCCACCCCACTCCCCAATGACTGTCCATAGGCAATGATGTTTGTATTCGGGTATTGTGATTTCAAATATGCCAGATACGCATCGGCGTCCTGATATAACCCCGCTTCGGTTGGACTACCTTCGTTGCTACTATATCCACGATATTCTGCCAGCAACAGGCCATACCCCTTTTCCACCGCTTCCGCAAAGTTAGGGGCTAAATATAACCCCAATGCCCCGTTGCCATGAAACGCCAGAATAATAGGCTTCTTGGCATCTTTCGGGGGTATAAAATAGGCCTGCAAATGCGTACCATCGGCGGTGACGACATTGACCATCTGTGCCTTTGGTAAAATTGATTTAGCAACCTCTGCTGACAATGCGGGCTGCGGAAAATACATGAGAGAGCGTTGACCGAAAAATATCAGGATCAATAAAACAAAATATACTCCGACACATAATAGAAAAGTTTTGAGTATGAAGGATTTCATCCTACCCTACCCCACAACTGCCGCATTATGCATGCGGGTGTAGGCGCCGCCTTTTGGTAAGAGGTCAGCATGGGTTCCTTCTTCAACCACCTGCCCCTTATCCATCACGATGATTTTATCGGCATGTTGGATGGTGGAGAGGCGGTGTGCGATGACCAAGGTTGTGCGGCCTTTTTGAAGGGTGTCTAATGTCTGTTGAATGATGCGTTCGGATTCGTTGTCGAGTGCGGATGTGGCCTCATCCAGAAATAAAATCGGGGCATCACGGAGGATGGCACGAGCAAGGGATATACGTTGACGTTGCCCGCCTGAAAGTCGCACGCCGTTTTCACCGACTTCGGTATCAAACCCATTCGGCATTTTTAAAATAAAATCTTCGGCGGCGGCGGCGCGCGCAGCATCGCGGATTTGTTCAGGTGTGGCGTTCGGAAGGCCATAGGCAATATTGCCCGCAACCGTATCATCGAAAATCGTAATATCCTGTGAGACAAGAGCAATATGACGACGTAAACTGGAGATACTCAGGTCACGAATATCCGTTCCATCAATCGTCACCGTCCCCGATTGCGGGTCATAAAACCGCAGAAGGAGCGAGAGAATAGTTGTCTTACCCGACCCCGACGCCCCGACCAGAGCCGTGACTTTCCCCGCGGCAATATCCAATGACACATTGTTCAATGCTTTTGTCTCATCCGTACCGTCATAAGAAAATTCAACATTCTGCAGACGAATATTCGGAATGGTTGAATCTAATTCCTTTGCGTCCGCTTTATCAGTGATGCCAGCCTGCTGGGACATCATATCCTGCACACGTTCCGCCGCCCCCAAGCCCAGTTGAAGAGAGCTATTGAGTTTCGCCAATTTCTTCATCGGTTCATACGCCAATGCAAAGGCCGCGATGAAGGACATTAATCCCCCGGGGGTCAGTTGCCCTTCGGCAATACGATACCCGCCATAAACAATCACACCAAACACCACCGCACCGACCAAAGTTTCATTGATCGGTGTCGACAGATTGCTGATCCGCGCCGCTTTAATGTTTAAATGACGCACAGACAGAACAGCATTGCCCGCGCGTTCTTTTTCGCGCTCTTCCATGCCGTATGCTTGGACTTGGCGAATGCCTTGGAAAATTTGGCCTAACACACCCATGAGGTTTGCAGTCTCGCCCTGAATGGATTTTGACACTTTACGCAACCTGCGCCCCAGATACGCAACAAGGCCTGATGCCAATGGAAATATAGTGAGGGCGATCAGTGATAAACGCCAATCCTGCATCACCATCACAACCAATAAGAATACAAGGGTCAGAACATTGCTCCCCACCCCCGTCAGGGAATCCACAACCGCGCTACGCATCACGTTCACATCGTTGGTGACGCGCGACACTAATTCACCACTTGGATATTTATGAAAGAATTTTAAATCGAGCGTCATAAAATGTGAAAACACATCCTTTTGAATATCAGCCACAATTGATTGACTGATCTTATTCATTTTGATGGATTGTAAATAGGTTGCAATTCCACGCACCGCAAAAGACAGAAAAATCATTGCCCCCAAAGGAAGAATGACATGCACAGAGGCCGGATCATTCTGAACCCCAATCATCGCCTTATCCAACACAGGCTGTAACAACTTGGCAAACAAAGCCGTTGCCCCCGCCGCCACCAACATAAATAACATCGCAAGACAAAGCTGCCCCACATAAGGCTTCATATATCGCTTCACCAAAGGCACCATGATGGAATAGGCCGATTTGGTTTTTGGTTTTTTGTTTAGGTTGTCCATAGTTTCAACGTCTCGTGACATGTCCAGTTGGTGGTAACGGGGGTGATGGTGACGCCGCCGCGGGAGAGAACGCTTAAATCATGTTCGTGACCCGTTTCAAAAATTTTGTTTTTAAGGCGCAGCCTTAATTGCTGCGCACCCTGATCTTGCTCTTCGACATCGACCCCATCAACAAGATGATGGGATTTAGATGGCACATGATGCGGATGATGATGAATGTGGTTGTCAACAGGTGGAAAATTGACATTCATCACCACATGATCTGGCCATGGCGCAACTTGCAAAAAGCCCAATACCTGCGGCAAATATTTTTTGGCAATGGTAAAATCCGTGTGACCATCCGGCTGGCGCAACTGGCTGAATGATATGGCTGGAATACCTGCCAACCCCGCCTCTAACGCACCACCAAAAGTCCCCGAATATAAAATGGCATTGCCCGCATTATCACCATGATTGATACCAGAAAGAACAATATCAGGCGGATTATCTTTCATCACCAGATTAAGCCCAACAATGGTGCAATCGGCGGGCGTACCTTCGACAGCATAATGCGTGTCGTCCCGTTTATGAATTTTGAAATTCTTTTTATACGATATGGCATGCCCCATACCCGAATGCTCATGGAGCGGCGCGACAACCGTCACATCGGCAAAGATGCCCAGCGCCACCTCTTCCAAAGCCTTAATCCCCCGCGCATCAATCCCGTCATCATTGACGATCAATACCCGAGCCTCAGACATTGGTTTCAAGGTATAAAGTGGCATTAGGCCGCCTTCACAATCTTCGTCACGCCACCCATGTAAGGGAGCAAAGCTTTAGGGACGAAGATGCCGCCATCAGCAGGATCATAATAATTTTCCATGACCGCCACCAATGTCCGACCAACTGCGAGGCCGGAACCGTTCAAGGTATGAACGAATTCGGTATCCTTTGCCCCAGCGCGTTTGAAACGGGCTTTCATACGGCGGGATTGAATATCGCCGCAGTTTGAACAGCTTGAAATTTCGCGGAATTTTTGTTGGGACGGAATCCATACTTCGATGTCGTATGTTTTGCGCGATGCAAACCCCATATCGCCCGAACATAGCACAATGGTACGGAACGGCAGTTCCAGTTTTTTCAAAATATTTTCGGCGCAGTTGAGCATCCTGAGATGTTCGGCCTCTGAATCCTCTGGACGGGTAATGCTCACCATTTCGACTTTATAAAATTGGTGCTGGCGAATAATACCGCGTGTGTCTTTCCCCGCAGAACCCGCCTCTTTCCTGAAGGACGGAGTCATGGCAGTCATGCGGATAGGTGTTTCCAACCCTTCCAGAATTTCGTCGCGCACAAGGTTGGTCAACACAACTTCTGCCGTTGGAATCAACCACCGACCGTCCGTTGTCTCGAACTGGTCATCACGAAATTTCGGGAGTTGGGTCGTGCCATACATCACATCGGTACTCACCAATAAAGGCGGATCAATCTCGGTATAGCCATGCTCCATCGTATGGGTATCGAGCATCAATTGACCCAGCGCGCGGTGCAGTTTCGCGATACCGCCTTTGTTAACAGAAAATCTCGCCCCCGCAACTTTCGCTGCGCCCTCGAAATCCATCAATCCCAAAGCTTCCCCAATCGCCACATGGTCAGGCACTTCGGTATTCGGGTTTTTAGGTGTGCCGAAGGTGCGGATTTCGACATTATCATTTTCATCTGCCCCGTCCGGCACATCACCCGCAATCATGTTTGGCAAAGCGGATAGAATTTCGTTCAGTTTTTCGGCAACTTCGCGCTCTTGCTCTTCCAAAATCGCCATACGGTCTTTCAGATTGGCAACTTCGGCCATTAATTCAGCCGCATCACCACCCTTCGACTTCACCGCACCGATTTCCTTGGATGCTTCGTTACGGCGGGATTGTGCAGTTTGCAGCTCAGTTTGCAACTTACGAAGTTTTTCGTCGAGTTCTAAAATAGCGGGGGTTTGCGGAGGCAACCCACGGCGCGCCCAATTGGCGTCAAAAGCGGCTGGATTATCGCGAAGGGCTTTTATATCGTGCATAACTTGAATTCCTGTAATGTAATATTGTTCTGCACCTTATATAAAATAATCAAGAGAAACAAGTTACCACAATGAAAATCCCGCCATCATCCGACCCGAATATTTGTGAATATACCATTGGCAACAATGGCATAGCCGCCCCCGTGTTGGTTGATCTGCCCCATAGCGGCAGAATATACCCCGATAATTTCGGCTTTTCCTGCCCCAAACACGCCCTTGAATTATGTGAAGAGCGCTTTCTGGATGAATTATTCACCACCCCGACCACCGCTATCGGCGGAGTGGTGGTGAAAGCCAATTTCCCCCGCACTTATGTCGATACCAACCGTACGGCAGACGATATCGACCAATTACTGTTTGATACACCATGGCTTGACGGAACATCCGATAAAGGGCGCTCCGTTCACGGACATGGTGTCCTGATGCGTTTAATCCGTGCGGGGGAACCGATTTATTCCCGCTCCCTCACCCATGATGAAACACGGTTAAGGATTACCAACTATTACACCGCTTATCACACTTTATTGGGGCATTTCTCGAACGCACTTTTTGAACAATTCGGCATGATCTATCATCTGAATTGCCATTCCATGCCGTCGAACGTTGTGGCGAACAGCTTCCCGCAATTACAACCTGATTTTATTCTGGGGGATCTGGACGGGCGCAGTTGCGGCATTGAATTTAGAACGCATATTGTTGAGACCCTCAAAGACATGGGCTACCGCGTGGTCATCAACCAGCTTTATAAAGGCGCAGAAATTATCAACCGTTACGGACAACCCGCATGGGGACGACATAGTTTGCAAATGGAAATCAACCGCGCATTATTTCAGGATGAAGTAACAGGCGAGAAAAATAAAAATTTCAACCGCCTTGCAACCGATTTAGAAAAACTCATGGCTTCAATTGGCAAATTTAACGCTCGGAAATAACACCGTAATAAACGTAAGTATTGTCCGTTGCCTCATAATAACACCCTTCGGATTTCCCTGCCAATGCCGCATCGTCCGCCCCAGCGCCAATCACAGATTCAGATGTCGGAGAAACATAATTATTATCCATGTCATAGGTGTTGATATTGGTGATCATATCGCTTGAATAAGTCAGACTGGTGATTTTAGGAATTGGGTTGGTTGGGATCGCCAGTTTTTTATCCAACTGTTCGCAAACCTCTTTCCGAACCCCAACCATAAAGGCGATTAAGTCATTTCCATCCAGACTGCTCGCGCTGTCAGTGCCAATGTCTTTTACCTCGAAATTCATGGTGAAAACCCATTTTCCTGTGGAGTTGCCACTTTGGGTATCCAGCAAGGCAAATGGGGCGTTTTGATAAATGACGGCTCCGCCAGACGGATGAAAAACTCCTACGTCCGGCGATGTCAAAGTTGCAAAATCTTCAGTCCTGTTAAACTCAAGAGTTCTTATATCATGGTTATCCGTGGTCATGCGCTGAATGGCTGAGCGAAGCGAGGCTGTATACTGGCTCAAAACTGCCGCATTGATGGTTGATGTTTCTTGTGTGGTGTTATTCCCCCCACTGCGCATGGATTGAGTCACGGCATAACCAAGCGTCGCAAATAATGCCACTGCAATTAAAATCAGAAACAGGATATTGCCAGAACTATTTTTCAAAAACGCCCCCAAATTTGGAACATAAAATGGAATCAATTTTTTCCATGGTTATATCTGAACACAGATCAGTCATCTTCGTAACCCCGAATTCTTTAATTCCGCATGGCACAATGCCCGAGAAATGAGATAGGTCAGGATTTACATTAATCGAGAGGCCATGATAGGTGACCCAATGCCGCACCCGCACACCGACGGCAGCGATTTTATTTTCGGTGTTTCCCTGAACCACCCAAATCCCAACCCGCCCGTCCCGACGCTCGCCCTTAATCCCGATTTCGGCAAGGGTTTGAATGACCCATTCTTCTAACTGCCAGACATATTTTTTAATATCCGGCTCACTTTGGCGTTTTTTTAGGTCAAGCATGACATAAGCCACGCGTTGCCCGGGGCCATGATAGGTATATTCCCCGCCCCGTCCCGTCTGAAACACCGGAAAACGCGGATTCAAAAGGTCTGCCGCCTTGGCAGATGTCCCCGCCGTATAAAGCGGCGGATGCTCCAACAACCAAACCGCCTCGTCCATCGTCCCATCCCGAATCCCCGCCACTCGCCGCTCCATCTCGGAAACGGCGGTTTCGTAATCAACAGGGGTGGGTTGGGTGATAAATTGCATAAACTACCTTTATATGGTGTCAAAGGCAGCATCAAGGCTATTTTGAATAGATAATCCATTGCTAGAATTTGGAATTCCCTATATTTATATAGAAAATAGGGAGTCAAAAATGACAGCTAAAACAACACATATAAAATCTTTTTCAAGCGCCGCAAATGGTGATCAAATTACAAACATTACCCCCGCTATGGATCTACCTTTAAGCAACGGACAGGTTTTTAATATCGTGAGCCTGCAAGGTGTCACCGAAGGCACTGCTTTTTTGATTGAATTCTCACTCAATGGTGAAACACAGCCCGATAAGCTTCTTTTAAATAAAACATCCATGGCAAGGCAAAGCCCTGTTGTTGACCATTTGCTTACGATCAACGATCGGATGGCAATTCTGCAATATTGCCATGAAATCGCCTTAAATTATGAAACTGCGAAAGAGTTTCAAAGATTAACAGACCTGAATAATCAAGGGCTTTTACCTATTATTACCGTCTTGGACGATGGCCCTCTTTGAAATAAGTATTAATTTATACTTGCATAGCTTGTTTCAATCTGATAATCACCTCTCACCTCGTTTTTAAGCAGTAATCTAAAGAGTGCGGCCATGGCGAAACTGGTAGACGCGCAACGTTGAGGTCGTTGTGGGGCAACCCATGGAAGTTCGAGTATTCTTGGCCGCACCATCTGCTCTTAATCTTTTAAATTCCCCTTACATATCGCATATTATTTGCTGCACAACATCACAATAACCCCTTGAAAAACTGTTATTTCTCTGGTCATTTAGGCGCATTCAATTAAATGACCGAATCTTTCAAGGAATGCATATCGTGACCACCAAACCTCCACATGACGAAAAACCTAAAGACAATTTGCGCGAAGCTGCACTTGAATACCATATGTACCCTCGCCCGGGTAAGATTGCGATTGTCCCGACCAAGCCGATGATGACCCAACGCGATTTATCGCTGGCCTATTCCCCGGGAGTGGCATTTGCATGTGAAGAGATTGAAAAAGACCCTTTAAAAGCCCTCGACTATACCTCCCGCGGAAACGTGGTTGCGGTCATTACCAACGGGACGGCTGTTCTGGGTCTCGGCGCGATTGGTGCACTGGCATCGAAACCAGTGATGGAAGGGAAATCAGTTCTCTTTAAAAAATTCGCCAACATTGATTCCATTGACATTGAAATTGACGAAACCGACCCTGCAAAATTAATCGAAATTATCGCCTCGCTCGAACCCTCTTTCGGCGGGATCAACCTTGAGGATATTAAATCCCCTGAATGTTTCGAAATTGAACGCACCCTCCGTGAACGCATGAAAATCCCTGTGTTCCATGATGACCAACACGGAACAGCGATTATTTCTGGCGCGGCTATTCTCAACTGGTTGAAAATCACGGGTCGTGAATTCAAAGATGTGAAACTTGTGGCATCAGGTGCTGGCGCAGCGGCGATTGCTTGCCTCAATATGCTGGTACAACTTGGCCTTCCGAAAGAAAATATTATCGTCTGTGACCGCACGGGCGTTGTCTATAAAGGCCGTAACGAAGGCATGGATCCTGAGAAGGAAGTCTACGCCGTTGAAACATCCGCCCGCACATTGGCGGACGCGATTAAAGGCGCGAATATTTTCTTGGGGCTCTCTGCCGCTGGCGCATTGAAACCAGAAATGGTTGCCGATATGGCGGATGCTCCTCTCATCATGGCGCTCGCCAACCCAACACCTGAAATCATGCCTGACGAAGCGCTTAAGGTAAAACCGGATGCCATCGTCTGCACCGGTCGCTCTGACTTCTCGAACCAAGTGAATAACGTCTTGTGCTTCCCATACATTTTCCGTGGGGCATTGGATGTTGGTGCAACGGCGATTAACGAAGAAATGAAAATGGCCTGTGTCCGCGCGATTGCCGATCTGGCACGCAAAGAAGTCACCGCCGAAGTGGCCGCCATTTATGGTGATGAGAATTTAGAATTCGGGCCAAACTATATGATCCCGAAACCATTCGACCCACGTTTGATTTTCGAACTGCCGATTGCGGTTGCAAAATCCGCGATGGCAACAGGTGTTGCAACCCGCCCGATTACCGACTGGGATGCATACCGCGCGAAACTCACTCAATTCTTCTACCGCTCTGACGTGGTGATGCGCCCGATGTTTGCCAAGGCACGCGATAATCCGAAAAAGATTGTCTATTGCGAAGGTGAAGAAGAACGCGTGATGCGTGCAGTGCAAACCGTGGTCGATGAGCAATTGGCAAAACCAATTTTGATCGGTCGCCGCCATGTTGTTGAAACACGTTTGAAACGCATGCGCCTCCGCATGGAAATCGACAAAGATTTCGAACTGGTCGATCCTGAATCCGATAAACGCTATACCGATTATTGGCAGAGCTATCACAAAATCATGGAACGCAATGGCGTGACCCCAGACCACGCGAAAACCATTGTGCGGACTGATACCACCGTTATCGGTTCACTCTTGGTTGCCAAGGGTGAGGCCGACGGCCTGATCTGTGGCGTCATTGGTGCCTACCGTGACCATTTGATGACCGTCACCGATGTGATTGGTTTGCGCGCAGGTGTTGAAGCCGCGGCAGCCATGCCATGCCTCCTCCACCCGACACGCGGGCCGATCTTTATTTGTGACACCCATGTGAACCCTGATCCAACCGCCGCGCAAATTTCTGAAATGACCTTGCTGGCGGCAGAAGAAATGCGCAAATTCGGGATCGTTCCGAAAGTTGCATTGATTTCCCACTCCAATTTCGGATCACACCGTGGCGAGAGTGCGTTTAAAATGCGCGATGCGTATTTTGACATTAAAACCCGCGCACCTGATCTGGAAATCGACGGCGAAATGCACGCAGACGCGGCCTTGTCCGAAGAAATCCGTAAGATGATTATGCCGAATTCCACCCTCAAAGGCTCTGCCAACCTGTTGGTGATGCCGAATGTGGATGCCGCAAACATCACCTATAACGCGGTCAAAGTCCTCTCCGACTGTATCCCCATCGGCCCGATCCTTCTGGGTATGCGCCACACAGCCCAAATCGTCACCAACGCCGCAACCACCCGTGGTATTGTCAACGTGACCGCTGTCTCAACTGTCGGCGCACAAGTGTTCGGCGCAGACAGCCCGCATAAATTCGGACAGTAAAATGAAATGAAAAGATCTTATCTGTTATTCATACTTGCCCTGTGCGAACTGACTTATCAGTCCGCACAGGCAGGTGGAAATGAAGAGATCACTATTTCAAACTGCGTTCCTCCGTCACAGGAGGAAGAAGAATTCGAACCCGCACTTTGTCCCTTTAAGTTAGCAGAGGTCACGAAAGTTAAAATTCTTGACCGTGTGGAAGATAAAAACGATCTCTATTATAATCCGAAAGATTGCGCAGACTTCCTTGCCCTTACAGAACCAGATATTATAAAATTCTTTCAAACTGCCAATCTTGTGACCGCGAGTGATGCTCATGCAAAACTGGCAGAGACGTCCCCCTGTCATATCTCGGGTCAATTCCATTTCAAAGACGGAAGCACGGCACATTGGGATCTGCAAAGTAATATCCATTTAGGGCATATAACAATCAACCAATCCGGCAACCAAGCCTCCCCGCTTAATTTATATTGCCCCCAATTATGTGGATTTATTCCAACTTACCGGAAATGACGTTCCTCTTATCGACCGACAAGCACGGCATAGAACGCATACCAATCCGAAGTACCATTTACTTGGAAACATCCCTCTAACTTTCCTGTCAATTGGCTGTCACTGGCTGTTCCTCCGATAACTCCCGCGCCACCATTCTCCATATATGTAGGGGGATCAGAACTGGCATTCATCGTAACATCGGCATAACTGACTGGCATCCCACCTGTAATTCCCAATTTTTCATTAATCGCCTCACACACTGATTTTTTCAAACCTGGTAAAAAGGCAATGAGTTCAACATGATCTATGTCAGGTATGGCGGTTGTGGCTCCGACATTTTTAACTTCATTCTCCGAATTAACTGACCATACGTTTGTATCATAAACGGGATCCATCAAATTTTTCGGAGGTATAGGATACGGCATCGCACCACCAGTCGGATGATAGAGATTTTGTGTATTCAATTGGGCAGAGACAACCCCGAAGGCCGACGGTGATACTGCAACAATATCACCACCATCCATCCCTTGACCGACCATCATTCTTTGAACGGTTGTTCGATATGAATTGGAAACTGTTAAAATTTGGGCAACATCTACAGTGCTGGTTTCTTTAGATGTACCTGCTCCACCAGACCTTGTAGACTGAATGACCGCATAAGATAAGGTAGCAAACAAGGCAACAGCAATCAAAATCAGAAAAAGTACGTTCCCGCGCTCGGCTGAGCGGACGTGGCGACCATATGTCATACATTCTCCTTCTGATATAACCATTCTAACCCATAAACCTTAAAGAAGGCAGAATTTTCGACCAAAGGAAGATAAATCAGAAGAATTCCCTAACCCATTCTAAAATCTCTATCTTTTTTGATTTTTTTGTAATACAGATAATTAAATTTCAAACCTCTTCTACTGACAAGAGGCCCTAAATGACCGAACATAACCTGCCAGATCCGAACGAAACAAAAGACGACAACGTCATTGTTTCCGAAGACCACGAAGAAGAATCTCTTGCAACCGACTATCTGGGTTTGCGAGACGAAGAAATTCGCGAAATTTGTGAGGCCTTAGAGGCGGAAAATTCGGAACGCGTCCATGAAATGCTGATTGATCTCAGCCCGAGTGACAAAGCCGAACTTCTTGAAAAAGTAACCCGCGATGAACGTCGCGCCTTCATGGCTGGCTTTGCTTCCGACTTCGAAGCCGAAGCCATTTCCAATTTGCAGGAAGATGTGCGGTGTCAAGTTCTGGAAGATATGGATGCCGACCAGATCGCGCATATTATTTCGGATCTGGAAAGTGATGACGCGCTCGACCTGATCCTTCCCCTCGACACAGAATTCCAACGCGAAATTTTGCGCCGCCTCTCCGCCAAAACACGAATTGCGATTGAAGAGGGTCTGAGCTTCCCTGAAAAATCCGCGGGTCGTTTGATGCAGC
>MEMI01000027.1:0-3400 GCA_001767915.1 Alphaproteobacteria bacterium RIFCSPHIGHO2_02_FULL_46_13 | reverse complement strand
GACCGTCGGCAAAACACTTGATTATATCAAGGCCGCCAAAGATACTCTGCCCGAAGATTTCTATGACTTGGTGGTAATTGACCCGTCGTACCATGTTGTGGGCGAAATCCCCCTGAACCGCCTTGTCCGCGCCAGTCGTGGCGATAAAATCGATGCCCTGTCCTTCAAGGAAACCCACCCTATTCCTGCGACCATGGACCAGGAAGAAGTGGCCACCATCTTCCGTAACGAAGGCCTCGCCTCCGCCCCGGTTGTGGACGAAGACGACCGCCTGATCGGGATTATTACCTATGATGACGTTATCTTTGTTATCGACGAAGAAGCCGAAGAAGATATTCTGAAACTAGCAGGGGTAAAGGAAGACGACTTTTATAGCGGTATTTTTTCAACTGCGGGTGCGCGTATGCGCTGGCTTTTGGTGAATTTGTTTACCGCATTCCTCGCCGCTTACGTGATTTCCTTATTCGATGCCACGATTGAAAAAATTGTGGCGCTCGCCGTTTTAATGCCGATTGTCGCCGGTATGGGCGGTAATGCCGGCACTCAGGCCATGACCGTTGCTGTCCGCGCGATTGCAACCAACGAATTATCTGGTGCCAACGCGTGGCGCATTATCGGCAAAGAAGCAACCGTGGGACTACTGAACGGAATGGTCTTCTCGATCCTCATCGGCCTCTCCGCAGGTTTCTGGTTCCATAACCTCGGCATTGGCTGCGTCATTGCCGCCGCGATGATTATCAATCTGGTGGTCGCTGGATTCTTCGGCGCAACCATCCCCGTCGTCCTAGACAAAATCGGCGTCGACCCCGCCGTCGCCTCCTCCGTCTTTCTAACAACCATGACGGATACAATCGGATTTTTTGCATTCCTTGGGTTGGCGACTATCTTTCTTGTATAGATGCCCTACCAGAAAATTACTTCAAACAGGCTGAGGCAGAAAGAGACTGATCCGTTCATCCGATAGATTGGCATCTGGAAAACGGCCACGCATCATATCTCGGTGCTCTGCGCTTGCTAAAAACGCGCTCACTTCAGGTTCTACAACCAATCTTTCTTGGGCGGCAGCTTGGATCCTCTCCTCATCTCCAGGAAAGCCCCGCACCAAACCGAACTCTATTTTTAGATTTCTAAGTGTGTTGAGATCAGGTTGTGCAAAAATATCAGTGATCTTTTGTGCAAAAATGCCCATAGCAATTTGTAAGGCCGCCGATAACACCAAACTTTCTTCTCCGCGCCCGATATAATATTTTTGTATATCTCCGCCATTTTCAATTCGCATATCCCGCCCAAGAACTAACCTAGTATATTGATACGACTCGTTTGGTTCGTTATATCCTTGATTCATGGCAACAACGGTATATGCCTTTGCGGTAGATGCAATCTCAAATGCATATACTAAGCCACGGCCATATTGATTTATTAATGGCATAACCGCGTTATTATTTTTCATATTTAATATCCCTTCGGGTCAAATTCAACAAAAACTAGCAGAGTTCTTTTATTTTTCATAGAAATATTATAGGGCTATATTTCCCCCCTATTCATTAAACTCCTCCATATCCGGAATGCGACTAAACGCGATTTTTGTTCCCACATATCCCGCACTTGTTTTGGGCGATACACCGAGCCGTATCGCTTCCGCGCCGTATTTTTTGTTAATCTGATCCATGACAGTCGATAAGGCATCGTTCTTTTTCTGAACCGCCTGATACACCCCCGACTCCCTCTCGAACAGGTCGGGAGTGATATTTTTCTGTTCATGTAAATTATAAAGAGAAATATTTATCTTTTTGATTTTCCACGGATTAAGCGTTGCCATCATCTCGCCCCATAATGCATCCAACGCATGCAGAAACATAAAATTATCCCGTGCGGGCGACATGCGGCAAGCCATGGCAAATTTCTGACCACCTTCCCCTGCCTCCCGCACCGACAACGCAAATTCGCTCGCATAAAACGGCGTACGCCTTAACCGACTTGCCGCCTTGATGGTCAATCGTCGCGCAACCTGCTTGGCTGTTTCGGGACTGCGCAATTCAAGGTCTAAAATCCGCGAATGGCCGATCATACTGGGGTGAGTTTCCTCATCCGGTAAATCATACCCGTGCAACCGATACCAGAACCGCTCCCCACCGACACTCCCCCAAATGGCACGCGCATGCTTGGGGGATATGTTCCAGAACTGCTCAACAGAATAAATACCCGATTTCATCAAACGGGCTTTCATATTGACATTAATCCCCGGAAGATCAGTTAATTGCAAATCAAATAAACGACTTGTCAGATTTTCCTGATCTAATATCACAAGCCCGTCCGGCTTCATCATATCGGTGGCAACCTTGGCCAGAAACCCGTTCGGGGCGATGCCGATAGAACATTTGATAAAGGCTCCGACATTTTGGGCAATCCCCGCCTTGATCCGTGCCGCCACGGAACTCGCCGCCTCTTTCGTTTGTTTATTGGGTGGCAACTTGCTGGACAGCTCGTCAATCGACCATACCTTATTAATCGGCGTATGCTTGACGACCTCCGCCAAGATTTTATGGTGATATTCGACATATATATCATGGCGGGCAGGAACGCAGATCAGTTCGGGACAAAGCCGCCGCGCCTCATAAATTTTGGTGCCCGTCTTGATTCCGAACTTTTTGGCCTCGTAAGAGGCCGCTATAGCGCAGGTTGAATCGCTCTGAAGCGGTGTAATGGCAATGGGTTTTCCACGTAAAGCAGGCCTATCCTGTTGCTCAACACTCGCGAAATAGCTGTTGAGGTCAAGAAACAGCCATGAGTAAGAATTTTGATTGGGGGGAGAAAAAAACACTTGTTTTTGTTCCTTTTTTGTTCTATTTATAATGGAACAAAAACAGAACAAATGACAAAAAGCAAGATAAATGAGGTTTTAAAATGTTTACATCCACCCCAAAAATCCGCCTTCGTTATTCCCTTCCGGTCACTACTTTCGCTATGACCGTTTTACTTTACGGCTATTACCAAGCTTGGGCGGGATGATCCAAACAAACCCAACCCCACAGGAGAAGCACCATGATCTCTTATGAAACCCGCACCACAAACCCATCCCCAAGACGATCCCCAACCATATTGTCCAAACGCCGCAACAACCTCTTCATCCGCCGCTGGATGAGCATTTTCGGGTTTTAATCCCCCAAAAGAAAAACCCCTCGACTTCCGCCAAGGGGTTTTTGAATTGTTTGGGAAAACGAACTATTGAACTTTAACGTAAAGTCCGCAAATATTACCAACGTTAGATTCCTGATAAACGCCCGCTACAGTAGCAAGATCCGCACAGGTTGTCGCAGCAGTAGCCGCCCCAAGCCCTCTTACAGAACCAGTATTTGGCTGACCATCATCTAGTTTACGATCAATGCTAGCCGCCTGAGCT
>MEMI01000026.1:35193-44250 GCA_001767915.1 Alphaproteobacteria bacterium RIFCSPHIGHO2_02_FULL_46_13 | reverse complement strand
GAATCCCTGACCTGCTTCACATTCATGGAGTTCCAAGCCGTTTTCTGTTTCTACTTCCTGCCAATGGTGGCCGATCAGCATGATATAGCTGTTCAAATTCATCGCTTTGTTCGGGTCGTGCGACAGGTTCATATAACGTTTGCGCTCAAAGCTGCTGAACTGCACGTTAAACAGGCTGGCAAGGCGGTTGTAATGGCGGGTTACCTCTATTTCGGTCAGGCTTTCTTGTTGTAAGAGAGCCGCCGATTGCAGGCGGTGGAGGCTGGCGGGTTGGAGCAGAATTGTATCAATGAAAAAGCGTTCATCGCCGTCCAGCAAATCGATCGGGGTGTCGCCTGTAAAATTTTTGGCTTCGACTTCTAACCACTGCGCGGCTTGGGCATAGAGGTTGGACAGGATTTTGATGTCGTCTGCTGTGTTGCTCGCGGCATTTTCTTTGCGGGTTTTGTAATCCTCTAAGGCTTCTACAAAAATGGTTTTTTGTTCATTGAATTGGGTTTGCAGATCTTGTGGGATCTGGCGTGCTTGTGCCAGCAAATGACGGTCTTCGTCATTGGTTGGGTTTTGCGGGTTGTCGATGAGGAGGACAACATTTTTTGCCGGATATTCTGATAGAGCGGCAGAGAGCAAAGTATGCAAAATGATCTTACGCTCTTCTTTAAATGACGGCACCAGAACTGTCAGCGGCGGAGCAGGGGTGTCGTAAATTTCTGCGACCACATCAAAGCTTGGTATGGTTTCGTATTTATGACGTTTATAAAATCCGATCAGGCATAGATGGTAATGGATCACCGAATAAAAAACGATACTCAACGCCGCCATAAAAACCAGTCCGCCATAAAATGGGGTCAGATTTGGAAAGAAGTAACTGTCATAAATTTTATGCGCGAGGACATCCCCCAACCAGGCATATAGCCCAATAGTCAAAGCAAGAGAGATTTGAGCGTAGAGAACTTCGCGACGACGATGAGCAGGCTTCATAGGGTACCACCGATTTAAATGAAAGAGTGGCTTCTTATATCGTAAAAAATTGTAAACAAAAAAGCTTATTTATAGGGGGGGCAATTATTAAATTACGGCATTATTTACGTTTTCATAATTATTAATTGCTTTCTTTAGCTTTCTAAAAATGTTATATAAAATCTGGTACAGCATTTATATTTAGGTTTTTATGAGTGATATAGTTACATTTCACCTTGGGCGGCATACGGAAGTTTTTAATCCGAAGCAGATTTGGTATGGGCGGGAGATTCCATTTGATTTAACGTCCCCCGCCGTTGTTCAGCGTTTTAATCACCTTGCCGGAGTTCTGCCCAGCAATCCCGAGACATCCCTTTGGGTATCATCGGATTATCCGCGCGCGGAGGAGACGGCGAAAGCTGTTTTAAGAGCAATTCCGCGGAAGCATGTTCCCGAACTGGTCATTGATACAAACTTTATCGAGCAGCAATACGGGGCGATGGAGGGAATGGTCGGGAGAGCCGCCAAAGAAGACCCACGCTTTGCGGGGTATTTTGCAGATATGTGGAATAACGCTCCGCCTGACGGAGAATCAATGAAGATGCTTCAGGCAAGGGTCGGCGGGAGAATGGACGAGATGTGTGAAAACCTGCCGCCGTCCATTCATCATGTTGTTGTGTTCGCCCATGGCGGAGTCAATATGGCGGCCTTTGCCCACGCAACAGGTCAACGGATGATTGATGTATTTCAATCTCGCAAAGGGTCAGTTGTTCCAAGCTTTTCATATTTGTCACGGTTGGAAATCAGCTATGACAGGGCGCAGGAAAAATGGCTGGATGTTTTTGAATATGAAACAGGGGTGCCGAAGCGGCATCTTGCCAGAGATTAATCCCCTTTATGCCTTCCACCTTCTGTGTAGCCACAGCCAATGTTCGGGGGCGGCTTTGATCCAGCTTTCTAATAAATCATGGGCTTCGGTGATCAGGGTGTTGTCGTCTTTGGATAAATCCATGGGTTTATGGATGGTGACGCGGAATTTGGCGGTGTTGTCGAGGCGTTCGACCTGCACGGGGATCAGCGGGCATTTGAATCTTTTCGCAAGTTGGATAAAGGCCAGACTGGTCATGGCGGGTTGTCCGAAAAAGGGAACTTCGACCCCTGTATTATATTTCTGGTCAATCAAAATCCCGATGCGGCGACCGTCTTTTAACGCTCTGGTCACTTGGCGCATGCCTTGATGTGATTTCGGATAGGTGCGGAGAGTGCCGTCCATTGACCGACATTGATCGAGAAGTTTTTTGACGTAGGGGTTATTGGGCGGACGGTAAATTAAATCACCATCGACATTTTGCTGGCGCATCGACGGTGCGGCAATTTCCCAATTGGCCAAATGTGCCGAAAAGAAAATAGCGGGGGCGTTGGGTGTGGTTGGAAGGTCGCCCAGATTTTCAACGCCGACCAATTCACTTTTGTTCAGATACAGTTCAGGGAGGTGGGGATATTCGGCAAATAACCGTCCCAAATTATCCCACATCCCTTTTGCGATACGGTCAGTCTCGGTTTTGTCAGTGTGGAGGCTTTTTTCGATGTGGCGCTTGGCTTTGCGGGTCACGGAAAAATGATACGCGACGTTTCGACCGATCCATCCTCCGAGTGCCGAGGCACGTTCCGCGGGGAGAATTTTAAAGATGGCCATTAGTGTGTAAACAACCGCGGCCTCAAGCAGGTAGCGAGCGGTCTTCATGTTGTGGATGATGTAGTATTTATACGGCGGCGGATAAAACCCAGAAGCGCGGTCGGGTCTTCAAAGACGATTTCAATCGGTAGAACATCGATCATAGATTTTTTGGCGAAGTCGGGCAGGCGAACAAAATCTTTTTCGGTGGTCAGAAGGCGCGCTTTTTTCTCTAACGCTTCCTCGATCAATTTGGACATGTCATCCATGGTATAGGCATGGTGGTCGGCGAACGCCTTAAACCCAACACAATTGATTTTCAATTCATCAATCGTTGCTTTGAATTTTTCGGGAAAACCTATCCCGCAAAAAGCGACATAGGGGGTGTGGGGTAAATCAATTTCGTCACGGACTTTGATCGTGGCCCGGAAAACGGGTTTATCCGCAGGAATTTTCGAGAGGCTATCACGGACATCTTCACCGATCAGGATAAAGGCATCGGTGCGGTCGATCCCGTCTTCTAGTGTTTGGCGCAAAGGTCCCGCGGGGATCACGCGTTCATTGCCGAAGCCCATCCGCCCGTCCATAACCGCGAAGCTGACTGTTTTTTGAAGGTCGTAATTCTGGAGGCCGTCATCCAAAATAACAGCGTCCGCGCCGCCGGAGATGGCGGTCTTTGCCCCTTCGTAACGGTCGGCGGAGACATAGGTTGTGGCATTGCGGGCAAGAAGGAGGGCTTCGTCGCCCCAGAATACGGCATTGTTACTGTCATCCACGCGTTCAGGCCCCACAATTTTCCCCTTATACCCGCGGGTCACAAAAGCGGGGGAGAGAAAAAAATGGGTCTCGCGTAACAGTTTCATGAGTGCGATGGCGGTTGGTGTCTTCCCGCTTCCGCCCGCAACCAAATTCCCGAGACAGATCACGGGGGCGGATACGGCTTGCGGATTGGAATTTTCGCGGTGAAGGCGGGCGGCACGTTCATAAAGCCCCGCAAGCGGCGTGAGCAAGGTCGCGCAGAGTGAATTTTTGTGTGTGCCGTACCAGAATTTTGGTGTTTTCATCTTTAATATTTATGCTTTCAATAGTGGCAATTCAGCCAAGAGGAAGAGCGGTTCTAATTCTTCAACCAATTTGGACAGAATCTCTTTCTGACCTTCGGAGAAACTATACCCTTTTTCTGCAAGGTTTTTAAGGGATTCTTTGTCGGTCAGGAATTGTCGCAAAGCGGGCGCCAGTTGATCGGTGGTGTCAAGGCGAAGTGCGGCACCACTGGCATCCATCGGGGCATAGATGTCCATGAGGTTCTGGACATGTGCGCCGTGTAAAACGGCTGATCCTAATTGGGCGGCCTCTAACGGATTATGTCCGCCGCCGCCGTCATGACTGAAACTCCGACCGATGCAGGAGATGGGGGAGAGGCGATAGAATAGCCCCAATTCACCCAAGGTATCGACCAGATAAATATCTGATTTGGCATCAGGCAATATTTTATTTTGTGAACGGGTTGAGATGGTTAACTGATATTTTTGAAGCGAATCCAAAATTGATACGCGACGTTCTGGATGTCTTGGAATAATGATGGTGAGTAAATTTGGAAAAACGTCACGAAGGGCAATGTGCGTTTCTGCCGCCAATTCTTCTTCGCCCGCATGGGTGCTGGCATAGACCCAGAGGGGGCGGTTGGCGGTGGCATCCTGCAATAACTTTAAATCATTTTCATCATAGGGCAGAGGGGGCGAGGCAAATTTGATATTGCCGATGGTCGTGACACTGCGCGCCCCGAGATTGAGATAGTAATTTTTATCCGTATCGGTCTGGGTCAGGATAATGGTAAAGGCGGACAAAATATTTTGCGCCATGTTCTTTGCCCGCGACCAATTTTTATAAGAGTTCGGCGACATGCGTGCGTTGATGAGTGCCATCGGTAAATGGCGTTTGCCGATTTCCGATAAAATGGACGGCCATAATTCGGATTCCGCCCAAAGGACAAGGTCGGGATGCCAGTAATCCAGAAAGCGTTTGACCCATTTCGGACGATCAACTGGAAGATATTGGTGAAAGGCACGCGCCGGCAGGCGTTTTTCCAATAGGGCAGCACTGGTGCGGGTGATGGATGTGACCAGAACCGATCCTGTTTTATTTTGGTCGAGGAAGAGGTTGATCAGATGGAGCATAGATTGCGCCTCCCCCACACTCGCCACATGCACCCACATCAGGGGGCCGTTTTCCGGTCGGCTGCGATTGGGTTGGCCGAAGCGTTCCTGAATACGGTCAGGGTCTTCCTTCCCGTTCTTCAGGCGTTGATTGAGCAGACCCATAATCACAGGCTTGCCAAAAGTCATCGTTCGTTTATATAGCCAAAACAAGGGCATAAGAAATTCTCTTTAAAAAATAATCAGGCTCTTGTTATAGAGCCTGATCTTATAAATTCCAAGGTTAAGTTTTAAATTATGGGTACGTGGCGCTACAATTACCAGCGGAATAGTCACAGCATTTCGGCGTTTTGGTTCCATCAGAAACACAGCCTGGGTTCGGGCAAATAATTTCTGGGCGATCCGTGTCAAAGAGAACCCCAGTTGCAATCCCCTTGGCGCAAGTTTTGGGTGCGGCCAGTTGGCTTTGTGGGGCGGTTACACCTGCGAATAAGTTCATATCGTCAAAGTTTGCGCCGACACTTTTCCCAGCCGCTTTTGCTCCGTAGAATGTGGCAAGAGGGGCTGCGAAACCAGTTGGGGTATATGGTGTTGGGAAAGACCCACGGTTATAAGTTGAAAATTCATTGAGTGTGCCGAGTAAGGCAGAAGGTTGATCTAAGTCTGCTTTACGGGCGGCGTTCCATAAGTTTTGCATGGCGGTACAGTTGGTATTCGATCCGCTATTGTTGCCTGCGCCCCCATAGTGGCCACCACCATAGGTATGGTTAAAAGCCGAGCTGACATAGCTGTTGACGAGGCCGGAATAATTGTAGTTGTTTCCATTTCCGAAGCCTATGCTAAATCCGGACGTAAAATGTCCGAAGCAGCCGAGAGAAAAGACGCTATCTGGCTTGGCGATGGTGGTTTGCGCGATCATAATTTCACGTTGGGCTTCCATCCATGCTTTTTGCTTCATGGCGTCCATAAAAGCAGGGTCGCATCCAGGGCCAACTGATGAGGCGCTTGCCGAATTGAGTGATAAGCCGAGAGAAGAGAGCATGATCGCTGTTAGAGCGAGGGATTTCAAAGATTTTTTACAAAAAATTTTGTCTAAATTGGGAATAAAAGAGACCATCAACAACACTCCGCCAAAACACTTCGCCAACACACAAGAAACGGTTGACCCCACCAAAAGATCGACCTAACCCTATCATTCTACACTAAAATCAGGGTGTTTTGCAAAACAAACCTGAATTTAGTTTAGGATAAGGTCTCAGGGAAACTTATTCGCCGTCAACGTCGATGTCCAGAATGGACATATTGAGGTCGTAGGAGGTTTCGCCTTCGTCAACGTCTTTGTAAATCACGGCAATAAATTCGCCGTTGATCAGGACTTCCATTGAATCTTCTACCTTACGGTCGCGCAGGGTGATTCCAGGATTGCCGAATTTTTTTTGCAGGTAATCTTGAATCTTTACGATTTCAGCTTTTTCGAATGCCATTATAATATTTTCCTTCTTTGTCAGATGTCTTTTTAGCCGTTATGGACGGTGCAGTCCAGATGAAATCTGTTGTTCCACGATTTTACAGAGTTCTTTGCGGTCTTGGTCGGGGTTCGGGGTGATGACATCAAGGAAGGTGAGGCGGACAGTCGCCCCTTTGGTTTGCATGAAAATCCAGATATGTGGGGCAAATTCCATATCGGCATACCATGCGTAATAATCGCGGCTTTGCGGGGTGATTGGTTTGCCTTCGACATCAATTAATTCGACGATAAAGGGTTGAATGGGGATCGGGGGCAGGCCTTTTGGCTGGGAAATCGAAAAAAGGCTCGATTTAAACGGAAGGACAGATTCGCCTGTTGATGATGTACCTTCGGGAAACAGAATCAGGCTTTTACCTTCTGCCAACATCACGTCCAGCGCATTGGCGACTTTTTTAGCGTTTCTGGAGCTGCGGCTGATAAAGGCAGTTTGTTGAGCCTTGGCCAGATGACCGATCACTGGCCAACCGGCAATATCATCCTTCCCGATAAAAGATGCTTTTAAAACCGAACCGACAGCTGGAATATCCAGATAGGAGAGATGGTTGCCGATATAGATCAGTTGTTTGTTATGGACAGGGGTTCCGCGCACCTGAACTTTCAGACCGATAATCGCGCACACCCCTTTATGCCAAAGTCTTGGAAGGACATAGGACGCTTTGCCTTTATAGACTAGCACGAGGAGGCACTGCATACTGGCGAGAAGAATTGTCCAGATGGCGATGAGGAATGTTTTAAAACCCGCAATAAATTGTTTCATATGTCCCCGACGATTATTTTTTTGAATTTTTGCGGTCGTAATGTTTTTTATATTTTCCGGTCACTTTCTCTGTCGGTAAAACGATGCACACGTCAATGCAATGCAGGTTTTTATCGGCAAAAGCGCCCCGACCAATATAAGCACCCAGTCTTAAATATCCTTTAATAAGGGGCGGCAGGTCAGAGAAGACGCGCCGCGCATCCAGTTCTTCCTTTGATTTGAAATCAAGGTCGAGCGTGCAGTCGGGGCGGGCACTCGCGCATAATTCTTCGGGCGGGGTGTGGTAGTGGTGGAGATAGGCCAGTTGATCGACAATATTATGGGGGTCGCGTTCCTGAAAGCTGGCGCAACCAAACATCAGGTCAATATTATGGACGGATAAATATTCGGCAATACCCTGCCATAATTTTTGCATCACATATTTGGTGCGATATTCGGGAAGCACGCAAGAGCGTCCGAGTTCCAAGAGTTTACCGCCATTTTGTATGAGCGGTGTAATATCGAATTCCTGTGTGGAATAAAACGGCATATCGGCGGGCATTTTCTCACGACGGAACAAACGGTAAGTTCCGACGATTTTATGGTCCGGATCCTCAATTGACTCGTCAATGACGATCAAATGGTCGGCGTAGGGGTCATATTCATCAAAATCACGACCTGCCGCGGAAACTTGCTCGGGTGGGAAAATGTCGAATTCTTCGTAGAAGATTTTATAGCGGAGGCGCTGGGCAGCTAAAATTTCTTCGGGCGTTTCCGCCAAACGAAGGACAATAGGACTCGCATCTTCAGGGGTGTCAACAGAGGGGGGCTGAGCCGGATTGTTTTCCGAGTTCAGAGCGTCTGTGGTTATCGTCACGGTGCACCTTTTCATACGTTATCAGATAGGCGCATCTTTATGAATCTTCGGGCGTCCGTCAAGAAATCTATTTTCTTCACAGAATCGGACGATTCCAGTAAACTATGCTCTTAACCGATATTTTGATCCATGACCCAGCGTATTCTCTTTGTTTGTACTGGTAATATCTGCCGTTCCCCGTTGGCGGAGGCGGTTTTGCGCCATAAAATCGCTCTGGTCGGGCGTTCGGGGGAGTTTGACGTCGATTCGGCGGGAACACATGATTATCATGTGGGCGAACGCCCCGACCCCAGAACCATCAAAATTGCCCAGATAAATAGTGTTTCCACCGAAGGAATCAGGGCGCGGCAGGTCGAAATGTCGGATTTTGAAGATTTTGACCTGATTTTCGGGATGGATACGGGGCATGTTCGTCATCTGAAAAAAATGGCTCCATCCGACTATCATCATAAAATCCACCTTTATCTGGAATATACGGGGGCTGGGGTGGCAGATGTTCCCGATCCGTATTATGGCGGATTTGAAGGGTTTGAAGAGATTTATAAGATGATTGATAAGGCTTCGGATAAATTAATTTGACTTTATATAAAATTTTATGTAAATTATAAGTATGAGGAAAATTTCAGTAAGGGCTTCAAGTCCGGTGGTTATAAAATAGTGGTGATAAACGCAGTTTTGAGGAAAACGGCGGAGTAGAGTGGGGAATAACAATAAGGGATATAAATAAGGGATATAAAATTCGTTTAGGGCTTACTATCTAAAATAATTTCTTTGATTACTGTTTCTGGTACCCGTAACTTTTAAATCTGCCTTCTGGCAGATTTTTTTTGTTTTGTGCCCCAGAGACTTTCCTTGACCTCCCCCTGTAAATCATTTTTATATCAATCATCACTCACCTTTAAAGAATAGGAATTGCGATGATTACTTCCCGCCGTCTTGATGTTACCTCCCATGCCAGTTTTGACGGGCATGAACAAGTTGTTCATTTTGAAGATGCGGCGCTGGGGCTACAGGCAATTATCGCGGTGCATAATACCAATCTTGGGCCGTCACTTGGCGGGTGTCGTATTTATCCCTATGCCAATTTTGATGATGCGGTGTATGACGTGTTACGCCTCTCCCGCG
>MEMI01000026.1:11598-35168 GCA_001767915.1 Alphaproteobacteria bacterium RIFCSPHIGHO2_02_FULL_46_13 | reverse complement strand
TGATTATCGGTAACCCGCGCACCATTAAATCCCATGATTTTATGGCACGCTTTGGTGAAGCGGTTGAGGCGATGGCGGGTGCGTATATCACTGCCGAAGATGTCGGGTCAGCCGAAGAAGATATGATCGCTATTTCATCCACCACCAGTTATGTAGCGGGTCTTCCACAAATTGATCCGAACAGTGACGGTGTGGCGGGCAACCCGTCACCCGTGACGGCTTATGGTGTTTATTGCGGATTGAAAGCCTGTGCCAAAACGGTTTTCGGGTCATCTGATTTGAAAGGTCGTAAAGTTGCGATCCAAGGTTTGGGCGCTGTCGGTTATGCGCTCGCGCAATATCTGACCAAAGAAGGTGCGGAAATTATTGTGGCGGATATTCACCCTGCAAGCCTTGAGCGCGCCAAGATGGAATTCGGGTCATTGGTGACTATTGGTGATGCGTCTAATATTCACGCACTGGACGTTGATATTTTTGCGCCATGTGCTTTGGGGGCTGGCCTGAATGATGTCACCATTCCTGAAATCAAAGCCAAAATTATCGGTGGTGCGGCGAACAATCAATTGGCGGAAGCCCGTCATGATATGGCGTTGACCGAACGCGGTATTTTATATGCGCCTGATTACGCCATTAATTCGGGCGGGATCACCAGTGTGGGTTACGAATATTTTGACCGCACGGGACGCAACCCTTATGCCTATCCACTCACCCGCGCACGCATGAATACGCATGTCGAAGGCATCGGGCAAACTTTGGAAAATGTATTTGCGTTTGCAAAGGCCGAAGGGATCGGAACGGGGGCTGCCGCTAACCGCCTTGCCGAACAGATATTTAAGGCTGGGGCGAAAACTGAGGCCAGTTACGCGTAATATGGCGGTAGGACAGATTCTCTGTCCGTTCATATAAATTTGTCGGGTTATCCAAACGCTGCGCCGTATCACGTCCAAGTGGTGCGGCGTTCGTTATGATGCGTGACCCATCTGGCAAGAACGATAAACTACCGAGCGGGAGGCTGATTTGAATACCTGTATAGATATGTGTTTTGCCGCCCATCACATCGCGGTCTGCATAAGTGGAGGCCGACATATTCGCGGATAATTTGACACCGTTTCTGAATTCATTGCTGACGCCTAATGTCCCGCCGACATCGCCCGCCAGAAAACGCCCGACACTGGCTTTGATGGTGGTGCCTGTCCCCGGCACTTCGTAATAGCCATTTAAAAATCCGCTGAGAATATGATCGCCATTTGGGGCCAAGGCCAAGAAAGTTGCGGGGTCGCGTTTGAATGCCAAAGCACTCTCTAAACCGACCGCCCAGTTTTTATCAAACGGGCGGTACAACACCTCGCCCGACAGTCCCATAAACATTTCTTCCAGATATCCGATACTGGATGCGACATGAAGGTCTTTGGCAAGTGTTGCAAGCCCCATAAAATAATTGCGGTCGATCAAAAGTCTGTTCTGGGTAAATTGATCAACGTCGCCCCTGACGGGAAGCAGGCTGACCCCGCGATATTCATTTAATTTTGCCAGATTATCGCGCAGGTTCAGGCGAACAGATTGGAATGATAAAAAATTCCGCCCAAAATATTCGCCGTAGGACAGACCTAACGCAGATCTATATAACACCCCTGAATCTTTTTCAGAGAGGGAGACATCATTGAGGATATTGAATTTGAACCCATCCTCAGGTTTTGCCCCGCGCATTTCAGCAAGAATTTGGGACAAAGGAAGGTTTTTGCCGTCATGGAAGAAGGATGTGCTGTGCCAGATTTCTTCGGCACTTCCCTGATGATTGATAAAAGCACGTTCCAGATCGGTACGGTTAAGGGTAATATCAATTCCCCTTAAGCCGTACGCACGGACATGCAGGATAATTTGTTCGGGGGTGCGTCCTGCGATATTGGATAAATATCTGGCGGCGTCACCAATCTGGCGTGGGGTGGATGTGTTTTCTTTTAAGGTGATATTGGCTTCGGCCTTTTTGTCATCAATAAAGATTTTAGTGAGTCCGATATTTTCTTCGGTTGTGAATGCGGGTTGTAATTCTGCATCCTCTTCATCATCATCTGAATCCGCAATGGTCATGTCTGGACGGTGGGGAGCCAGAGTGATAGGTGCGCGCCCCCGTGAATCGGTTAGCGGCCATTCTGCGACATTGCCTGTGAACGTAACGCGTGCCATCAGGCTGTTATTTCCGGCGTAGGCGATGCCCGCATCCATCCATGACACGGGGTGATAGGAAAAACCGACCGACCACGGGGCGGGGGCATTAAAATCGGCATTTGATTTTTTTTCTTCTGTCCACGCGTCACTGTTCCAATCGGCTTTGAGGGCGAGCCCGTTGATAGGGGTGGCATATTCAATACCGCCGAAGAGTGCCATGTCTCCTTTGAACCAGTCGGAAGGTTTATTCGGGCTTTCACCACCAAAATCGCGTGACTGGTTGCCCTTCAGATTGTTGAACAGCAGGGGGTTGGGCAGCCCGTCGCGCGTTGCCAGTCGTCCCCATCCAAACCCGAAGGTAAAATCAAAATCTTCATATCGTTTGGACATAGACAGATATTCCGCCGCCATCCGTTTGTGACCGAATGCAGATTGGAGTCCCACTGCAATTTGCGGCACAAAGCGTTTTTCAGGATAGAGCATCCATTTGGCATCCATCCCTGGATAAAGATGGAGGGATTCAGAACTAAAACTGTCGGATTCAGATGTCTGGCGGAGACCGAGATATAGATGGTCAGTGACCTGCATGCCTATCGCGGCATTGGTATAGTTTGCAAGTCTTGAAACGGTCAATCTGGCTGTACCTTCAGGTGACATGCGCGCGGATGGAATGGTATTGAGCCCCAATTCACCCATCATATTTGCAGTCGGGGCATATCGTGACAGGTCGTCTGCATAGAGTGCAGACGACGACAAGCAGATTAAAAGAAACAGGGAAATTGATCCCAGCTTTTTCGTCGGCACTTTGTATCCATCAATTTTTGTTGAGGCTTATCAATGCCCAAAATACGGGGGTATGTCAAAGGGAAATTCTTCATATTTTGATGTAGAATAAGGTGCAGAAAATCAAAGGAAACGGAATTCCATGATCGGCAATAAAATGAAACCCATAGAAATCGAGACCTACGAGGAAATCTTTAATGCCTTGGGGACGGCGGTTATTTATTATGACCATAATGGGCTTTTCACAAATTCAAATATCATGGCGATGAATATTTTGCCGCAACTGCCGATCACCCTTAACCGATTTGAAGATTTTATCAGCTTTGTTTTTGAACATTCGGTGGACTTCCATGAACAGACAAATTTATCGCCTTCATTACATAATTCTCAGAAGCTAGCATCGTTTTGTGAAATTATCAGATTGCAGGGTGGGCGTTTTTATATGGTTCGTGCCATTACTCAGGACAATAAAGATACGCTTGTTGAAATATCGGATATTTCCCAAATCAAAAACTATACCGATGATATCAAATTATTGGACAGAGATAATCGCATTTTATTACAGGCCATTCAGAGCTCTCAAAAGGGTATTTTTATTGCCGGTGACGATGATGAAAAGCGGATCATTTTTGTGAATAGGTCTATGGATGCTTTGTTGGGTAGAGAGGATAAATCAATTCTTGGCTACCGTCTTGATGCATTCTTATCAACCTATTTCACGGATGAGTGGAAGCGCATTGGTCAGGCCATTGCAGAGGGCAAGGGCGGACGGTTCTGGCAGAAAATCAATATACAGGATGAAGATCCAAAATGGCTTTCATTGAATTTGTCGGGTCAAACCAAAGAAAATCGTGAAAATCTGATCATCGGGTTTATTTCTGATGAAACAATCAATAAAATCAACGAACAACATATTTTGCAAACCCAGAAAATGGATGCCATCGGGAAGTTGGCAGGCGGCGTTGCACATGATTTTAATAATATCCTGTCGATTGTGGACGGCTATATCAGGCTATCGGAAACCGCCCTGAAACGCGGTGATAATATCAGCGAAAATTTTGAACGCATTAAAAAGGCCGTCAAGCGGGGTAGCGGGCTGACACGACAATTATTGATGTTCGGCAAGCACCGTGTGAGCGAGAACAAAATTGTCGATCTCTGTGCGCAGGTCAAAGACGTTGAAAGTTTTTTAGATCCTTTACTGGGCGTCAATTTCAAAGTGCGTATTCAAACGCCTGATTATCCGATCTTTGTCAGGGGTTCAACGGATGCAATCTATCAAATCTTGATGAATCTGGTGATTAATGCACGGGATGCAATGGATGGTGAAGGAACTGTTGATATTCTCATTTCCGAAGAAAATGGAAACACTGATCACCCTAATGCTATCTTAAGTGTTGCAGATAACGGATGCGGTATATCCGAACATATTATCGGGAAAATCTTTGATCCGTTCTTTACAACAAAAGAACAAGGGAAAGGGACGGGGCTTGGGCTGTCTATGGTTTATGGTGTTGTTCAACAAATTGGCGCTGAAATCAATGTATCCTCTGTTCGGAATGAGGGAACTGTTTTTACAATCAATTTCCCGATTATTGATGACAATGATTATTTAGGCCCCCAGAAAGGGTTCTCTCGCGGTTATAATAATCTGCGCGGTAAAACAATTCTGGTCGCTGAAGATGAAGAAGATTTATTGGTAATCATTAAAAGCCTTCTTGAAGATTTTGGGATGAAAGTCCTGAGCGCTAAAAATGGATTGGAAGCCCTGACGATACAAAATGAATGTGAAGACAAGATTGATTTTTTGCTAACCGATATTGTGATGCCTGAGTTAGGAGGGGTAAAGCTTGCGAGCCTGATCCGTGAGGTACGTCCTGACATAAATATTTTATTTATGAGTGGTTATCCCGATCGGGGGGATACTTCGAATTTTGATTTGCCGAGAGATGCCATTTTTATTGCGAAACCTGTGCAACCAGATTTCCTGCGTGACGTATTGGAAAAATTATCAGCAGGCGAAAGCATTAATCAAGCAGATGCGATTGTCTGGAAATTATAACAACCATTTTATTGGTAGGAATTAAATATATTTTGACATATTTATTTGCCTTGATTATAGAAATATAACAATCAAGGAGTTAAAGATGTATCAAGAAGCCTTACGTTCCCCTAAACTTATTCGCGCCCGAGCGCTATGGAAGCATGGGATATTGGTTATTCCGCACGCCTATTCTTCAATCGGCGGAGAGCCTTGCCGTGAAGACGGTGAAGTTCTTTGTGTAAAACATATGGATGATGCTCGTTTAGAACGGGAATTTCAAAGATGGAATGCATCGCAAAAGTTAGCTGAGCGTGTAAAGGATGAAGCGACGAGCACTTATATCAAAGAAGCAAATAGCACGAGTCTGAAAGCTATTATTGCTTTTGGTGCGGCCGCAGCGAGTTCAATTGGTTCATATGTCTTGAATTCTTCAAATCATACACAAGTCCCGCAATATCCTTTGGCACTGCTAGCGGCAGGCGCGTCTATAAAGGGATTATTTTCATTGAAAGCGAAAAGCGACATTGAACGCGAAAGGGAAGAAAGTATCATTGGCGATGCATTGATCCGTGGAAATGCGGCGGCTTGCAAATGGGAAATGATCCAGAGAAACCCTCATCTTTTCGATGGCTTTAGGCCGCTTTGATTATTGAAGTGTAATCACTTTCACCGATTATTACCGGATGCGGTTATCTGGTTTCTCATTGGAACAATTAGGGGAGGGGTACACCCTGAATCTATGCAGATAATCTATTCTGTAGTACCATCATCGCATGATGTATGATCTTTGTGTTATCGGCGGTGGAATTAATGGGGTCGGGGTTGCGCGGGACGCGGCTGGGCGCGGGTTGAAGGTTTTATTGCTGGAAAAGGGTGATTTGGGCGGGTGCACATCGTCCAATTCGTCCAAAATGATTCATGGCGGCCTTCGTTATCTGGAATTTTATGAATTTGGTCTGGTGCGTAAGTCTTTAGGCGAGCGCGAGACGATGATGCGGATCGCCCCGCAAATTGTATCCCCCCTTCGTTTTTGTATCCCTCACCGCAATGCGGTGCGTCCGGCATGGATGGTCAGGGCAGGGTTATTTATCTATGACCATTTGACGCGCATGAATCTTTTGCCCAAATCGGAAATCATCAATCTTTCTAGGCATCCCTTCGGACAGGCTTTAAAGGTCAAATCGGGAATCGGCTTTGCCTATTCCGATTGTCGTGTCGATGATGCGCGGTTGGTGATTTTAAACGCGATGGATGCCAAATTTCACGGGGCACATATCCGTGTTCAAATTCCTGTGACGGGCATGACGGCGGTGGATGGACATTGGGATATTGAAACGCCCAAAGAAAAATTTAAGGCCAAAATGGTAATCAATGCCACAGGGCCATACGCGCATCAATTTTTGGAGGCAAACGGTCTTGTTCAGCGCGAAACACCGCATCTGCGTCTGGTACAGGGCAGTCATATTGTGGTGCCGAAATTATATGACGGCGACCATTCCTATATGATCCAATGCCTTGATAAACGCGTGGTGTTTATTTGGCCGTTTGAAAATGATTTTACATTGATTGGCACAACCGAAACCGCCTATAACGGCGACCCGAAAGATGCCTGCATTACCCAAGCCGAAATTGATTATCTGTGTGGTGTGGTCAACAGTGAATTTGAAAAACAAATCACCAAAGACAATATTATCTGGAGCTATAGCGGCGTGCGTCCGTTATTTGATAATGGCGAAGAAAAAGACGCCAGAAAAGTCACCCGTGATTATAAATTATTATTGGACGATCATAACGGGGCAAAAATATTGAATATTTTTGGCGGAAAACTGACCACTTATCGCCCGTTGGCTGAAGAAGTGGTTGATATGCTGAACTCCCATTTCCCGCAGATGACAGGGGCATGGACGGCGGATAAGGAATTGCCGATCATTGATTTTAAATTCGAATTTAATGATAAGACTCTCCATCATTTTATCAGCCGTGAATGGGCGCGGAGCATTGATGATGTGTTATGGCGGAGAACCAAATGGGGTGTTCATTTAAGCCCCGAAAACCAGAATATCCTGAAACAGAATTTTGATAGATTGCTCGCAGAAGAGTTGGAAAATGAAGAAGATTTTATCTATTGACCAAGGAACAACCAGTTCCCGCGCGATTGTGTTCTCGGACACGGGCGATGTCCTTCATACCGCGCAACGCGAATTAAAATTAGGTTATCCGCAGAGCGGGTGGGTCGAACAAAACCCTGATGATATTATTGCCGATACGTTATGGTGTGTTGAAGAGTGTTTGAAACATCACCCTGACATAGTGGCGATGGGCATCACCAATCAGCGGGAAACCACGATTTTATGGGATAAAGATACGGGCAAAGCCGTTTATAACGCGATTGTCTGGCAAGACCGTAGAACCGCAGAATATTGCGCCTCTCTGAAAACCAATGAAGCGATGGTCAGGGGTAAAACAGGGTTGTTGCTTGACCCGTATTTCTCCGCCACCAAAATAAATTGGGTTTTAAAAAATGTTGCTGGGGCGCGTCAGGCGGCTGAGGCAGGGCAATTGCTGTTTGGTACGGTTGATAGTTTCCTGCTCTGGCATTTAACGGGCGGTCAAGTTCATGCAACTGACATGACCAACGCCTCACGGACGATGCTTTTTAATATTCATACATTGCAATGGGATGATGATCTGCTTGCGTTGTTTGATATTCCAAAATCATTGTTGCCAGAGGTCAAAGAAAATGTGGCGGACTTTGGCACCTATAAAAATATCCCCATCACGGGAATGGCGGGCGACCAGCAGGCAGCCTTGATCGGGCAGGGATGTGTTACCGCGGGGATGATCAAATCAACTTATGGAACGGGATGTTTCGCCCTGATGAATATCGGGACAGAACCCAAAATATCCGAACATAAATTATTGACGAGCATCGGTTATGTGGTGAACGGCAAACGTGCCTATGTTCTGGAAGGGTCTATCTTTGTTGCGGGGGCGGCGATCCAATGGCTCCGCGATGAAATGGAATTTTTTGTGTCGGCGGCGGAGAGTGAGGCTTTAGCCAATTCTGTGTCCGATACAAACGGAGTTTATTTTGTTCCTGCCTTTACGGGGCTGGGCGCGCCTTATTGGAATCCTGAGGTGCGCGGGGCATTGTTCGGCCTGACGCGCGGTACAACCAAAGCCCATATCACCCGTGCGGCGTTAGAGGCTCAGGCCTATCAAACCTGTGACCTGATGGGCGCGATGATTGCGGATTCAGGTGTGACCCCATCGGTGATGCGGGTCGATGGCGGTTTGGTTCAAAATAATCTGATGGCGCAGTTTTTATCCGATATGCTCGATATGCAGGTCGATATTCCAAAGTCGGTTGAGACGACTGCACTGGGTGCGGCCTATCTGGCGGGGATGGGGGTAGGGATCTTTGCGGGGTTGGATGATGTTGCATCAAAATGGACAAAGGAGAAATCATTCTCTTCGACCATGAGTAATGAAAAACGTGATCAGTCCTATGACGAATGGAAGAAAGCTGTCGGGCGATTGCTTTAGATTTGGCTCGCGTCGAAACTTCCATGTTTCAGGAAATGCAAAATCTGGTGGTGGACTTTTTTGCGGTAGATCATAAAGGTGTGGGATGTGCGGAGGGTGATATGGTCTTTCATGTCCGGCAGTTTTGTTTTCTCAACCGCCACGCGCCCGTCACTGGGGGCGCGGAAGATGAGGGATGAAATCGGATAGAGCCAACTGCCTGACCCTGCAATAATTCCTGTCTCAAAAAATGCGGTGTCTATATTCTGTGCTTGGATATGTGTTGCGAGTTCTTGTCCCGCGGGGCCGTAGAAATATTTATAGGGTGGAAAATATCTGACCATCAGATCGGCGATCTCGCTTCCGAAATTGGGCGTGCCGAGCATCACTACGCGACCAATTTTGTATGGATTAATTGTTGACCTATATTTATTCAGGTAACGACGCGCCACCAGACCACCCATGGAATGGGTTACAAAATGCACTTTGGAATATCCATTCCAGAAGTCGGGCGTCAGGTGTTTTTCGGACAACCAGTCGGCAATGTTATCAAGGGAAAGTTTAGTGGAGGGGTAGGTGATGCCTACCGGAACATATCCCGCACGTTTCAAAATGCGTGTGACGGGGATCATGCTCCATTTATTCAAACCAATGCCGTGCAGTAAGATAACTGCTTCTGTCTTATCCACTATGTCACCTTATTTTAAAGATAATTCCCATTGTCTGACAATGGTGAGAGACTCTTCCTCAAGTTCAGGGACATGGGTCAGTGTAATAGGGCGGAGAAGCTGGGCAGAAATATCTTCTGTTATATAGTGCCCGCCATAATATTCAAGTGATACGCGTTTCATGTCGCAGGCATAAACAATTTCAGAAACACCACTCCACATTGCGGCACCAAAACACATAACGCATGGTTTCATCGATGCGTATAATGTTGCGCCGGAGATATCTGATGTTTTTAAATTTTGACAGGCATCACGTATGGATGCCATCTCGCCGTGGCTGGTTGGATCGTTCAACATATTTCCTATGCTGACACCTTCGCCAATAATCTTATTGTCTTTAACAACAATTGCGCCAGCGGGGAACCCACCCTTACTTACAGACTCTGCAGCTTTTTGAATGGCGCGTTTCAAAAATTGTTCATGCAGAAGAAGTGTCATCGAATATCTATTTCTCGCGGAAAATAATGCGGCCTTTGGTGAGGTCGTAAGGGGTCATTTCGACAACGACCTTGTCGCCTTGCAAAACGCGGATGCGGTTTTTGCGCATTTTACCGGCGGTGTGTGCCAGAATTTCGTGATCGTTTTCCAACTTCACGCGGAACATGGCGTTCGGCAGCACTTCGCTGATGACGCCTTTGAATTCGATTAAATCTTCTTTGGACATGTATTTCCTAGTTATTGCAGTCTTTAAATTTTGGTTAGAACGGCCTCTTTCTATCGGGAATTTGATAAAAATGCAATGGGGAAGCTATATGGTAAATATTTTCACAATATTTTCCTTGGCAGCTTAGTGTTTCTAAGCTAAAACGACCCACCTGCAAAGGACTACCGAATATGCTGCGGGCGTGGCGAAACTGGTAGACGCACTAGACTTAGGATCTAGCGACTTCGGTCATGGGGGTTCAAGTCCCTTCGCCCGCACCATTCTTAATATATAGAAAGTGATTTTTTAAAGATGAAAGTATCCGTATTAAAACAAGATGGTCTGACACGCGAATTGGAAGTCACTGTTCCTGCCGCCACTATTTTGAAAAATGTTGAAACACAATTGGTTGCGTATGGCAAAAATGCCAAAATTGCGGGCTTCCGTCCTGGCAAAATTCCGATGCCGATTTTGAAAAAGAATTATGGCCGCATGATCCTTGGTGAAGTTCTGGACAAAACTGTTCAAGACTCAATGGCCAACGCTCTGCGCGAACAAGATATTCGTCCAGCCATGCAACCAAAAATCGCCCTGAAAGACGGTGAGTCATTCGATGAAGGCAAAGACCTTGTCTACACCATGACTGTTGAAGTCTTGCCAACATTCGATGTGATGGATTTGTCCAAAGTCAAAGTTGAAAAACCAGTTGCCAAAGTAGAAGACAAAGTTGTTCAAGAAACTTTGGACCGCGTTGCAAAAAGCAACCGTTCCTTCGTGAAAGTTGAATCTGACCGCGCTGCCAAATTGGGCGACGTTGTGGTTGTTGATTTCAGCGGCACAACCAAAGAAGGTGTGAGCCTTCCGGGTATGTCCGGCAAAGACATGAATGTTGAACTGGGCAGCGGTCAATTGATCCCCTGCTTTGAAGACCAATTGGTCGGCAAAAAAGCAGGCGACCATGCTCATGTGGATGTGACTTTCCCTGCTGATTACGGCGTCAACGAATTGGCCGGTAAAGGCGCGATTTTCCATGTGGATGTGAAAGAAATCCGCGAAGCGGCTGACACTGCTATCGACAATGCTCTGGCTGAAAAACTCGGCTTTGAAAATGTTGATACACTTAAAGACGCTGTTGTTAAAAACATTGCCGAAGATTACGCACAACTCTCACGTCTTCGTTTGAAACGTGCGTTGCTCGATGCGCTTGATGAAAATCATTCTTTCGAACTTCCACAAGGTATGGTTGACATGGAATTTGAGTCCATCGTCAAACAAATGGAACAAGAGAAAAAACAAGCTGGCGAAGAAATTACTCAAGCCGATAAAGACGAATTGAAACCGATTGCCGAACGTCGCGTACGTTTAGGATTGGTTCTCGCCGAAATCGGTCGCGCCAACAAAGTTGAAGTAAAACAAGAAGAGCTTTACAAAGCCATCTATGCCGAAGCTCGTAAATTCCCAGGCCAAGAACAACAAGTGCTTGAGTTCTATTCCAAGAACCCACAAGTGATTGAATCGTTCCGCGCACCGATCTACGAAGATAAAGTGATCGACTTTATTCTGACCCAAGCAACTGTCACTGATAAAGAAGTCTCAATCGAGGATTTGACAGCCGAAGATGATGATGCGGCAGAAGCCAAGCCGAAGAAAAAAGCAGCTTCCAAGAAAAAAGCCGAATAATTCAAAAAACCCCTGATGCAAATCAGGGGTTTTTCTTAGTGACACTTCAGTTGGGGGACTAAAGTGTGCTTAGGGACTCTTCGAGGAAGTGTGCCATATTTTTTATATGGCTGGCTCAGGTTTGGCATTTCCGTCTTCTATGGATTTGAAAACAAAAGCCGCACTTCCAAAACTGTTGATCAGAGCATCTGTTTTAGTGGGTTCCAGACGCTCTTCATCTGTCGGAGCCTTTGGTCGCAAAGGTTCTTCAGAATATTCTTCTTCGGGTTTGATCTCATCAGGATGAGGAATCAACCCTTGAGCCATTAATTCTTCGGCGATTTTATCTGTCACCTGTGGCATTTTGGTTATTTCAGGCATCGTACTTTGTGCCGCACCAATATTTACCGGAGCAATAGCTGTTGTTTGCGGCGGAGGCGCCGCAGACGGTGTTTCAGGTGCTGGTGTCGCCATTGTTTCTGGTGCTGCATTTGGTTGGGGCTCCTCTGAATTATCTGCTCCCGCAGATTCAATTTCTTTCAATTTTACTTCTAATTCCAATTTGGCAATTTGTAATTGGAGCATTTCTTTTTCATGGTCATGTTCAATAGCGGGATCAGTTTCAGGGGCTGGGGGAGCCGTCGCAACGGCTTCATGATTTTCCTGTTGCGATGGTTCGGAAGGCTTCGGCTCTTGCGGTTTTAGCATCTCATGCTGTGGCTTTTCATCTGAGTTGCTCTGAGGCATTTCTTGAACGAGGGCCTGCGCAACCTGGGCGGCATCTGGGTACATGGGTGTAACTTTAGTTTGTGCCGCATGCAGAGCCTTCACAAAAGTATTCGCATGACCAATTGCGGGCAGTTTGATGTCGCCCACAAAGCGGCAATCGAGCATGATATATGCGTAACCTAGAAGGCTACCAAAATAGCCCATGTCCATATTTTCGGCACTGATTTCTTCGATGTCGATCTCATTGATCTTGACGAAGATAAATCCCGATTTGTGGATGATGCGTTTTTCAGTGAGCGCGATTTCTGTATAGAGAACCTTCAACAGGTAGAGCAGGAAATAAGCCCCACCGAAAATGACAAATAGGGGCGTGACCCATGAGTTGGCGACAGCCAGCAATTTGCCGCCTGTATTCGGTGCCATTTCACTGATTGCAGTTAAGGTTCGGAACAGAATGGCATCGAACGCCAAGCCCAAGGTCAAACACACCGCAAACCCGAACAAACCTTTTGCCAGATATATCCAATGCAATCTGGCGATACCGATGATGTGTTCGTCTTTGCCAATAATTTTTTTGACGTAGGCCATTTTAGTTTCCCCGTTTTTTCCTTAAATAGATGTCTCCTCCTTATTCAGAAGGAGGAGACGATTGCTGGAGCAATACCTTGATCTTTTAGCGATCTTTTTGTTCGGATTTTCTTTGCGCTACGGTTGGTTCAACCGGCGGATATGGTGTTGGCACTTTTTGCTTATCGGGTGCGCTATCGCGGCCTGCGCGTGTAGTGGATTCAGGATTATTTCTAATTGTCTTAGACATACTTATCTCCATTATTCAGGTTTAGGTTAGGTGATAAGCAAACTCTGGGACTTTTTAAAAGTTCCAGAGTTTTTATTTTCTATAAAATCGTCCAATATTATTCGGATTTGAGAGGAATGGAGATAATAACGGTTGTTCCGACCCCGACAGTGGATTCCAATTCCAATGTCCCGCCATGAAGTTCGGCGAGTTCTTTGGTAATGGCGAGGCCCAGACCTGTTCCCTCGTGGTTGCGGGTAAAGCTGTTGGCGGCTTGTTCGAATGGTTTGGTGACATAGCGCAATTTGCTGGCGGGAATACCAATCCCCGTATCCGTGAAGCGCATCGTGACCATATTGTTGGCGGAGGCGCAGGAAATGCTCACCTGACCTTGAGGTTTGGTGAATTTCACGGCGTTGGACAGGACGTTTAAAATCATCTGCATAATCGCGCGGCGGTCGCCGATGATCGCCATCTCTGCGGTCTCTGGGATATTCGAAATGATTTTGACTTGCGCATCCAATGCACGGCCTTCCATCATATGAGTGGCGAGGCGAATGACTTTAAACAGATTAAAATCTTCGACATCCAGCGTATATTTTCCGGCCTCGATTTTCGACATGTCCAGAATGTCGGTAATCATGTCCAGCAAATGTTCACCGCTCTCACGGATGCCGCCGATATAGTCGAGATATTTTTCCGTACCGATCGGCCCCAACATCTGCCGTTGCATCATCTCGGAAAATCCGATGATGGCGTTCAAAGGGGTGCGGAGTTCGTGGCTCATATTGGCCAAGAATTGCGATTTCGCGGCATAGGCGCGTTCGGCGGATTCTTTGGCCTCGCGAAGCTCGCGTTCATATTGGTTGCGCTCGGTCACGTCCTGCATAATACCGAACAGGGCGGACACATCGCCTTCGGAATCTGTCTCGCATCGTCCCTGAAGCACGATAAAGCGGGCTTCGCCGGTCGGGCGGAGAATGCGGAATTCCATTTCGTAATTTTTGCGTTCGATCATCGCGCGTTGGAAAGACTGCGCAATGCGCCCTCTGTCCCGCCTGTGCATCATCGCGTTGATGTTGTCGAAAGTGGGGGTGAAGGCGTCGGGGGTGACACCGAAAATGCGGTACAGCTCGCTTGAAAATTCTAAGCGTTCATCTCCAATGCGCCACATCCAATGCCCCATATGCCCGATGGATTGGGCTTCGGAGAGTTGTTGTTCGCGGCGTAATAATTCGGCCTCATGACGTTTGGAATCGGTCAGGTCGCGGCAGACGAGGAGGAGTTGGCCTTGATAAGGCTTCACACGGCAATCGAGCCAGTGGGATAATTTAGCCGTTCCGCGGATGCGGCATTCAAAGGCAATCATTTCACAGAGGCTATCGCGCCCTTCCTGAAATAAATTTTTGAAAATCGGTTGGACGTACGGTTTGTCTTCGCTGTTGACCATGTCCAGAAAGTTTTTGCCTTTGACCTGTTCAGGGTCGAGGGATAAGGCTTTAAAGAACGGTTCGTTGGCGTTGATAATTTTGCCGCGAGGGGACAAGACAATCATAAAATCATTGCTCATGCCCGATAGGGCGGACAAATATCCTTCCCATTCCGAATTCGGGTTGGACGCAACAGGTGCAGATTCTTTCGGTTGTTCGGATGGTGCAGATGGCTGTGTGATCTGCGAAATAAAGCCTGTTAAATCGTCCTCATCGTTTGTTGAAATGGTGGAGGCGATTAAATATCCGCGACCATCGGTTAAATCAACTGCGTCAAAGCGCAGTGTTACGGGTTTGGATTTTTTATTGAGGAGCGGCACAATTTCATGCTCGCCCGAACAAATGGATGCAACCCATGCGTCTTCGTTCGCATTGTCTGAATCATCACCACCAAAGCCAAAGCTGGGGCGGTCGCGCAGGGCATCGTCAGGGTTTGTAAACTGGATAATATCGCGGAAAGCAATGTGCGACAGGTTATTATCTTTTAACCCCAAAATTTTCCCCATATCGGGGGACACAAAAACCATTTTGCCATCTTTGCCGATGACCATACGGCTGATAGCGTTATTGGCCTTTGGTTTTTTGGCGGTGGTGGTCGTCGGCGTTTTGCGTTTGGACGCGACAACAGATCTGCGCGCCCCCGCCATCGCCAATTGTGCAGAGCGGCCTGAAGATTTGGCAACTGTTTTACCAGTAGTCTTAGTCGAAATTTTTTTGGTGGGCATGTGGGTGAGTTCCAGAACGAATCAGTTTCGAATAGTATGCCATAAAAGTGATTCTCTGCCCTAGAAATATTTATCCCGCTTATTCAACAAAATATATGTTTTGTTTCATAGGGTTAGATGGGGGCTATTAGTTCGTTTTAAAGATTTTTTTATTCTGCTTTTTTCCCATCTATAAGTTCGTTTTCGGATTTTTAAAATTGAGGGCAAAAAAGGCTTCGCAGAAAAAGGCCTGATGCAACTTTGCCCGCAGGGTGGAAGCGGGTGAAGCAGGGGCAATCAGCCAAATCTTATAATAGGAAATTATACCTAGTTTGTCAAGGGGATTTTTTTTAAACGTCATGCCCCGAACGATGAGAGGTAGGACGAATAAAAAGAAAGTTGCTTTTTAACACAGAGGTCACAGAGAAGCACAGAGAGGTCAAAAAGCAACTCTGTGCCTTTCTCTGTGAACTTTGTGGTCTCTGTGGTGAAAATACAAAAAAGCCCAACACAGAATCGGGCTTTTCAGGAAAATGCTTATATCACAATTAATATTTCACGCCGCAGCCGTACGGATTGGTGATGCTGGTTGTTACTGGTTTGCCAGCTTTCAACTCTGCAAGCGCTTCAAGGACATAGTTCTTGGCGGTTTTGACTTCTTCTTTGTCGGTGCCGGATTTATCGTCAATGGCGCCAGCGTAAGATAGGATACCGTCTTTATTGATGACAAACATATGCGGAGTGGTTTTGGCGCCGTAGAGTTTTCCGATCTCGCCTGATTCATCGATCAGTAAATGACTGAAATTCGATTTTTTATCGGTGTAGATTTTTTTGAGTTCGGGGGCGGGGTAATTGCCTTCTTTACCTTTTGCGGATGAATCAATGGCGACCCAGACAACGCCGTCTGCGGTGGCTTGTTTTTGGACTTTTTGCATGTTGCCTGAATCATAATGTTTATGAACGAACGGGCAGTCAGGGTTTGTCCATTCGAGGACGACTGTTTTGCCTTTGAGAGACGACAACATCACATGATTGCCGTCCACATCATTAGCCATGAATTCTGGTGCTGGTTTTCCGACCTCTGGGGCTGCGTAAGCCGCGGTGGTTAAGGGGATAAGGGCTAAAGTTAAAAGAAGGAGTGATTTCATTCTAGATTTCCTTTTAGGGGTTGGAGTTACTCTTCGCCATTTATAACATCTGCAATTAAGCCTGATGTCAGAAGTTGCGGAAGAATTTTGGGTTCTGGGCGTTGGCCCGTGGTTGCATCGCGCCCGCCATAAAAGACATAGAGCGGCACGCCGTTTCGTCCATAGTGATTAAGGTAGGCTGTGATTTCGGGATTCTGGTTTGTCCAGTCGCCAACCACATATTGCACATTTTTTTGTTTGAAGAGGCTTTGTGTGGCATCGGTATAAATCGCCACCCGCTCATTGACCTGACAGGTGATGCACCATGACGCAGTCATATCGACAAAGATAGGGTCATTTCCAGCGATTAATGTATCCATTTCCGTGGTTGAAAAAGAGATATGGGGAACGGAGGATTCTTTCTCTGCTTTTGTTTGTGTGGCGTCTGTATGACTGAACCCTGCGATCATAAAGGCCAGAATGATACTGGAAATGGACAAGGCATGAATGCCTGTTTTCCATGGTTGTCTGCGCGGTTCATGGCGAGCAATCCAGATACCGAAAGCAATCAGGATGAGTCCTGAAAGGCCAAGTATAGTGCCGTATCCGCCATCCACCTGTTGGGCATAGACCCAAATCAACCACGCAACTGAGGCAAAGAGCGGGAAGGACATAAATTGGCGGAACGTCTCCATCCACGCCCCCGGTTTGGGCAATGATTTGCGAAGGGCTGGGATAAAGCACAACATCAAATAAGGAAGTGCCAGCCCCAATCCCAACGCCATAAACACGGTCAGGGCGACATAGGGTGGCTGGGTCAAGGCATAGCCCATGGCGGTTGCCATGAAGGGGGCGGTGCAGGGGGTTGCCACAATGGTTGCCAGAACGCCCGTAAAGAATGTGCCTTTATAACCATGTTTGGAGGCCAGTTTATGCCCGATATTGGCAAGCGGCCCTGATTTGATTTCAAAAAATCCCGACAGATTCAAGGCCATCGTGAACAAGAGATACGACAGAAGAAGAATGACAATCGGGTTTTGAAGCTGAAATCCCCATCCGATTTGTTGCCCCGCCATTTGGAGTGCGATCAACAGTCCTGCAATTGATCCGAAACAAACCAGAATACCTGCGGTGTATAAAAGACCGTGAAGATTGGCGTGTTTTTGTTCTTTCTCGGACATTTTGACAAGGCTTAAGGCTTTGAGTGACAGGACAGGAAAAACACACGGCATCAAATTTAAAATCAGACCGCCGAGGAGTGCCAAAAAAATCGCCTGAACAAAGGAGGTTGGTTCAGGCGGGGTGGTGGATGTTGGGGGTACTGCAACTGGCGCTGTCACTGCTTTTGCGGTCACGGGGATGGAGAGGGCAACGGATTCTTTATCACCCTTTTCAGACACAAAAGTCAGTACAGCATTTAAGGTTTGAATGTCACTTAATGGGCGCGTGTCGCGGCGCAGTTCAACGATTAATTGGTTGTTTTCAACGCGGATATTTTGGGATTCGGCATTTAAGATGATGCCCCATTCTTCGGGGAAGAAGAAGAAATCTTTGGCGCCTGCCAACATTTTTTGACCGTCTTCATCCAGTTGGAATTTAATGGTGAGGGCTTGGTTTTGTTCCTCTAACATTCCCTGCCATGGTTTGGGTACGGGGATTGCGGCGCGTGCCGCCGTGAAAATTTCAGGTTGGTTGGCAACGGGGGCTGTTCCGTCTTTTATAACGGGTAAGTTGAGCGTGATTTCTTTCATCTCCGGCACGCATACATCATGGCAGACCAGCCAGGAAATTTTTGCGGTCAGGGTGACGTGATCGTCCGCAATCACTTTCGGGACATCAACCGAGGTCAGTAAAGTTTCATCATGTCCGAAACCGAAATTGACCAGCGGGCCAGTGGGTTGGGTTTCGGGGGCGGGGTAAATGATATCGCCTGCCTTAAAATCTTTGGGGAGTGTCCATTCGATTGAGGTGGTTTCACCGGAATCGCCCGGATTTTTCCAATAAGTGTGCCAGCCGGGGGTATGTTTCTGGGTAATTGCCAAATGAAGCGGTTGCCCCTCGGTTATGGAATTAAACTCGGGGATCAGGTCGGTTTCGACATAGCGGGGCGTTCCGTCCTTGACGACAGGTTCCGTATGGCCGATGGCGGGCGCAAACAAAATGGCGGCAGAGGTCAAAACCAGAAGATTTTTTAGAAACATATCATTTATCCTATTGTAGTGGGGCGGTCTTGATTTATCATACGGTAACTAAAGCACTGCGTCATTAACCATTCGTATATTAACTCACTGTATTCTCTTCGCAAATTCGGCTTAAAAGGTTACATTTTATGACAGATATATCTCCTACCCCTTTATGGACACCATCCGCTGCTCAAAAGGCCGCCAGCCATATTGTGAAATTTGCAAAAGGCCAAGGCTTTTCTGAGACAGTCACTTATGATGAATTGCATCACTGGTCGGTGGCCGAAATTGGTGCGTTCTGGTCATCATTCTGGGATTATGCAGGGGTGATTGGGGATAAGGGCGATCAGACTTTATCCGGTACGGGGCGCATGGAGACCACAAAATTCTTCCCGAACGGAACAATCAATTGGGCGGAAAATCTGCTGAAACGCCGTGATGATAAAACCGCCATTATTTTCCGCGATGAATTAAAACGTGAACGTGAAATCACTTTTAAAGAACTGGCGGGGATTGTCTCCCGCATTCAACAAGCTTTGATTGCCGCAGGAATTCAAAAGGGCGACCGCGTTGCGGGGTATATGCCGAATATGCCTGAGACGATTATGTTTGCGTTGGCGGCATCGTCCCTCGGTGCGATCTGGTCATCGGCCTCACCTGACTTCGGGGTGCAGGGGGTGATTGATCGTTTGGGGCAGATTGAACCAAAAATTCTCATCTCGGTTGATGGATATTATTATAACGGGAAGGTGATTGAGGTGTTGCCGAAATTGGTCGACATTTTGCCGAAATTACCGACCATCCAGAAAACAATTATTGTGCCATTCACCTCTGAAACGCCTGATTTATCAAGTGTTGCTGGAGCTTTATCTTTCCATGATTTTATTGCGCCGTTTGCGGTGACAGAGCCGAAGTTTGAGCGGGTGCCGTTTAATCATCCGTTATTTATTATGTTTTCATCGGGAACCACGGGGATTCCGAAATGTATTATTCACGGTCACGGCGGCACGTTGCTCCAACATATGAAAGAGCATCAATTACAATGCGATATTCATGAAGATGACAAAGTATTCTATTTCACGACCTGCGGATGGATGATGTGGAACTGGCAGATTTCTGCACTCGCATCGGGTGCGACACTGATGTTGTATGATGGGTCGCCATTCTATCCTGATGCCTATGCCTTGTGGGAATATACATCGAAACATGGATGTATGTTATTCGGCACGGGCGCGAAATATATTGACGCGCTGAAAGCCCATAATTGCGTTGTCCAAGATAAATTTGATTTGAAAGATCTGCGCGTGATTACCTCAACCGGATCGCCATTGGTGCATGAAAGTTTTGATTACGTTTATGCGACAATTAAAAAAGATGTGCATCTGGCATCCATTTCGGGCGGGACGGATATTGTGTCCTGCTTTGTGATTGGTAATCCGATTTCACCAGTCTATCGTGGCGAAATTCAGGGCGCGGGACTTGGCTACGCGATTGAAGTTTATGACGATCAAGGTCATCCGATGGCCGCAGGTGCGGGGAGTGGCGAACTGGTTTGTACGCAACCATTCCCGTGTATGCCTGTCGGCTTCTGGAACGACCCAGCGGGCGAAAAATATCACAAAGCCTATTTTGATCGCTTTGATAATATCTGGTGTCACGGGGATTGGATTGAAAAAACCATCCATGGCGGATTTATTATTCTGGGGCGGTCGGACGCAACCCTTAATCCGGGTGGTGTGCGGATCGGGACGGCAGAAATTTATCGTCAGGTCGAACAAATCCCCGAAGTTCTTGAAAGCATTGCCGTCGGGCAGTTATGGGATAATGATGAACGGGTGATTTTGTTTGTGCGCCTCAAAGATAATCTGACACTCAATGATGATATTATTGCGCGGATCAAATCACGCATTAAATCGGGTGCATCCCCGCGCCACGTTCCTGCAAAAATTTTGCAGGTCGCCGATATTCCACGCACCAAGAGCAACAAGATTGTTGAACTGGCGGTCAAGGAAGTCATTCACAACCGCGCGGTCAAAAATATCGAGGCACTGGCGAATCCAGAAGCGTTGAATCTTTATAAGGATTTGGCGGAGTTGAAGGTTTAGCAAACTTCCAAATCTAAAACGTCATGGCTCTGGCTTGCTTTTACAAGACAAATGCCAGAAAGCTGTTCGGAAACCTTATCAATGGTCGCACGACGGGCGAACACACCCATGGACTCTGCTTTACTCGCGGAGTCTTTCCATTGTAGGCGTACATAGGTCACAATTTGTTGTTTTTGACAACGTGAGGGATTCAAGGCGTCCAGTTCTTTTAAGATTTCACAAGAGCGCAGATAGTCGCGATTTGCTGTTGCCCAAACAGGCTTAAGCCCTACTAACTCTATGGCTAGTGTGTCAACGCGCAGGTCGTCTGTGCAAATGGGCAGATCGTCATTGCGATAGGTCATAAAACGCTCCTCAAGTGTCATTATAGGACTTTTCTTACCAGAAAGGCTTTTTGTTTTCAATAATATTTCATAACCCTTTGTTATAAAAAGAAAACCGGCTGTGAATTCTTCACAAGCCGGCAGAGTTGAGTGGGTAGTAAGGGTAGGTAGGGTAGTACTCTTTTATGATGTCAATTTTAGAACGGGAACAATATATCCATGAGCTGTGCGCCGTTCCGCGGTTGTTGGACATCAGTTATCTGGCCTTTGCCTCCGTATGAAATGCGGGCTTCCGCAATTTGATCATAGGAGATGGTATTGTCCACATTCACGTCTTGGGGACGGACAACACCTGCTAATTGTAAAACTCGGTTTTCGTAGTTGACGCGAACTTCCTGAATACCTTTGATCACCATATTGCCGTTTGGCAAAAGCTGGGTCACGGTGGCGGCAAGTTTCATTTTTATTTTTTCCTTGCGGTCAGTTGTACCGTCACCTGCATAAGATGATGAAGACGTTCCGCTTAAAAGATTGCTTGGGTCAACCGCATCTGGCAAAATTTTATTGAGTTTGGTTTCATATCCTAAAAGTGCAGGGAGGCCAGCGGATTCAGATGTGGCTCTCTTGCGGTCGGTTGCGTTTTCCATCTTTCCTTTGTCATCGATATCAATGACAACGGTCATGATGTCGCCCACAGTCTTGGCGCGTTGGTCTTTGAAAAAGCCTTGTTTTTCGCCTGTCCAGAGGGAGTTGGCCTGTTGCGGGAATTCTGTTTTCACAGGCATCGGCATGGATACGGGTTGATATCCTGCGCTCATGGTCGGGTCGATGATGGCGGATTGTTTGGGCGCCATACCGATTTCATTTAATCTGTCGACCGTGTTACATGCGGTGAGGCTTGACGCAGCCAGCATGAGCAGGATGATATTTTTTGTTTGACCTACGGCTATACTTGTTTTCATTTTACCCACCTTTTGGTTGTTCGTTTTCTTTATATTTATTGTACGACGACTATTTTATTTCCAGTAACTTCGGCACGCAGGGATTGGTTACTTGAGAGATTGAGGACACGGATCACTTCACCTTCTGCACCATTCTGCATTGCCTTTCCTTTGGCGGTCAGTTGTAAACCACCTTGATTGAACTGCAACAGAACCTCGTCACCGCGTGCCACAAGTTGAGGAGACTTCACATCACGAACCCGAACCGGTACGCCAGCCTCAACCATACGGACAGGGGTTTTGCCAATTAATTTATCTGCATCGACTATCGTGTCATTGACCATCTGACGGGTTGGCACATCAATCCATTCAAGGTCGCTGGCACTGATAATATCATCTGCAAGTGCGCCTTTTGTCAGGACAGGAATTTGAACGGTTTTCTCGATCAGGCCACTGACACTTAATGTTTTGATCGGGTTGAGGGCGCTCGGGGCGGCCAGAACGGCTGTAAATACATCGCGTCCCGGGGTGTAGTTCATCTGTGAAATTTCAACAGTTGTTTCAACATTGCCCGGAAGGGTAATGGTCGGAGTAATATTGTTCAAGGTGACTTCAAACTTTCCATCAACGCCACGCGCAATCAGGTCTTTTTTAACAACGGCCAGAATATCGGATGCAGGAATGGTTTGCACAACACTGCGGACGACGATCTGATCAGCGGGGCCAGTGGATTTCCATTTTATATCGTAGGTGCTGGCAATGCGTTCTAATGATTTGGCGTTTAGAATAACTGTCTGACCAGGGGTAGGGGCGTTGCCGACAATGGCATCTTGTTTGGGTGGTACATCATCGAACAGATCAGAGACCATCACAACATTTTTTGAGATCATGGCATCAGGTTTCAGGGTCGCGGCTTCGGCTGATTTAATGCTGATGAAGGCGTATAAAATCCCGTAAGTAATCGCCAAGCCAATGGTCATCGTTTTAAATGTGACGCGGCACATATAAAGGATGCTTTGGCTGGTTTCTTGTTTTTCAAATTTTGTCATTTTACTACCCATTTTTTTATTATTGTTTAGTCATGTAGAATTTTAAAAACGTCGGTATTTTCTTCATAATGTGCAAAAGTATTTTCAAGGGTGCTGACGGTGGTGTTCGACAGCAGGAAGGTGAAACCCACAAAAGCCATTAAAAGAGCAATGGTTTTTACGGTTTGAAGTCCAAGTTGATTAATGGTCCGTTGACTTGTTTTCATCTTTTTCTCCTGTTCACGCAGTGCAGTTTTTTCCTATCTTTTACCTATGCAAACCCTGTGCCAGTTTAAATATTATGACTATCTTAACTGATTGATCGTATCCATCATCTGGTCGGAGGTTTTGATGACGTTGGAGTTCATCTCATAAGCCCGTTGCGCGGTAATCAGCAGGGTGATTTCCTTGACTGAGTCGACGTTTGATTGCTCGAGCATCCCTTGGCGAATTGTTCCCAGATTATCTGTTCCCGGATTGGCTGTGATCGGTTGTCCCGATGCTTCGGTTTCAAGGAACATCGTGTCACCTGTCGCCTCAAGACCCGCAGGGTTGACGAAGTCGGCAACTTCTAACTGTCCAATATTCTGCATGGC
>MEMI01000026.1:0-11583 GCA_001767915.1 Alphaproteobacteria bacterium RIFCSPHIGHO2_02_FULL_46_13 | reverse complement strand
AGCAGGCGGTATCCTTCGGATGTCACGATCTCTCCATTGCCATTCGTCTGGAAAGATCCTGCACGAGTATAGGCGGTTTCACCGTTCGGTAATTCCACTTGGAAAAATCCGCGACCATTAATCGCCAGATCATAATCGCTGTCTGTTTGCGCCAGAACACCTTGTTCCTGAATACGGTAGGTGGCAGCAGGGCGAACCCCTAAACCAAGAGACAAACCTGTCGGCACAATTGTCCCAGTGGCGGATGATGTTGCCCCCGGACGGTCGATTTGTTGGTACATCAGGTCTTTGAATTCTAACCTTGATCTTTTGTAACCCGTGGTCGTCATGTTGGCGATGTTGTTGGAAATATTGTCAACATTCATCTGTTGAGCCATCATTCCTGTGGATCCGATTGCAAGTGATCTCATGGTGTTTCTCCTTAAATCCTAATAACTATCCGTTGATTTTCGCGAGTGTCGTAATCGCCGACACTTGGCGCTCTTGTTCAGTTTTAATCATGTTCATGGTTGATTGGTATGTCCGCAAAATCTCGATCATGCGGGTTGTTTCCTGAATGGCATTGACGTTAGAACCTTCGAGAGCGCCTTGAACCATTTTGGTTTCTGTGGCGGGTCTGCCCGGTGTTTTGGCGGAATAGAGGCCATTGCCTTCGGGTTTTAATTCTTGAAGATTGTCAAATTCAAATATACCAATCCGTCCGACCGTGTTGCCATCTGCGGTGATTTCACCCGCATCGGTAATATTAACTTGCTTTGCGCCTGTCGGAATGGCGATGGCATTACCGCCCGGGCCTGATACTTTGTATCCGCTGGAGGTCACCAGTTCATTGTTATTATTGACGGTAAAGTTACCGGCGCGTGTATATTGCATTTCACCGCTTGGTGCCGTAACGGACATAAATCCAGGGCCGTTTAAGGCGACATCATACGGGTTTCCTGTTAATTGCGTAGGGCCAGCGGATGTTGTGTCATATTGCCCCATATCATAGACCATGGACAAATCTGCTTTGTCATACCGTTCCTTGGAAATATATTCCTGAAACATCGGGTTTTGTGCGCGGTATCCTGCCGTATTGGCGTTGGCGACGTTGTTGGCGACCATGGTCATGGCATTGTTTAGAACTATTTGTCTGGAGAGACCTACATATAAGCTACTTTCCATGATATTCCCTTTTGTTATTCCCTTTTTGGCCAAGAATGGCTTTTACCTTGGGAAAGGGTATTGCAGAGACCGTGCCAATCTAAATAGTGTTGTTTTTCAATGGGTTGGCTTGTTGTCGGAGACGCTTTGGAGATCGGCTCTGGGCAAAAACGGTATTCTGAAAAAATCAGATGGAGCAAACGGCAAAAAATTCCGTCTTCTTCACACCGTGCGAATTGGAACTTTAGGAATATCCTTCCACGATTGCTCTGACTTGGTTAGAATGATTCGATAGAATTGATTCACATCCTCATTTTCAACCTCACGGATAAGATATGTCAGATACACCAGAAAAAGAAAGCTCAGATGAAAACTTGCCCGCTTTGGACGGTGGGGCCTCAGCAGGGGGTAATAAAAAGAAAAAACTGATTTTGATTCTTGTGCCGCTTATCCTGCTGATCGGCGGCGGTGCTGGTCTGTATTTCACTGGGATGTTGGACAGCCTTCTTGGTAAAGCCCCTCACGCTGAAACCGAAAAAGATGGCGAAAAGGCTGAGTCTGGCAAAGAAGGGGAAAAAGCCGAAGCTGGTAAAGAGGATAAAAAAGAAGAACATGCCGCCGAAGGCGAGAAAAAAGAAGGGGGCGGCGAGGGGCATGCAGGCCCTGCCTTTTTGAAAGTCCCTGATCTGATTGTCAATTTGAACGGTGATGGACAGCCGAGATATTTGCGTTTATCCGTTCAACTCGAACTTGCAAATGAGGCGGATATGAAGGCCGTCGAAGCCGTTCTTCCCCGCGTGATTGACCAGTTCCAGACTTATTTGAGAGAATTGAGGATTCAGGATTTGCGCGGATCAAAGGGAATGTATCGCCTGCAAATGGAACTTTTGTCCCGTGTGAATGCGGCGGCGGCTCCGACTGAAGTCAAGGATGTCCTTTTTCAGGAAATTCTGATACAATAGCCATAAGAAACTCAAATTGGCCTAGTTCTTGTAAGGGGCTAGGTTATATATAATAAAGTACAAGATTTACGGAACCTGAAAGGACTATCTGATGGCCGATACGCCAACTCAGGAAACTGAACAGATGAGTGAAGAAGAACGTCGCATGATGTCAGAATGGGAATCCATGGCTGGCGGCGACGAAGCGGCTGTGCAACCCGATATGGGGGATGATATGGCTGCCGCAATGGGTGGCGAGGTCAATGCACGCATCCTGAACCAGTCGGAAATTGATTCCTTGCTGGGCTTTGACGATGACGCGGGGCAGAGCGAGACATCCGGTGTGATGGCTCTGGTCAATGCGGCTTTGGTCAATTATGAACGTCTTCCGATGCTGGATATTGTGTTTGACCGTCTGGTCAGATTGATGTCCACCTCACTTCGCAACTTAACATCCGATAACGTCGAAGTTTCACTCGATCAAATTTCGACGGTGCGCTTTGGTGACTATCTCAACTCTATTCCGCTTCCTGCGATGCTCACCGTCTTTAAGGCAGAGGAATGGGACAATAACGGATTGGTTGTTGTCGATAGTGCGCTGATTTATTCTGTCGTCGATGTGTTGCTCGGCGGTCGTAAGGGAACGCCGTCCATTCGTGTCGAGGGACGTCCCTATACAACTATTGAAACCAAATTGGTTGAACGGATGTTGAATGTCACATTGAATGATATGTCGACGGCCTTTGACCCGTTATCGCCGGTCAGTTTTAAGCTGGAAAACATGGAAACAAACCCGCGCTTTGCAGCGATTACACAGGCCGGAAATGCTTGCGTTCTGGTGCGGATGCGAATTGATATGGGTGACCGTGGCGGGCGTGTTGAAATTCTGATTCCTTATGCCACACTTGAACCTGTCCGCGAATTATTGCTCCAGATGTTTATGGGTGAAAAATTCGGACGTGACTCGATTTGGGAAACCCACTTGACCAAAGAATTGTATGACACGGACGTCTATGTTCAGGCGGTCATGGGTGAAAAGACGGTGATGTTGCGCGACATGCTGAACTGGAAAAAAGGCACAGTTGTCATGTTCAACACCAAGCCTACCGATGAAATTGAAATGCGCTGCGGCGACTTCCCGATGTTCCTTGGGCCGATGGGTCAAAAAGAAGGACGGATTGCCGTTCGTATTGAAAAATATATTCCACCAGAACCGGATTAGATTGGGTTGATAACATAAACTATGGATCATTTTCTTCCTCAATTGTCATTTGCATTTGATATTCTGATTACCGGGTTACTGGCGGCAACGATCTTCTTTGCTGTGAAATTATCGCGTCATCTGGATAGTTTTCGTTCCAACCGTGCCAACATGGAAAGCCTGATCCGGGAATTATCGAACCAGATTACCCGCGCGCAGGAAGGGATTTCCGTTCTGGATGAATTATCGTCGAACCGCGGGGATGAGTTGCGTCGTTCGATTACCAAGGCACAGGCCTTGTCTGATGAACTACAATTGATGACGGAGTCTGCCAATTCCCTTGCCGAAAGACTGGAAAATATGGCTGTTCGGAACCGTGCGATTATTGATGAAATGGATGATAAGGCGCTGGGGTTGGTCTATCCCGGTGCGAAACAAAGTTTTTCCCAACCTGTTGCCCCTTTGACCGCTGTTAAAACGCCAAAATATGAAGAGACATTGACCAAAGCAAAAGCCGAAAAAGTGGCCGAAGCATTTTTTGCCATTCGCGATCCTGATTTTGAGACAGAGGAAGATGATACGGATAACTTTGAATCCGATGATGGATTTTTATCACAGGCCGAGCGAGATTTGGCCGAGGCGTTAAAACGCCGTACACCACAAGGTAAAAACAAAACATGACATTCGATTTGAAATCTTTCGTTCGCAAATTAAAAATACTGCCCGTCCTTATCGTGGTGGCATCGTTCGGGTTTGTGGTGCGTTTGGGCGATACATATCTGAGTTTAAAAACAATGTCCGGATCGGCGTATGCCGAAGATGCTGCAAAACCCGCAGAGGCAACGCCAGCTAAACCAGACGAGAAGGGGGACGAACCTAAGACCGCCGCAACTGAATCCCCTGTGACTGAGCCGCCTAGGGATGAATTGAAATCCAGTGATGAGAAGTCAGAAAAAGATATCACATTGCCGTCAACAGATCCTGCTGCGCCAGCGGATGACAAAAAAACAACCGATAAAAAATGGCAAGATGCGTCAGATACCGATGCCGCAGATTCAACTTTGAAAAACGAAGTGTTTCAGGACTTAACCAAACGTCGTGATGAATTGGATCAGCGCGAGAAAAAACTAAGTGAACGCGAAGCATTGTTAGAAGCCGCCCAAAAAGAACTGGATAAAAAAGTCACTGAAATGGAAGGCGTTCGTGACGAGTTGAAAGATTTGCTCAAACAACAAACCGCAGCCGAGGCCGCCCGTATTCAAAGCCTTGTCAAAATCTATTCAGGCATGAAGCCAAAAGATGCGGCGCGTATTTTCAATACATTGGATACCGATATTCTGATGGATGTGATTAGCAGTATGCCGGAATCAAAATCCGGACCGATCATCGCTTTGATGGATGCCGATCGTGCGAAAGCGTTGACAACCCTTCTGGCGGAGCAGAAAAAGCTCCCTGAAGTTCCATAAGTCCTTAATTCTGCGTTCTCTGCGTAGTAATTTATTAATATTTTCATGGCACGATGAACCACGCGACAATTTTCAGTCGCACATCTATGCCCAATTATGCCCTAAGGAGAAATCTATGACTGTTGATAAAAATATGAATGTGTTGATCGTTGATGACTATAAAACGATGCTGCGCATTATCGGTAATCTGTTGAAACAGCTGGGATTCTCCAATGTTGATGAGGCCACAGACGGTTCTATGGCCTTACAAAAATTTAAGGAAAAAACCTATGGCTTGGTCATTTCCGACTGGAATATGGAACCAATGTCAGGTCTTGATCTTTTGAAAGCTGTGCGCGTTCTGCCTACCAACGGAAATGTTCCGTTCATCATGATTACGGCGGAAAGTAAGACTGAGAACGTGATTGCCGCAAAGCAAGCAGGGGTTAGCAACTATATTGTGAAGCCGTTTAACGCTGAAACTTTAAAGGCAAAAATGTCTTCCGTTCTGGGCGATTTCTAATTCAGACGTTTTAATTACCTTATTTTTTCGCATCTCTGATTACATATTCCTGGGAGGGTATGGTTATGAGCAATTTAAAAAATGATATCGGCCGCGACAAGGTTGTACAAATTATTAACTCAGTGATCGAGAAGGTCGAGGCTGCGGAAGATGTTTCAAGAGAGAATATTTATCTTGAACTAAAGGCGTTGCATAACCTGATCGAAGAAACGCGCAAGGAAATTAGTGCATCCCGCGCAAGCGATGTATCAGGAACACATATTCCTGATGCCACGGATGAACTGGATGCCGTTGTTGAAGCGACAGAAGTTGCAACGGGGACAATTATGGATTCCTGCGATGCTTTAACGGCTTATGCAGATAAGCTGGGGGCGGAGCATAAAGACTATTTGTTGGGCGAAGTGACAAAAATTCTGGAAGCATGCTCTTTCCAGGATATTACAGGGCAACGCATCACCAAAGTCGTTCGCAGCATTAAGCAAATTGATGAAAAAGTCAGTAATTTAATGGCTGTCCTTGAGGATAAGATTCCGGGGCTACCGAACAGTGCCCTTGTTGACACCCGTGAAGGGGACGCGAAACTGCTCAATGGTCCTCAAATGGCTGATAAAGCGGTAAGCCAGTCCGATATTGACAAATTACTTGCCGACTTGTTTTAAAATGTAATGTCAGCATATAAAAAGCCCCCGAAAATAATTTGTAAAATTCGGGGGTTTTATTGTTTTTATGATGGCTTGTCCTTGTCGTATCGCTTGGACTGTGGCAATTTCTAAAGATGGTACGAATCCGCCCATTCCTCTCGTCTGTCATGACTTTGGCTTTATTGTCATCTGCTGCATTTGCGGCAGATAAAGTCGATCTGCCCAAGGTCAAAGTCCGGAGCAGTGATAAGGATAGTTATTCCCGCGTTGTGTTCGATTGGGGAACGTCCCCGTCTTCCGCTGTCAAATTCACAACCCAAGAATTGCCGGATCGCATTATTATTAATTTTGTGGATGGTGTTGATTTAACCGCAGATGGTACAGCACCCACATCTTTGTCCCGCATTACCGATTATAAAATTATATCTCCGAACCAAGTTGAAATCAGTTTTGCAAAAGGACAAAATGTTCGCCATTTGTCCGCCGACAACAGATTGATTATTGACATTAAAGGTGAGGCTGTAAAAGACGCCCCTAAAGATACTTCGAAGAACACAAAAACAGAGCCTGTCAATCTAGCCTCGAAAATTGAAACGGCAGCAGGGGCTGAACCTGCTAAAAATCTTGAGAAAGCCGTTCAGGAAAAATTGGCGAATGAAAAAAATGTGATCGTTGATCAGGGACATGAAGCTGCTCCTGCAACTGCCCCTGCAACTACTGATCCCGCGCCTGTCAAAAAAGATAAAACATATAATATAGCCATTACCTCCACTACCTCTATTCCGTTGGCGATTTTTGAGCGCAATGGATATGTGTGGATGGTGCAGGGGAAGGACAATGTCAAATTGCCTCCGCAAATAACCAGTAACGGGGCAGAGCCATTAGGAACGTTCGAGCCGATCCCATCAGCTGACGGCACGTCCACATTCCGTATCAAGATTCCGGAAGGGTTACAGATGTCGGCAGCAGGCGGAGGATTGGTTTGGAAGCTGGAATTGACGGATCATCCAAAATCAAAACCTATGCCTATTCCCTACAAACATATTTTTGATAAAGATGGTGAGCAAGTCACCCCAAGCCTTTTGTGGCCAGCGGAGGCGATAAACCGCACGATTGAAATTCAAGACCCTGAAGTGGGTGATAAGATCACTGTCGGCCTCGTTGAATCTGCAAAAGATTTTACAGGTGGATCACAAAGTTTTGTTGATCTTGATAGCCTCCCATCTTATGTCGGCTTGGCAGTTGTGCCCAAGTCAGATGATTTGAAAATATCTAAAACAGATAACGGGCTTTTGTTGACCAAAGATGGCGGATTGGAACTTGCGTCCGATCAGGATTTTATAACAGCGGGACAGAGTGCTACACACCATTCGCCTGAAACAAATTCATCTGCGAATCCTGCTGCCCCGAAAGATATGTCGCGTATCTATAATTTTAAGGACTGGCAGGTCGGTGATAAAGAAAGCCTCTCTGATAATCAACGCTTGATCATGTCCGCTATGGGCAAGCAAACCGATACAAAGAAAGCAGAAGGGCTGATAGGTCTTGCCCAGTTGGCGCTGTCTTTTAATTATGCGCCGGAGGCCATTGGTTATCTGGAACTGGCAGAAAGCTATGAGCCGGAGATTGAATCCAATCCGGAATTTATGGCTTTGATGGGTGCCGCGGACGCCTTGTCATGGAAACCAAAAGAAGCTTATAAAATATTCTCAAATGCCAGTTTGAACGATGTGGCGGATACCCCGTATTGGAAGGCCTTCACCCTCGCCAAATTAGATGACTGGCAACAGGCGGCAAAAATATTGCCGAATGATACGGCAATTGTTGATTCCTATACGGATGATGTCAAAACCCCGCTTGGCTTAACTCTGACCGAGGTTTCCTTGCGTGAGGGGAATTTAGAGAAAGCCAAAAAATTTCTGGATATTCTTGAGCCGATCAGGGACAAGATGGAACTGCCTTATGCATCTGCCTATGATTACCTGAAAGGCGAGATGGATCGCCAGATCAAAAAACCCGAAGAAGCCAAAGCAATTTGGAAAGGGTTAGCCGATGGTAAAGATGATTTATACAGAGCCAAGGCACGCTTTGCATTGACGATGATGCAACTGGATTCCAAAGAAATTACGCAAGACAAAGCTGTCGATAGCCTTGAAGGTTTGCGTTATGCATGGCGCGGTGATGATTTGGAAGTATCCATCAATTATAATCTGGCTAAAATTTATCTGGCGAATAATGAACCTGTGAAGGCCATCACATTGATGCAACTGGCGCATTCGTTGAACCCGTCGTCAGAGCAGGGTAAGAAAATCGATACAGATATGCGGGATGCGTTTAAAAATTTATTTGCGCCCGAGAAAATAAAAAATATTTCACCGGTTGATATTCTGGTTCTTTATAATGAATTTGCAAGTTTGGTTCCCCCCGGGGCAGAAGGTGAAGCCCTGACACGCCAATTGGCCGAGCGGATGGCAACGGCAGATTTATTGCCGCGCGCAGCCGCATTGCTGAAAAAACAAATTGATGGTGGCCTGAGTGGGTTAGAGGGGGCATCAGTTGCCATTCGTCTGGCAACCCTTCAGAACATGGACATGAAACCTGATGATGCGCTTGTATCGCTGGATAAGGCCGAAAATATGTTGAAAGGTCTTCCATCTCAAGACGTGCTTGCCAAGCAGGAAGATATTGGGTTGTTGCGCGCCAAAGCATACTCCCTGAAAGGCAAACCCGACGAAGCATTTGCGGCACTTGCCTTACTTCCACAAGACGATAATTCATTAAGGTTGAAGGCAGATATCGCATGGCGCGGCAAGAAATGGCAAGACGCCGCAGACTCACTCGAACAATTGGTGCAAAATCAAAATATCACGTTGACCCGTCCTCTGTCGGACGATCAAGCGGATTTGTTGTTGAATTGGGCGGTTGCTTTGTATCTTGCCGATAACCGTTATGTGCTTGCGAATTTACGGGAGCGTTATTCCGATGCAATGGCAGCTACATCCAAAGCCCAGAAATTTGATGTGGTAACACGCCCGCGCCAGTCATCATTGCTCGCTGATCGTGACACGATTAATTCGATTATTGATCAAACCAGTATCTTTAAAGATTTCTTGACGAGTTTTAAGGCAGCGGATACTCCGTCAAAGACGGCTATTCTTCCGCCGTCTGCAAATGGCGACAAAGAAAGTTCCGTCGCTGTGCCAGAAGGTTTGCGGAATGTTCCGGGGTTAAAAGCAGATCAAGTTCTGGGCGATTAATCAAAAAAAATCTATTGTGTTGTCACTGCGGGTGTAGGTATTCCTGCAGTTAAATCCATTGGTCCCATGTCAAAGCTTTTGATCAAGGATCCGCAGACCAGATTCCATCCGTCAACCAGAACGAAGAAAATAATTTTAAACGGCATCGAGATCATAATCGGCGGTAACATCATCATCCCCATCGACATTAAAATCGACGATGTCACAATGTCGATTACAAGGAAGGGGAGGAACAGCATAAAGCCGATTTCGAACGCGCGGCGCAGTTCGGAAATCATAAAAGACGGAATGACAACCTGTAACGGAACGTCAACCGCCTTATCAACTTTTGCGGTTTTTGATGCGTCCATAAACAACATCAAATCTTTTTCGCGTGTTTGTTTTAACATGAACATTTTAAACGGCTCGGTCGCGCGTTTAAAGGCTTCGACCTCGTCAATCTCTTCGTTGATGAGGGGCTTAATCCCTGCGTCATAGGATTTTTGAAAGGTCGGCGCCATAATGAAAAATGTCATGAACAAAGCGAGAGAAACCATCACCGAGTTCGGCGGGGTTTGTTGAAGTCCGATGGCAGAACGCAGGAATGACAACACCACAATAATCCGTGTGAAGGATGTCATCATCATCAAAATTGACGGGGCGAGGGAGAGGATGGTGAGGAGTCCCATCATCTGGACGATACGTCCGGTCAGTGTCCCGTTTTTTTCTTCTCCGCCCATATCGAGCGACAGGACTTGCGCAATCGCATCATGCCCGTGAAAGCAGATGGAAAGAGTGATAACCGTTAAAATAAGTTTCAGAGGTGATATTGAGAATGTTTTTTTAGGCATCTGTTTTTTCTTCCTGAACCTGTATAGACTTTTCAACTACAGTTTCGCCGTTTGGACCCAAGATGACAAGATGGTCTTTGTCATCACAGCGTAACAATACAGCTTTGTGTTTTGTATCGATGGGCAGCATTTCAACAAGGGCCAGTCGGCGTTTTTTGCCCTGTTGCAGGGTAAAGCCGCCATTAATGCCCATCTTTTTCAGGATAAGCCACAACCCGCCCATCAGGGAGATCACAAACACCAAGGCGCTTAAAAATCGTAAAACTTCGTTGGTTTCCATTATTCTGTCTCTTTTTCCTATGATTTTTCGAGTGCCTGAAGCACATCAAACGGATTTGGCTCGCCATTTGCTTTATAGACGTATGATAAGACCTCGGCAACTGCCAGAAAGGCGTCCGATGGAATTGGGCTATCCAATTCTATTTTGGCCAGCATTTCGGCAAGTTCCTTGTCTTCGCGGACTTTTATGCCGTTTGCAAAGGCCAATTGTAGGATTTGCTCGGCAATTTTTCCCCGTCCTGCGGCGGTAATGCGGGGCGCGGCATCTTTTGTATCGCCTGCTGTGATCGCCACGGCAGTCGGGTTTTTTGGTTTTTGCGTTATATTTGAAGGGGTTAGGCCGTTCTCGGCTATATCGATACCCTCTGATGGCGGAATCTGTTTATCTGGCATGGTTTCTGCAAATCTTTCCCTGTCACATGATCCAACATAGAAGAACATAAGGGGTAGGAACATGACAATCGAAAATATCAGTCTTTTTCAGGCTATGAACGCAAAAATGTCCTATTTGGCCGAACGTCAAAAGGTTATTTCCCAGAACGTGGCAAATGCCGATACTCCGGGTTATATGTCCCAAGATTTAAGAAAAGTCGATTTCTCGAAATTGGTTGCGAATGTCAGTAAGAATAAAATGCATGTGATGATGGAAGAGAGCAATCCAGCCCATATGGCTGCCCCCGACCAATCACCCAACCCGAAAATGGCTAAGAGCAAAAGCCCTTACGAAGTGAAGCCCGATGGCAACTCGGTCGTCCTTGAAGAGCAAATGGTCAAGTCCAGTGATGTTCAAATGAATTATACATTGATGTTGAATCTGTACCGCAATGCGGCAGATATGGTGAGAACATCAGTTGGTAAGAAATCATAAGGAATAGGAGATTAACATGACAGATTTTTTTGCAACCATGAAACTCGCTAGTTCCGGAATGCGTGTTCAAAGTGAACGTATCAACGTGATCGCGCAGAATACGGCCAACGCGGATACAGCCCCTGAAAAAGCAGGTGACTTACCCTATACCCGTAAACAAATTATGTTCAAGAATGTTCTGGATAAAGCCAGCGGCGAAAAAATGGTAGCTGTTGATAAGGTCATTGATGATAAAAAATCAGAATATCTGAAAAAATACATGCCGGGTCATCCGTCAGCCGATGCCGATGGCTATGTGACCATGCCGAACGTCAATTCATTGATTGAGGCCATGGACATGAAAGAAGCAACCAAATCTTATCAGGCCAATATGGGAATGTTCACCCAAACCCGCGATATGATGAGCAAAACAGTCGATTTGTTGAGATAGAAATTTTGTGTTATAATCGAAGGAT
>MEMI01000025.1:9494-33052 GCA_001767915.1 Alphaproteobacteria bacterium RIFCSPHIGHO2_02_FULL_46_13 | reverse complement strand
GGCAATCAGAAGGCCATCTGCCAAGCGAAGTCCCATTTCAACGGAATCCGCTAAACGGCTTTTAATGTCGTCACGAATGACCAAGCGGTCAACGACAACCGAAATATCATGTTTGAATTTTTTATCCAAAACAGGCGCTTCGCTGATTTCATAGATGGTACCATCAATTTTGACGCGTTGAAAACCTTTGGCCTGTAATTCCTTCAGTTCCTTTTTATACTCCCCCTTACGACCACGAACGATGGGGGCGAGGAGGTAGAGTTTGGTGCCGTCACCCATTGCCATGATGCGGTCAACCATCTGGGTCACCGTCTGGCTTTCAATCGGGAGGCCAGTGGCGGGAGAATAGGGAATACCAACCCGCGCCCAGAGGAGGCGCATATAGTCATAGATTTCAGTCACCGTCCCGACAGTGGATCGTGGATTACGACTGGTCGTTTTTTGTTCGATAGAGATAGCGGGGGAGAGGCCTTCGATAGAATCCACATCCGGTTTTTGCATCATCTCCAAAAACTGGCGGGCATAGGCCGAGAGACTTTCAACGTAGCGGCGTTGCCCTTCGGCATAGATCGTGTCAAAAGCAAGCGATGACTTCCCTGAACCTGACAGGCCAGTTACAACAATCAACTTATCACGCGGTAAATCCACATTGATATTTTTTAAATTATGTTCGCGCGCACCGCGCACGGAGATTGTTGTAAGGGCCATGGTGTTCTCTTTATCTGTATGAAGAAGATATATAGGAGAGAGGGATGGAAAGGGAAGTAGATTATGGTGTGGTGGATGCGTGTTTATAACTTATTGATTATAAATGATATTTTTGTGATCTATTAGTTCGTTTTGCGTTTTTTAAAATTTTGGCGTGAGGTATGTTCTGGATAATCTTCGGGAACTACTCATCACCCGCATAAATCGGGTGATGATGATGAGTATCTATTAGTTCGTTCCCAAAAAAATTAAGCTGATTTTTTGGATTTGGAAGGGGTTGGTGTGTCCTCGTTATCCATTGAGGCGTCGAGAGCGGCTTCTGCGGCTTCGTCGGCTTCAGGGGAGGTGAGCATGGCATCGGCCACAACGCCCGCCTTCATACGGATTTGATTTTCGAGTTTTGCGGCAACTTCAGGATTGTCTTTCATAAATTGTTTGGCGTTTTCACGGCCTTGTCCGACACGTTGACCATCATAGGCAAACCATGATCCTGATTTTTCAACCAGATTGGCCTGTACGCCCAAGTCGATCAATTCACCTGTTTTTGAAATGCCTTCGCCATACATGATGTCGAATTTCACTTCGCGGAACGGAGGTGCCATTTTGTTTTTAACGACTTTGACCTTGGTTTCATTCCCTGTCACAGTTTCTTTGTCTTTGATTGATCCGATACGGCGGATATCAAGGCGGACAGAGGCGTAGAATTTCAGGGCATTTCCGCCAGTGGTTGTTTCAGGGGAGCCGAACATCACCCCGATTTTCATACGAATTTGGTTAATGAAAATCACGACTGTATTGGAGCGAGAGATCGAACCGGTAATTTTACGAAGAGCCTGTGACATCAGGCGGGCTTGTAATCCCATATGGCTATCGCCCATTTCTCCTTCAAGCTCTGCGCGTGGAACAAGTGCCGCAACAGAGTCAATGACCAGAACATCCAGTGCGCCTGAGCGGACGAGAGTGTCCACAATTTCCAAAGCCTGTTCACCGGTATCCGGTTGTGAGATGAGGAGATTTTCGAGGTTACAGCCCAGTTTTTTGGCGTAAGATGGATCAAGAGCATGTTCGGCATCGACAATCGCGCAAGTGCCGCCCGCTTTTTGAGCTTCGGCAATGACTTGGAGGGCGAGGGTGGTTTTACCTGATGATTCAGGGCCGAAAATTTCAATGATACGTCCGCGCGGAAGTCCACCGATACCAAGGGCAATGTCCAGCCCCAAAGAGCCTGTCGAGACAGATTCTACATCCATTTTGGAACTGTCATCGCCTGATAACTTCATAATTGAACCTTTGCCGAAGGCGCGTTCAATCTGTTGTAATGCGGCTTCCAGAGCTTTGCCTTTTTCTGACGCTGATTTATCCATAGACTCGTTTCCTTTAAATGGTGTGACTGACATTGGGTATTTCCTTTCTGCCCGATTCGGTGATCTTTTCCTATGACTCATTTGTACCATATTTGTTCTTTTTGTAAAGAACAAAAAAGGAACAAAAATTTCTCTTTGTTCGATTTTGATAAAAATAAAGCTAATTCAATTAGATACTATAGGCTGGTGGCATGGTTTCAGATGCCAGCGGGGTAAAAAGAAAGGAGGAATGCTTGAGAGAAACGGTCACAATTTTGCGTTCCAGTTCAGTCAGGGAGAATGGCTTGAGGATATAGGCGTAGATACCGTTATCCTTGGCATGAATCACTGATTCTTCGTCATTGCGACCTGTCACCATAATGAACGGAATATCAGGTTTGTCTTTTTTGACGTGGGTATAAAACTCTGTTCCGCTCATATTCGGCATGTTCCAGTCGCACAGAATAATACCGCGCCAATCTTTATGATCCTCAAAGAATTGAAGGGCATCGTCACCGCTTTTCATTTCGGTGATATCTTTGAACCCCAATTCATGGAGGAAGTCGATTAATATAGCTCTTGATGCGCTGTCGTCATCAAGTACAAGTGCAGGCGCGTCTTTGAACGCAGATAAATCTGATTCATTTTTTTTCATAGAAAATCCCCCACCCAGAAGATTGTTCAGTCCCATACTTGATTAGTATATACTATATTATGTAAATAAAATATTAAGGGAGAAAGACAGGGGCTAAAGAAGCGACCAATGTTTGAGGAGGTCGTGGGCAAAAAAGCGAAGCTGCGCAACCATCACAGGAAGGTTTGCATGTGCTTGCTGACGAAGTCCCATCACATCAACTTCGTTACAACACTCAACTAAAGTATTGGATATACCGTTATGATCGACTTCGGGATGGAATTGGGTTGCAAAGATATTCCTACCGATTTGGAAGGCCTGATTTTGATATTGAGGTGAGGAGGCAAGGAGTTTTGCCTCGGGCGGTAAATCGAATGTGTCGCCATGCCATTGGAAAATTTTCGTTTTCGATTTGTGGAAATGGCGGAGCGGTGTGTTGATCGCGGCTTCGGTTAATTCAATATCCATGAACCCGACTTCACGGCCTGCTGTTCCTTTATAAACTTTCTGGCCAAGCGCCCCTGCGGTGAGTTGCGACCCGAGGCAAATACCGAGCATTGGATGGTCGGCGGCGACACATTTACGGATTAATTCCATTTCGTCATTCAAATAGGGGAATAAATCAGCCTGATAAACGCCCATGGAACCGCCAAGAACAATGACAGCGTCATAGTCTAGAGGATTGATTTGCGACAGGTCTGTTGAAAACCCTTCCACCTTTGTCAGGTTAAAACCATATTCTTTGAACACTGTTTCCAGTGAACAAAGGTCGGCAGAATACATATGGCGGATGACCAGAATGTTTTTTGACATTATTCGTATATCACCATGATGATTTCGTAACTGCGGCGGCCTTTTGGTGTATGCACTTCAACACTATCACCAATGGCTTTTCCAATCAGGGCGCGGGCGATAGGGGCGGTTACAGAAATTTTACCACCATCGGCGTTGGATTCGTATTGACCAACGATCTGGAATTTCAGTTCCTCTTCATCATCCTCGTCAACAATATGAACGTATGCCCCGAATTTGACGATGTGACCGGACAAGGTTTTTGGGTCGATAATTTGTGCGATGGACAGGGCCGCGTCGAGTTCCTTGATGCGGCCTTCGATAAAGCTTTGGCGTTCGCGGGCGGCGCTGTATTCAGCATTTTCGGATAGATCACCATGACCGCGTGCCTCGGCAATCGCCGCTATCACCGCAGGGCGTTCAATAGATTTCAGGATTTTCAACTCGGCCTCGAGTTTTTCAAATCCTTCAATGGTCATTGGTATTTTGTCCATAAACATCAATCCTTTATGTGGCCTTTATAAAATAAAGAACCCGCCAGATCGGGCGGGAACATTTGATGAAGATAGAGTTTTAATGGAGATTCGTCAACTAAAGTGGATTCAGTTTCGTATTATCGGGGATTGATTGATCAAGATTCAATAAATGCCAACAAAATATTGACATAATAAAAATGAGGTGATATTTTGCATGCAGTTTAATTTATGGAGGGGTGTTATATGGCGGTTAATGAAACTAACTTGGATGGATTAGAAGAAATAGAGAGAACTATGGAAGCGATGTCCGCCTCATCAAACGAGGCAGTTAGAAATAGACTTCGTGCCCTGAGACAGACTGTGGACGCTGATTTGTGTGAGGCTTATGAGGCTGCGAAGGGGTTTGTAGCCACGATGCGTCTTAAGGGAACACCTGAAGAGGAGATTCCAAAGGCAATGTATACCGCGTTCCAGATAATTTCTGCCCGTAGATCCAGCGCTGCATTTTCTGCCTCTCATCAAGGGGACGTTGTGAATTCAAGGGTTGTGGAAGATGAAGTGAGCCAGCACATACACTTGCGGGCTTTGGCTGCTGATGTACAAAAAGCCTTAAATTCACGCGAGCCTGCTTAAACAGATTTATAAAAAAGGCACCTCACGGTGCCTTTTGTTTTTTTAGAAATAAGACTGCAACGGCTCAACCGTCAGGTCTTTGGCACGCAATGCCCGTATCGCCATAACAGCTGCTTTAGCAGAGGTCAGGAGGGTGTAATACGGGATTTTGTTCATCAGGGCCAATCGGCGGATGGAGAAGGCATCGACCACGGTTTGAGAGCCTTTGGTGGTGTTGATAATCAAATGAATATCACCGTTGATCAGGGCGTCTGCCACATGGGGTTGGCCTTCCATCACCTTATTAATGCGCGTGACCGGAAGTCCTGCATTTTTAAGGAAGGTGCAAGTTCCGCCCGTTGCCACCAAGTTGAATCCCAGTTGAGAGAGTTCTTTGGCCAACGGAATAAGTCCTTCTTTGTCATCATCTTTCACAGACAGGAACACTGTGCCCGATGCCGGAATTTTAATCCCCGCACCAATTTGCGCTTTCGCAAAGGCGTGACCGATTTCACGGTCAAGGCCGATGACCTCACCCGTTGATTTCATCTCAGGGCCGAGGATCGGGTCAACGCCCGGGAAGCGTGAGAACGGGAATACAGGGGCTTTCACCGCGATATGGTCAGGGGTCATGCCTTTCAGGAGTCCTTGGTTACGGAAGAAGGAGAGTTTTTCACCCGCCATAATCCGCGCCGCGATTTTCGCGACTTGAGTTCCTGTGGCTTTCGCAACGAAAGGCACGGTACGGGAGGCACGTGGGTTGACCTCGATAATATAGATTTCATTTTCGCCATTATCAGGATTATATTTCACCGCGAATTGGACGTTCATCAATCCTTTGACTTTAAGGGCTCGTGCCAATTGCTCAGCCTGCTTTTCAATCTCGCGAACGGTTTTATAGGAGAGGGAGTGCGGAGGGAGAACACACGCACTGTCGCCGGAGTGGATACCTGCTTCTTCAATATGTTCCATGACGCCTGTCACAAACACATCTTCGCCGTCTGACAATGTATCAACGTCCACTTCAATTGCGCCGCTTAAGTAACGGTCAAGCAGCACAGGGCTGTCACCGGAAACTTTTACAGCAGTATTAATGTAGCGTTGCAGTTCTTCCATCGTCTGCACGATTTCCATGCCTTGGCCACCCAACACATAGGATGGACGGATCACAATCGGGAAGCCCAAGACTTCGGCTTTCTCAATCGCTTCTTTGACTGATTTTGCGAGGGCGTTTTCAGGCTGGCGCAATTTCAATTGTTTGAGGAGTTTTTGGAAGCGTTCACGGTCTTCGGCAATGTCGATGGAGTCCGGATCAGTGCCGAGAATCTTAATCCCTGCTGCCATCAATTTTTTGGTGAGCATCAATGGAGTTTGTCCGCCCAATTGAACAATCGCACCGACCACTTCGCCATTTTTGGATTCGGCTTGGATGAGTTCAATCACATCTTCGGCACTTAATGGTTCGAAATAAAGGCGGTCGGATGTGTCATAGTCGGTGGATACTGTTTCAGGGTTACAATTGACCATGATGGTCTCGTACCCTGCGTCTTTCAGGCCGTAGGCCGCGTGAACGCAGCAATAGTCGAATTCAATTCCCTGACCGATACGGTTGGGGCCGCTACCTAAAATAATGACTTTTTTCTTATCCGTTGGTTCCATCTCGCAAACCGCAGGGTTGACGCCGTCACCTTCGTATGTGGAATACATATAAGGTGTGTCGGATGGAATTTCTGCCGCACAACTATCCACGCGTTTATAAACCGGGCGGATATTATGTTTGTGGCGCGCTTTGGTCACAGATTCTTCTTTCACGCCAACCAGTTTTGCAAGTCGGGCATCAGAGAATCCCATGGATTTTAATTTCATCCATCCTTCGCCCGTGGTCGGAAGACCATTTGCTTTGACGGCGGCCTCAGTATCAATGATATGGCGAATACGACCCAAGAACCATGGATCAAATTTTGTAATCGCGTGAATATCCTCGTTGCTCATCCCGTAACGCATTGCTTGCGCAATGTACAAAATACGTTGCGGTGATGTTTTGGAGAGAGATGCGCGGATTTGGTCTGAGTCAGGTGTTTCGCCTGCGCCTCCGATTGGTTGATCGTCAAAGCCTGTCAGGCCTTTTTCGAGGGAGCGTAAGGCTTTTTGCATGCTCTCTTCGAAATTGCGACCAATCGCCATTGCTTCGCCAACCGATTTCATGGCGGTGGAGAGGTTGTTATCTGTGCCACGGAATTTTTCAAATGCGAAACGTGGAATTTTTGTGACGACGTAGTCAATGGTCGGCTCAAACGATGCAGGTGTACGGCCACCAGTAATATCGTTCCCGAGCTCATCGAGTGTGTAGCCAACCGCTAATTTCGCCGCAACTTTTGCAATCGGGAAGCCAGTTGCTTTGGACGCGAGGGCAGAAGAGCGTGACACGCGTGGATTCATCTCAATGACAACCATGCGGCCATCCACAGGGTTAATCCCGTATTGGACGTTTGATCCGCCTGTTTCAACACCAATTGCACGCAGAACTTTCAGCGATGCGTTACGCATGATTTGATATTCTTTGTCGGTCAAGGTAAGGGCAGGGGCAACGGTAATAGAGTCGCCTGTATGCACGCCCATCGGGTCGATATTTTCGATGGAGCAGATGATGATGCAATTGTCTTTTTTATCGCGGACAACTTCCATTTCATATTCTTTCCAGCCGAGGACAGATTCTTCGACCAGAACTTCGGTGATCGGGGAGGCATCCAAACCTTCACGAACAATTTTCTCGAATTCTTCGCGGTTATACGCAATCCCGCCACCTGTGCCGCCCAATGTAAAGGACGGACGGATAATGGCAGGAAGGCCGATTTTCGGCAGGGCATCCATCGCTTGTTGCAGATTTTTAACAACTTCCGATTTCGGGCTTTCAAGGCCGATCTGATCCATGATGTCGCGGAATTTTTGACGGTCTTCGGCTTTCTCAATCGCGTCTTCATTCGCGCCGATCAATTCCACATTGAATTTTGCAAGCGTGCCGTTTTTGGATAATGCCAAAGCCGTATTGAGTGCCGTTTGTCCACCCATGGTCGGGAGGAGTGCGTCAGGACGCTCTTTCTCGATAATCTTGGCAACGATTTCAGGGGTAATCGGCTCAACATAGGTTGCATCGGCCAATGACGGATCAGTCATAATCGTCGCAGGGTTCGAATTCACCAGAATAACCCGGTAACCTTCTTCCTTCAGGGCTTTACAAGCCTGTGTCCCCGAATAGTCAAACTCACACGCTTGACCAATAATAATAGGACCTGCGCCGATGATGAGGATGGATTTGATATCAGTGCGTTTTGGCATGTTTTGACGACCTTTTGCGGTTTTAGTTTGTGTGGGCACTGAAACCACTTCTCTAGTGATATTGATGGGGGTTGGCAAGGGTTTTTGAAGACTTATGAGCAAAAAATTTGTCTGTAACATTTCGCAACTCACCGTGAATTGCCGAAAACGCCCTAAAAACCTATCTTAAGCTAGTAAAAACAAGCACATATTAGGTTTGATCAGCCATGCAACACACAGTTTCCCGTATTATTGAGCTTTCAGGCGTTGGACTTCATTCCGGCGCAGAGACCGTTTTGCGCCTGTTGCCAGCCGAAATTGGCACTGGTTTAGTCTTTCGTCGCGTCGATGTGACTGACCGCGATAACATGATTCCCGCCCGTTGGGATTCTGTTGTGGATACACGCCTTTGCACCGTTGTCGCCAATCAGGCGGGGGTTTCTGTCGGGACGATTGAGCATTTGATGGCGGCCTTATCCGCGTGCGGCGTTGATAATGCCGTTCTTGAGCTGGACGCACCCGAAGTTCCGATTATGGACGGAAGTTCTGCGCCATTTGTTGATGCTATTAATGAGGCGGGTCTGAAAACTCAGGCCGCTCCGCGTCGTGCCATTAAAGTTTTAAAAGAAGTTAGTGTTGTTGATGGCGATAAAATTGTAACTTTAAAACCTGGAATTGGTTCTCGTTTTAAGGCCGGAATTGATTTTGCTCACCCGTCTATTGGACAACAATCTTTTGAAATTGAATTATTTAGCGGCGATTTTGAAACCAAAATCTCTGACGCGCGTACCTTCGGGTTTGCTCATGAAGCAAAAGCACTTCGCGCCATGGGCTTAGCTCTTGGTGGGTCAATGGATAATGCTGTTGTGCTCGATGAAAAAGCCGTTATGAACCCTGAAGGCCTTCGTCACAGCGATGAATTCGCCCGTCACAAGGTTTTGGATGCAGTCGGTGATATTTATATCGCTGGTGGCCCGATGATTGGTCACTATGAAGCTTCCAAACCTGGTCATAATATGAATAACCGTGTTTTGCAGGCCTTGTTTGCCGATTCCCAAAATTGGGAGTGGTGTGACATATATATGAATTCTGTTTCATCCCCTCCGGCAACGCATAATATCGAAATTATACCTGTTCATGGCATTGAAACTGAAAAAATTCATATAAATACAGTTTCAGCTTAATAAATTCACTTTTTGTTTGTCATATCCTAAATGTTCTGTCACAGTACTCTCATGTTTTTTAGGCGTATGAGGGTACTATGAGTGATTTGTTTAAAAATCCAGATTGTCACAATGGCGATATTTTAAGTTTATTTGGTGATGTCGCAGGAGGCGCTGCACAACTACCACAGGCTGGTGCTGCGAGCGCAGGTAATCTTGGTCTTGGTACAGATGTAATACCAATGGATTTTAATTGGCAAGAACCGCGTCATGCTCAATCCCCTCATGTTCAAACCTCCAATCCAATAGCTGTTGTTCTAGGCAATGCCTACGTGGATGCTGCAGGTCGCCAGCCAACTACAGTACCAACTCCACAAAACCCTGCGGGAGCCACCCCACATATTGGTTTATCTGAACATCATAAAGCCGTGGGGGATAGGCTAAGTCGTGCAAAAGGTAACGAGCGGGCTGATTTAATATTGCGTGGCCCTGATTTTGTTCTGGATTATTTCAATGCATTGAAAGGCTTCGGTGAGTTAACTCACACCCCACAAATGCTAACAGTGGGATATATACTCGAGGAGAGGTGCAATCATCATCTGCACGGAAATGTAAATATGGCAACCATTCTCGTAAAGGCAGGGCAAGCCAGAGAGTTATATCCTTTGTTATACGCTTTACCTGATGAAAAGAAAAAAATTGTTATGGAGGATGGTGATACTGCCGTTGCTCTATTGGAAAAAAATTGTAAGTTAGAGGCTGTTTTAATGTTATGGCCGAGGGGACGTGATCCAATACCATTGTTGGATAAGATGGAACAAATTTATAGATCAAGACTAGGCCCAGATCAACGCGGAGCTCTTGATGATGTTGCAAAGATTGCGACTATGATGCAGGCAAAAGAGGCGTTCCTTACTGGGTATGATCTTGCCAATTGCGCATTGGTTTCAATTAATGACCATATAGATGCTCGACAAAGCCAAAGAGGTCCTGGCAGGGCGCCAATTTAAGATATCCACCTGTTTTTGCCGATATTCAACCTATCTTCTGAATAATCTGAAAAAGCCCCTTGCAGTTATTACAGGGGGCTTTAATCTACATGAAACATTAAAGGATAGGCTTATGACTTACTTCAGGAATTTTGCGTTATTAACATTGATGCCCGTTTTGGTATTGAGCGCGTGTACGTCCAAAAAAGATAAATTGGATCCGTTGACGGTTGAGCGTCCGGCGGAGGAGATTTTTAAAGAAGCGCAGGATGCTGATAAAAATGGTGAATATTCAAAAGCCACAACGCTCTATTCCGAAGTTGAACGTCAACACCCTTATTCAGACCTTGCAACACAGGCACAAATCCGTCAGGCCGAAGTGGCGTATGATAATTTAAAATATGATGATGCAATTGTCGCGATTGACCGTTTTGTTGAATTGCATCCGGGGCATCCGAATGTTGACCATATGTATTACCTGAAAGCCATGTGTTATTACGAACAGATCACCGATGTGCGCCGTGATCAAGCCATGACGCAGAGTGCGCTGGAGGCACTGGATACTGTCATCAACCGTTTTCCTGACAGTAAATATTCACGCGAAGCCCATTTCAAAAAAGATTTGGTGGTTGACCACTTGGCCGGAAAAGAAATGGATGTCGGGCGTTATTACCAACAAAAAGAACAATATAATGCGGCGATTAATCGTTTTAACAATGTTGTGAAATATTATCAAACAACGACCCATGTGCCAGAGGCTCTCCACAGATTGGTTGAATCCTATACGGCGCTTGGCCTCAAAGATGAAGCAACCCGCGTTGCCGCCGTCCTCGGGCACAATTATCCGGGAAGCCAGTGGTACAAAGACAGTTATGATCTGTTGGACCCTGCGCAACGCGCCAAACTCAAAGACACACGCTCATGGGTTGATCGTACCATTAGCGGTCTTTTGAAGCCTGATTAGGCGAGTGTGCGGAGCGCGCCATGCTGACATTGCTCCATATCAAAAATGTTGTTCTGATTGACCAGATGTCATTGGAATTCAAATCCGGCTTGTCTGCGCTTACGGGGGAAACAGGCGCGGGGAAATCTATTCTGCTCGACTCTCTGGGGCTGGCACTCGGCATGCGTGCCGAGGCAGGGTTGGTTCGCAAAGGAACAGAACAAGCCGTCGTCAGTGCGGAATTTGATTTGGCGAATGACCATCCTGTTTTTAATCTGTTGAAAGAGCAGGGGGTGGAAGCGGTATCCCCGCTCATCATGCGCCGTATTTTGGGAGCAGATGGTCGTAGTCGCGGTTTTATAAATGATGAACCCGTCAGTATTTCTTTTATGAAAGAGGTCGGGGATAGTCTCGTCGATATTCACGGACAATTTGAAACTTATGGGTTGTTAAACCCAGCAACTCATCGCCAGATGCTTGATCTGTATGCCGAGAATGAGGAATTGCTCAACGATATTCAATCCGCCTATCAAAAGATGAAAGAGGCGGAGGTCGCGCTGGTGGATGCCAAAGACAAAGCGTCTCGCGCCGCGGAAAACGAAGCTTACCTCCGTGCTTCGGTTGAAGAGTTGGAAAAATTGTCTCCTGAAGAAGGGGAGGAAGGTGACTTGCTCGACAAACGCCGCTTCCTGCAAAACCGTGAGGCGATTTTAGAAGTTTTGGGGTTCTCGGTTGAATCGCTTGGTGGTGAAAACGGGGCAGATATTCAAATCGGTCAGGTGATGCGTGCGCTATCGCGCCAGACCGATAAAATCGGCGATGAAAAATTGGCACCCGTCCATGAAGCATTAGAACGCGCCGCGATTGAAGTTCAAGAAGCCTGTCGCCTGATTGAAAATCTTCAATATCAATTCGGCGGCGAGGGGATGACGTTGGATGTAATTGAAGACCGTCTCTATGCCCTGCGCGGTGTGGCACGAAAACATGGTTGCCAATGTGATGATTTACCGCGCCTGCGCATTGAGATGGGCGATAAATTAAAACTGGTCGATTATCAGGAAAATATTATTGCCGACCTTGAAAAAACCATTCGTGCTGCAAAACTTGACTATCAAAAAATCGCCGAAAAATTACATGACCGCCGCGAAGTCGCCGCCGAAAAAATTGATAAGGCCGTGAATATTGAATTAAAACCGTTGAAGCTGGAACGCGCAGTATTTGAAACCCAAGTCGCCCGCAACGAAAATGAAAATACATGGACAAGTTACGGCTTTGACAACGTGCAATTCCGAGTATCCACCAATGCGGGTTCTGATTTCGGTCCACTGAATAAAATCGCATCGGGCGGAGAGATGGCGCGGTTTATGCTCGCGTTAAAAGTGGTACTTGCAGAAGCATCCAAAATCCGTGGTGTCTATGTCTTCGATGAAATTGATACAGGCGTCGGCGGCGCAACCGCCAGCGCGATTGGTGCTCGCCTTGGAAAACTGGCAACCGCGCACCAAGTAATGGTCGTGACCCACTCCCCACAAGTCGCCTCTCGCGCCGCATCCCATTGGGTGGTGTCTAAAGCCAGCGGCGGTACCCGCGTCACACCACTCGACCGCTCATCCCGCGAAGAAGAAATTGCAAGGATGTTGGCGGGCGCAGAAATTACAGCTGAGGCGCGCGCGGCGGCATCTAAATTGTTAGAGGCGAGTTAGTCATGTTATTTGATTTTTCGTTCGAAGACGCCAAAACAAAATATAAAAAACTGGTGGCGGAGATACATCGCCATGATGAATTATATCATACCGAAGATAACCCTGAAATTTCTGATGCTGCGTATGACCAGTTGCGCTTAGAATTGCTGGAATTAGAAGAAAAATTCCCGCAACTTGTAACCGATCAAAGCCCATCGAAAACTGTCGGTGCAAAAGTTGCGAGTGGTTTTAAAACTATTCGTCATGCGATACCGATGTTGTCATTGTCGAATGCATTTGAAGATCAAGATGTGATTGATTTTGTTGGGCGGGTGAAAAAGTTTTTGAATATTGCGGATAGCGAACCCTTATCAATTGTGACTGAACCAAAGATTGACGGGCTGTCATGCACGTTGCGATATGAGCACGGCAAATTATTATTTGCCGCAACGCGTGGAGATGGTGCGGAGGGAGAAGATATTACAGAGAATGTGAAAACCATTCGCGATGTGCCTCAAACCCTTCCTTCTGATGTTCCTGATATTCTGGAAGTGCGCGGTGAGATTTATATGCGCAAGGCAGAGTTTTTAGAACTTAATCAACACCAAGAATCCAAAGGCGAAAAGATTTTTGCCAATCCGCGGAATGCCGCGGCGGGGAGTGTGCGCCAGTTGGATAGCAATATCACCAAAACCCGTCCCTTGCGTTTCTTTGGCTATGCGTTGGGCGAGGTATCTGCGCCGATTGCGGATACTCAGGACGGTATTCGGAAAAAATTAAAATCATTCGGTTTCGCGCAGGCCGAGCCGATAGCGGTTTGCGAAAATGTTGATGAATTGCTCGCCTACTATCACAAGGTTGAGGTGGAACGCCCGGACCTGCCTTACGACATTGACGGTGTTGTTTATAAAGTGGACAGGTTGGATTTGCAGGAGCGTCTGGGGTTTGTCGCCCGTGCGCCCCGTTGGGCAACCGCCCATAAATTTCCGGCAGAGCAAGCGGTCACCATCCTCAAAGATATTAAAATTCAGGTCGGGCGCACGGGGGCGTTGACGCCTGTTGCGGAATTAGAACCGATTACCGTTGGCGGCGTTGTTGTGTCGCGGGCATCGCTTCATAACGAAGATGAAATTATCCGTTTGGATGTTCGGATTGGTGATCATGTTGTTGTGCAGAGGTCGGGAGATGTTATTCCGAAAGTCGTATCGGTTGTTTTTGAAAAACGGTTGCCGAATGCGGCGAATTACATTTATCCAACTACTTGCCCTGCCTGCGGGTCGCATGCGGTGCGCGAGGAGGGAGAAGTTGTGCGGCGGTGTACGGGTGGTTTGATATGCCCTGCACAGGCTGTTGAGCGTCTCAAGCATTTTGTCAGTCGCAATGCGTTTGACATTGAAGGGTTGGGCGCAAAAATCATCGAAGAGTTTTATGCCGATGGATTGATCAAAACCCCCGCAGATATTTTTATGATTGAAGTGCGGGATAAAGGCAGTTTAACGCCCCTGCGTGTCCGTGAAGGGTGGGGGGATTTATCGGTTAAAAATTTATTCGCATCAATTGAAAAACGCCGATCTATTTCTCTCGAAAAATTTATTTATGCGTTAGGTATTCGCCAGATTGGCGAGTCAACCGCCAAGAGGTTGGCCACAACTTACGAGACAATTTCAAAATTCATCACGGAAATGGACGCTGCGCAGGATAAGGCATCTGACCAGTATGCAACATTGTTAAATATCGAAGATATTGGCGCGAGTGTTGCCAATGACTTACTGGATTTCTTTGCCGAGCCGCATAATAAAGAGGTTGTGTCCGATTTATTGGAACAGATTACGGTCACAGATTACAAACCAGTCAGAGTGAGCAATAGTCCTGTTGCGGGTAAGACCGTTGTCTTTACGGGAAGCCTTGTCAAAATGACCCGCGCCGAAGCCAAGGCCAAAGCAGAAAGTCTTGGGGCGAAAGTTGCCGGAAGTGTCTCTGCGAAAACAGATTATGTTGTTGCGGGTGAAGATGCCGGATCAAAGCTCAGCAAAGCGCGAGAATTAAATCTCGCGGTGCTGAGTGAGGATCAATGGTTGGAATTGATTGGTTGATAATTATTTTTTAAGTGAGCGTGCTTGATTCAGCAAAGCTTCGACTTCTGCAGGGAAGTCACGACGTTCAACAAATTCACCGCCGCCGGAATTGCGGGTCATGGCCAGTTCCAGAATTTTTACCAATGCGGATGAAACTTCTGCGTCTTTTTGTTCGACGGCGAGTTTAAGGGCATAAAAAACACGGTCACTCAGTCGGTATTTATTGAGGTTGGTTTCGTCCATTTTAGTCTCCAGAGCATTTGTAAGGTTTTTTGTCATGTTACGCTATTGAATATAGGTTTTACCTTTATCTGAGCCATTTAGAACATTCTCCTCTATAAAAGTAAAGAAACGTTCAATAAACGGTGTTCTAAATTGATCGGCTTCCATAAAAATTTCGTGTTGGGATTCCGGAATTTCCATTAATTCTGCGTGTTTCATACGTTTGGCATTTAGACGGATCGCATCATTATCGACTAATTTATCAGAACCAGCCAATCCGATTAGGATAGGGATTTCGATTTTTTCAAGATAGTTAGGGGTCGCGATTTTCTGGCAAGACAGATAAGCATCCAGTAACCATTTGTTGGTTGGGCTTCCTGTTACTAAAAATTGATGGTCAGGGTCATTGAAATAGGCGCGTTGGACTTCATATCTTACGGGGTCACTGGAAAATATTCCCTTAAATCCCAATCGTTCACGGTATCCGTCATACCAAACCGACCCACCCGGGACAAAAGATGTCGGGCGCATGGCCAGCAGTTTTAAAATGGCATGGCGCAGGAAAGGGGTAAATTGATTGACGGCTTGGATGCCCAGCATAGGGGCAGAGAGAATGGCAGCACTAAAAATCAGATTGCCGCGCGTTGATTTATTATATTCGGAAAGATAACGAAGCGACATATGCGCCCCCATCGAATGGGCAACCAATAAGCAAGGCAAGCGTTTATGATTATCGTTCAGGTCGATTGCCGCCGATAAAACCACTTCGTCAATCATCACATGAAGTTGTGAAACCACCAGATCAAAACCTTTTGAATGACGTTTCATCGGTTGGTCAGGAAGATAGCGGCTTGATCCGCCTTGGCCGGGCATATCAATAATGATGGCTTTTATATTGCGGTCTTCCAGTTGGTTGGCGAGTTCATAATATTGCTCACCAAAATCCCCCAAACCACCAACAATAAGTGCAACAGCTTCATAGTCTTTACGGGCGCGGACTTGTCCGTAGCGTATTTTCGTTCCGTCATCAAAGGTGCGATAACTCCAATCCCAATTGTCAGGCGGGCGAAATCTTCTTTCTAGGAGGAGCGTGGCTAAATCAAGCTTCATATTAGGTTGAGGCCAGAGTAAGCGACCATGTGATATGGCCTTCGCTTTGCTCTTTTAATTTTATGCTGTAGCCGTAAGTGCGTGCGGATTGGCCGAGGATATATGGATGGACAAGGCGCGGATCAACATTTGTCATTTCAATCGTCCCTGCGAGCGCATTTTCAACTCCCTCACGAACGGTTGCGCCAGTTCCTTCGGCTTTAATCAGTGTTTCCGCGCCCGTACCTGCATCCACAAACACTAGTCCACCTTTGGGAAGGCAATCGCTCGCCATCATCAGGCATCCCATTAGGACTTTGCAAAAGGCGCGGGAGGAGGACGGAATACCAAGCGGGCCGAACGGATCCCAGCTTTGGCGGACTTTGCCGTCTGTGCGGATCAGAGTGCCAAAGGCTTTTTGAATATCTTCAGGTTTAATATTCCCGTCAACCGCGCCTGAACCATAGGCAAGGCGGAAAGCCATCAAACGTGCGCCAGCGGCGGTTGCGCTATGGGCGATCAAATTGGTGGCTTCTTTGCGGCCTTCCTCGTCATCTGCCATATCTTCCATAAATTCCAGACCGTTATTAATCGCGCCGACAGGCGAGACCAGATCATGGCATATCCGTGAGGACAGCAGTTCCATAAGGGCGGTAATTTCTTCGTTTTTTAATGACATAATGCGGGAAAGCTCCAGATTCGCTAGATAAGTCCTAAATTGGCAGATTTTAACCATTTTGCCAAGGCCTAGAACTTCTTACCTCCTTATAAATCGCCTCTCGCGCTTGTGGAAAACTTTGGATTTTCAAATTTTTTGATTGGATAGATTATACAAAATGATTATGGTACTTCCATGGAAGACATTTCGGGTAAAAAGTTTAGTTTGCAGGACTGGGTCATGAAGCGTGCGGCCAACCAGTCTGGTGGAGCCATGCCGTCTCAAACCGCAAGGCAGATATTATCTGAAAATGCGGCAGAGGAGGAAGTCTCGCAGCCGCAAGAACAACAGATCGAAGTTTCTCTGGAGGTCGAGATGAAAGCTGTCTCAAACGGTTCAACTATCTCTTCGGTATCGTCCAAAGAAGAGCCAAGCCCATCCAAAAAAGAAGATCATGGCAAGGATAGTGCGTTGTCGTCATTGAATGGCGCGAACAATCCTTTGCAACAGTTACAAATCGTCAGATTATTGACCGATTTAGGTGATCGTCTGCGTCAGAGCGAAAAAGAACGCGAAATCCTCTGGAAAGAAGTTGAAATTTGCCGCAAGCAAATTGCGGATATGAGCGGCAATGTCGGCAAAAGTGAAAAATCTTTTTCGACACTGGAATCCCAGATCAATCAACGCGAAGTCTTTGTAAAGGAACTGGTTGAAAAACAGATTAATCTGGAACAACTTTTGAAAGATCAGTCTGCGGCCTTTGATACCGCGAAGCAAGAGCAAGAGAGCTTAAAAGAAGAACAAGCGAAGTTACAAGATAAACTGCAAGACAAACTCAACTCTGTTGAAACTGCGGCAGGTAGCGCGATTGTTCGTGTTGAAGATGCGATTGCCGAAAACGCCAAACTGTCCAAAAAAGTAGAACAATTGGGGCAGGATAAAGCCCGCCTTGTTCGCAAATTGGAAGTTGTCGAAGAGGCGTTGACACAAACACAGGATATTTTAAAAGCCAAAGCATTGGTTCTGTTGACCGACCACGCCGTTGCCGCGCGCACAAATTTGCCGCAAGAACCTGCATGGACTGGCGATGATACATTAAAAGTATCACAGGCCGCCAATGCCGTTAAAAGCGAGGCTGTGACTAGCAGCCCTGTTTCGAACATTACGGCGTCCTTAAAACCTCAATCAAAAGCACCGAGCATATTTGTTGTATCGATTGTGACGGCGATTATTGCGGGGGCAGCTGCATTCGGTGTCATCTGGTTGATCAAGAATATTAACGCGGATGACAAAGTTGTCCCGACGCAGTCTGAATCGAACAGTGCTGTTGAAGGATCAAAAACCGTTTCCAATTCATCGGCAAACCAGCAAGATCAATTGATGGCGCAGGCCGCAAAAATTGCAAACCAGATCGAACCGGGTGGATTGAACGATCCAGAAGAAGGCATGGCGTCTGAATCTGCTGTGGATCCTGTATTCGATGCGGCTCAGGTTGCCCAAGACAAAGCGGTTGAAGAATTTAAGGCGAGTGCGCCGACTGAATCTTTATCTGATCGGATCAAGCCCGATAAATCATTGCCGAAAGCAATTGCGACAATCGAAGCACAAGCTTTTACAGGTGACGCATTTGCCCAGCATGATCTGGCGGCGATTTATACTGCCGGACATGGCGGAATTAAAATTGATTACGCCAAGGCCGCCAAATGGTTTGAAGAAGCATCCCATAACGGATCATCCAACGCACAATATAATTTAGGTGTTTTGTATCATCAAGGTTTGGGCGTTCGCAAAGACACCGCAAAGGCGATTGAGTTATACCGTGTTGCGGCTTCGAACAACCATCCTGAAGCCCTTTATAATCTGGCGATTGCCTATGTTGAAGGCGTCGGGGTTGAATATAATCCGCAAATCGCTGCAACCTATTTCGAACGCTCTGCTGATGGTGGGGTGGTTGAGGCGGCCTATAATTTAGGACTGTTGCAAGAAAACGGTTTACTGGGTGAATCTCAACCTGACGAAGCTGTCTTCTGGTACAAAATTGCGGCTGATAAAGGCAATAAAGATGCGACAAAATCATTGGCTGATCTGCAAAAGAAATTGAGCATGACGGATGATGACGTGAAACGTCTGACACAAAAAATTGCGGCGACCAAGCCAGGCTATTTGAATGATAACGGTCAGGCCAGCTTGCCTGAACAAACAAAACCTGATGCGGCGGCTGCCGCAGCGGCAAATGCTGTTAAACCGGCTGCGGGCGCTCCTGCGGCTGTTAAAGAGGTTGCGCCTAAGGCCAAAAAAGCAGTGGTAGAGCCACAAGCGTCTGCTGCGGTTGATCCTGTGATTATTTCACAAATTCAAGAGCAATTAATGCGTCTCGGTTTGTATGACGGACTTCCGAACGGATCAATGTCTGCGCCCTTCGTTCAGGCCATTAAGACCTATCAAACCAAAAATGGTATGAAAGTGGATGGTCAACCAACCGATGATTTGTTGGTGCAAATGCTGGCTTCCGGAACAGAGGCAAAAGCCGAAGTTGCCCCTCCTGCCGCCCCAGCAAAAGCAAATCTCAACAATTAAATTTGGTTGATCGTAACGGTTTTTGCCCAGAAGTCTGGGTGAGCTTTCTTGATCAATTCATAGCCGCTTTGGGCATCGCCCGCATTTTCAAAGAGAGCAAAACAAGTTGCACCGCTTCCTGACAGGCGAGAGAGAAGCTTGTTTGGAATCTGGTCGAGCGCATTTAAAACAATCCCGATTTCAGGCGCAATTGTGATCGCGGCATCGGTCAGGTCGTTGCGGGTATGCGCCTTTAAAAATGCACATAATTCCATTGCCGAATGAAACTGTTCAGGAAAGACAATATTGTCTGAAAATGGACGATTACTTTGTGCGTAGGCTTTGTAAACCTCGGGCGTCGGGGATTGGACGTTCGGGTTGACCAAGAGGCCGTGGAGGGGAGGTATTCTTGGGGCAGTCAGAATTTTGTTGCCCGTGTCGCGCATAATCACCGGATCATTATAAAGACAGGCAACGATATCACTGCCGAGCGAGGCCGCGATTTTTTCTAAGATATCATTTGATTTGATGTGCCAAATATCTTTCAACAAAAGCAATGTCGCCGCCGCATCCGCCGACCCGCCACCCAGCCCACCCGCAAGCGGTATGTTTTTAAGAAGGCGAATATCCACATGGGGCGCAATACCAAGGTGCTGTGCCAATAAATGCGTGACGCGAGAGATCAAATTATCTTGCTCGGAACAAACCGATGAGAGCGAGGTTGATCCTGAAATATTCAGTTTGAATTTATCGGAAGGCTCAATTGATATATCATCACTTAAGGACGTAAAAGCCACCAGAGAGTCGAGAAGATGGTAGCCATTTTCCGCACGTCCGGTGATGTGCAGATGGAGATTTATTTTTGCATTCGCCAGCATCGTGATTATTTATTCTCAACGACTTTTTCAGTTTTCGGTTTTGCGGCGACCGCATCAGGAAGACCATTGTCGATTTTGGTCTGGATTTTGGCAATCAAGGCTTGGTCGGTTGTAAAGCTCGCCGCGCGTTTCCATTGGAATTTCGCTTCGCTTTTGCGCCCGACATTCCAATAGGCATCGCCCAGATGGTCGTTTAATTCCGGTTCAGTTGGTGCCAATTGAATGGCTTTTTCGAGTGTTGCCACGGCTTTATCATACTGCCCCATCCGGAAATAAATCCACCCGAGGGAGTCGACAATCGCGCCGTCATCCGGTTTCAGGCGCACCGCTTTTTCAATCATTTCTGCGGCTTTATCAAGGTTGATCCCTTGGTCGGCCCAGCTATATCCCAGATAGTTGAGGACATAAGGTTGGTCGGGCTCGAACAGCAGAGCAGTTTGTAAATCTTTCTCCGCCTGATCCCAATTTTTCAATCGTTCATTGGTCATGCCGCGGGCAAAACTTAAATCCCAATATTTCGCGGTGATCGTGCCGCCCAAGAAATCATACGCTTTGTTATAGGCTTTCAGGGCATTTTTAAAATCATCTTGGCTGCGATAAATATCGCCGATTTGAATTTGGGCATCGACATTTTGTTTGGCGTCAATGATGGTCTCCAGAATACGAATGGCTTCATCCGGATGTCCTGCCGAAACTTGTAACTGCGCGATCTGTCTTTGAATCTGGATTTTACGGTCAGGGTCGTTGGACGTATCAATGCGTGATAAATAAGCGGTGGCTTCGGTATATAATTTATTGTCGGATGCTATTTGCGCCAACAGTTCATAGGACGCGGCGTTATCGGCATTGAGGTAGAGTGACATATGGGCAAATAAACGCGCACTGTCCTGATACCCATGGGAGAGGATTTGCGCCATGTCAAAAATGGCTTCACTCAAACCAACTTGCGGACTGCTCAATTGTTTCGGAAGTGGCGGCAGGGTGTTGCTTTCAATGTTTTTTATTTGTGTGTCGTACAATGCCGTGCGCTCCGGAACGCCTGATTTCAGGGCGTCATATATGCTTTTTGCTTCTTCGGTTTCACCGAAATGGGCAAAGATCAATGCAATGTCTTCAAGGCGAGAAACGGGCGTTGGGGTCTTTGTAAAATCATATGATTTGGCAAGTTGCGCCAAGGCTTCTTTATTTTTTGTATAGGCGGCAACCAATACGGCCTGATAAAGCAGGGACGGAGAATCTTTCAGTTCCGCAATATTGGTTGTGCCTTGTCCGGCCTCCGCCCATGTTTTAAGGAGAGGGAGGATCGCAATGCCTAAGGCATCGGTTTTATAGTTGGCAACGATCTTTAATGACTCATCGAACTTTCCTGCCTTGAATGTCGAGAGAGAGAGAAGAAGGTTCGCGAGAGCTTTATCTTTCGTGTCACTCTTGGAAATTTTCTCGGCCATCGCCATGGCTTGATCATAATGACCCGACCCCATTTGCAGAGCCATCAGGCGGCGTTGAATGTCGCTTTCGGCAGGAGCTGAATCAAGAATTTTTGAAAAATAGGTAGATGCACTTTCCCAGTCTGAACGGTCTTGTGCGAATTGGGCAGCGAGAAAGCTTCCCGATAAAGTCGGTGGTGGTGTCTCCATTTTAGATGGGCTGTACGAACTGATCACATCATCTGAACTGCCGTCAGATTGCACATCTGAATTCTGGTCGCATCCTGCAAATAAAAGTAGAGATGTAGTCAGGAGGAGTGACGTGCGCAGAGAGATTTTTTTCATGGGACGACCGATGGCAAGAAGTTACGTTATTAATATAGATTGAAAAGGGGGAATAATCACCCACATTTTTCAAATATTTACATTCCCGTATAATTAGGGCCGCCGCCACCTTGCGGGGTTGTCCAATCGATATTCTGGGATGGGTCTTTGATGTCGCAGGTTTTACAGTGGACACAGTTCTGGGCGTTAATGCGGAATTGTTTTTGCCCGTTTTCTTCAACAATTTCGTAAACCCCCGCAGGGCAGTATCTTTGCGCGGGTTCAGCCCATTCCGGCAAATTGACGGCGAGGGGGATAGACGGGTTTTCCAGTTTCAGGTGGCAGGGTTGATCTTCCTCATGGTTGGTATTGGACAGAAAGACCGATGATAATCTGTCAAAAGTCGTTGTGCCGTCAGGCTTTGCGTAGGGGATAGGCGTTGAATCCTTCGCGGAATTGAGGCATGCGTAATCAGGGTGATGTTTCAAAGTATAAGGGAGCATCCAGCCGCCAAGGGTTTGAAAACCAGCATGAATAAGGCCGATAAAACGCCCCCATTTGAAACCTTGTCTGATATTGCGGACTCTGTAAAGCTCGCAATGAAGCCAGCTTGCCTTGAATTTATCGGTATAGGATGTGCATTCGGCCTCTTCCAATTGTTCGGCAATGGCTTCAGCCGCGAGCATCCCTGATTTCATGGCGGCGTGGTTGCCCTTGATTTTGGCGACATTCAGGAAGCCTGCGCTATCACCCGTCAGTAAGCCTCCCGCAAATGTGAGTTTCGGAAGTCCGGCTAGCCCGCCCTCGACCAGAGCGCGCGCGCCGTAAGAAATACGTTTTCCGCCTTCCAGAACTTTGGAAATAGCAGGGTGGAGTTTATGGCGTTGCATTTCCTCAAACGGGGAAAGATAAGGATTTTGATAGTCGAGGCCGACCACATAGCCGATCGAGACCAGATTGCCTTCCATATGGTAAAGCCATGATCCGCCATAGGTCATACTATCCAAAGGCCAGCCCATAGTATGGATCACACGGCCTTGTTTGTGGTTTTCGGGTTTGACTTCCCAAATCTCTTTAATGCCAAGCCCATAGGTTTGGTGACCATCGGGGCGAAGGTTGAATTTCTGAATGATCTGTTTGGTGCATGATCCGTGGCATCCTTCGGCAAAGACGGTTTGCTTCGCGTGAAGCTCTAACCCCGCTTGATAGCTCGCTGTTTTTTCACCATTTTTTGAAATCCCCATATCACCCGTCGCCACACCTTTGACGCGGCCGTCTTCGTGGTAGAGAATTTCGGCGGCGGGGAAGCCTGCATAAATCTCGACCCCCAGCGCCTCCGCTTGACCCGCCAGCCATTTGCCCAGCGCCCCGAGCGAGATGATATAATTCCCGTGGTTATTCATTTGCGGCGGGGTCGGAAGGTGAAAGACCTTGTTCTTGGTCAGAAATAAAAACTGGTCTTCGGTAACCGCGCAGGTCAGTGGTGCGCCTTTTTCCTTCCAGTCGGGGATCAATTCATCAAGTGCCCGAGGTTCAAAAACCGCACCAGAGAGGAGGTGAGAGCCAATTTCTGCCCCTTTTTCGAGTAAACAGACCGTCATATCGGGTTTCAGTTGCTTGAGGCGGATAGCACAGGAAAGCCCCGCAGGGCCGCCGCCAACAATCACAACGT
>MEMI01000025.1:9284-9468 GCA_001767915.1 Alphaproteobacteria bacterium RIFCSPHIGHO2_02_FULL_46_13 | reverse complement strand
CTTATGTTCTCTGTGCTCATATTATAATGTCTTCTTTTCTTAAGGGCTTGTTCTTGGTAAGATTCAGAATAACACAGAGTTTGAAAACAAAAAGTTAGGAATTGGGTCATGTCTGCAACAGATGTCCTTGCAGTGCAGCAAGCGGAGGCCATTTTACAGTGGTATATAGAGAACGGGGTCGATG
>MEMI01000025.1:808-9276 GCA_001767915.1 Alphaproteobacteria bacterium RIFCSPHIGHO2_02_FULL_46_13 | reverse complement strand
CCGCTCCACCTGTTGCTATGACGGGCACGCCCGAGGCCAAAGCGGAGGCGATCCGTCTGGTAAGTGAAGCCAATACGCTGGATGAATTAAAAACTGCGATTTTAAAATTCGAAGGACTGTCTCTCAAAAAAACTGCCATGAATATAGTGTTCGGATCAGGCAACCCGTCCGCATCGGTTATGGTGATCGGGGACGCACCAGAGGCCGAAGACGATAGGGCGGGCATTCCGTTCTCGGGCGAGGTCGGGCAATTAACTGACAAGATGTTCGCGGCGATTGGCCTGTCGCGGGAGACTATCTATCTAACCAATGTCCTGAACTGGCGTCCACCGGGCAACAGATCACCGCTTGCGGCAGAGATAGAATTATCACTCCCCTTTATTCGCCGTCATATAGAGTTGGTGAAACCAAAGATCATTTATCTGATGGGGGCTGTTGCAAGTAAGGCGATTTTAGGAAGTGACCTTGCCATCGGAAAGTTGCGCGGTCAAACACACACCGTTTCATGGGATGGCTTTGAATGCCCCGCATTGGCGACCTTCCACCCATCATTCCTTTTGCGTTCCCCATTAAAAAAGAAGGAAGCATGGGAAGATTTACAGGCATTAAAAGCGCTTCTATAGGCTTTGACTGAATTTCAAGTAATGAATACTATTTTTACAGTATTCATTATTTAGGATAAATACTCTCCATGTAATTCATTCGGTCTGTGGCAAGGTAGGCTTTAATTTTCGGGGGATCGGTTCCGTATCCATCTATTCGTGGGCTTTGAATAGTTAATACCAACAGATTTACTTATAAAATTAACTAAAATTCACTTGGTTTTCAGTGGTTTAGCGGGTTGGGGATTTTAGGGTACTTTGCACATGTCTTTTTTTTCTGGACATTATTTGAAAGCCTTGCTATCAAGACCGCGCTATGCACAACAACAACAACAAACACAGAGTGCGCTTGGCGATAGCCAGTGTCCTTCTGTTGAGCGGTGTGGTGTGTGGAGTTGCTTATAAGGCTTTCTCTGCAACGATGGATTTCTCGTTGCCATTTGAGAAAAGTGAAGATGTCACGAATAATGATGACGCAACAAGAGCAACCCAAACAGAGTCCACTTCCCTGTCTTATAACAGCATCCCAGAGGAAACTTTGGGCGGGGGCTCGACCTCTGCTGGTTTTAAACTTCTCTCCAAAGCCATTACTGCGGAACTCCGTAAGAGCCGTCCGACCTATGCTTTGAAACTTCTTGAAACTGACCCGATGGGCAAGAAGTTAAAAAATTCCGAATATGACCGTGTGAAGGCGTTGATTGCCCAATCTTACCTGATGGAAGGGAAGACTAAGGAGGCCTTAAAGATTGCTACTCAGGCCGTTAAGCGTTCTGGAAAAGCTGCGCCTTTGGCGGGTTGGGTCGCCGGACAAGCCGCTTGGCGGAATAAAGAATATAAGCAGGCTGCCGAAATGTTTGGCGTTGCCGCTAAATCAACAACATCTTCTTCATGGTTATCCTCTGGTGCTGCGTACTGGGCGGCTCGTTCTGCCAGCCGTGCGGGGGATAAGAAAGCCGCAACGAACTGGTATAAAGTCGCCGCGTCCCACCCACGGACATTCTATGGCCTGATTTCCCTTCGTGCCTTGGGGCAGCGTTTTGACTTTAATTGGCAGGCACCGCAGCTTTCAAGTTTTGATAAAAAGGCGCTGGGTGTTGATTTGAAAGTTTCCGCAGCCCTGCGTTTGAGCCGTGAAGGCGAATTATCGGCAGCGATTACCGCGCTGGGTGGTAGTAAATGGGTTCAAACTGAAAAAGGTCGCCGTGCGTTATTGGCTTACTTCCAATATAAACAAGATCCGGCCTTAACTCTGTTCTTTGCACGTAAGATCAGGGATGAGAATGGTCGCCCGTATGATACCGCCCTTTATCCTGAAAGCCCATGGCAGCCGAAATTAGGGTATGAGGTCGACAAAGCCCTTATCCATGCTTTGATCCGTCAGGAATCCCGTTTTAACCCATTCGCGGTCAGTTCAACAGGTGCCAAGGGGTTGATGCAGATTATGCCAGCAACAGCTAACTATGTCACAAACGGCGATACAGGATCTTTATCCCACCCTGAAACCAATATGACGGTTGGTCAAAAATATGTGAAATATCTGCTCAAAGACAAATCCGTGAATAACGACCTCTTTAAAATGGCGATTGCCTATAATGCGGGGCCGGGTAACTTGGCGCGTTGGCAGAAAGAGTTGAAAGATGTTGATGACCCGATGCTCTTTATCGAAAGCATCCCTTCAGGTGAAACTCGCGCCTTCGTGGAACGTGTGATGGTTAATTACTGGATCTACCGTATGCGCATGGGGCAGGATACAGCTTCGCTAGATACGATTGCCTTCCTTGATGTCCCAAGCAGCGATATTCCTAACACTGCAAGAACTTCATCTATCAATGAAGTTGCGATGGTCTCTGAATAAATCTTGACATAATATTCACGTCTCCTCTATCAATGCTCCCACTGAGTAGTGAAGGGCATAGATATGACTGATAAAAAACCATCCAAAGAATCAATCTCACCAAAAGGTATGAGTGGCAAGACTCTTTCCAATATATTGATAGGTGCCGCTGCAAGTGCTTGGATTGCAAATTCGTTATGGAATAGCAATCAGGATGCGGTTCATCAGGGACAGGAACAATCTCAACAAGTTGCCGCATTAGAAAAAAAATTGCTGATGCTTGAGCAAGAGGTGGAAGGTCTTGATGCTTATTTAATACTCGCAGAAGAAGGGACAATTGATGTGTCCCAATGTGATATTGCCGATGTTATTTTGGAATCCTCTGACATTATCCAACAAAGCGCAACCCAACAGCGTGAATTATTATTGCAGGTTGATTATGTTGGCGTGAGCGAGAATATTTCCTACCGAAAAAGACAAGACGAATCTTCCCAAAGAATCAAAGTAAGGGCAGGTCAATTAAAAGAAATGTGCGGTCATCTTTTTGTAAAAGAAGCCACTGCTGTTCCACAGGACTATAATGTCCCAGCAGGGTGGTGGGATAACCCGGAAATCTCATTTAATTACGATCATTAATTCTTCGTGGATATTTTTTCCACCTGTTGCAATCAGTGTAGAGTTCCCATGCAAAGTTTTGGGGTTACCTTGCCAATCCGTTATGACGCCGCCAGCTCCCTCGATCACGGGAACAAGTGCCACAAAATCATAAATGCCTAAATGGTCTTCGACAATCGCGTCCATCATTCCATTTGCCATCAGGCCGTAGAAATGGCAATCACCTTGGAAGACTGTGTAACGGGTTACGGCTTCAATGCGAGACAATCGCGCTGGGTCATTGTCATTGATTTGGGTTGCAGAGCCCGTGCCGAAGATGGCGTCTTTTAAGGTCGGGCAGGGGCGGCAGGATACGGGCATGCCGTTATAGGTTGTTTGTTGCCCTGTTTGTCCAACCCATCGTTGATTCAAAATCGGATGGTTGATGATGCCGAGGATGGGCGTTTCACCATCGCAAAGCCCAATGAGGTTGCCGAAGGTTGGTCGTCCGATGGTAAAAGATTTTGTGCCGTCAATCGGGTCGAACACCCAAGTGTAACCGCTTTTGGATTCCTTGGGGCCGAATTCTTCGCCAAGGATACCGTCTTCAGGACGTTCGCGTTCAACCAATTCACGGAGGCGCAGTTCAATGGTGCGGTCGGCGATGGTGACGGGTGAGGCATCCTCTTTGCTGATGATGTCTAAACTCTGCCCGAAATAGTGACGGGAGATAGTGCCTGCCTCATCGGCGAGCAGATTGGCGAAAGATTTAAAATCGAAATCAGTCATTCTGCTCGCGCAAAATCTTTGCGGCATCTAGGGCTGCGTAGGTGATGATGCCGTCTGCGCCAGCGCGTTTGAAGGCCAAGAGCATTTCCATCATTGCGATATTTTCATCGAGCCATCCGTTGCGCGCGGCGGCTTTGATCATGCAATATTCGCCCGATACGTTATAGGCAAAGGTTGGCATGCCGAATGTTTGTTTGACGCGGTAGAGAATATCCAGATACGGAAGGCCTGGTTTGACCATGACCATATCTGCGCCTTGGTCAATATCGAGTGCCACTTCGCGAATGGCTTCATCCGAATTGGCGGCGTCCATTTGGTATGATTTGCGGTTTTTAGGTCCTGCACCTTGCCCCAAGGAGCAGCCCGCCGCGTCACGGAACGGGCCGTAGAATCCGGAGGCATATTTGGCGGCATAGGCCATAATGGCGGTGCGTTGGTTGCCTGTCTGATCCAACGCTGTCCGAATGGCTTCGATCTGGCCGTCCATCATACCCGATGGGGCAATCACATCTGCGCCCGCTTCGGCGGCGATGATCGCTTGCTTGGCAATATTCTCAATCGTGCGGTCATTATCGACATCGTTGTGAATATGGTCGAGTGGGCCGCAATGTCCGTGGTCGGTATATTCGCAGAAACACGCATCCGCCATGACCACCAATTCAGGGCAGGTGTCTTTTGCGCGTTTGACCATGCGATCCATCAGGCCGCCCTTTTTAAAACTGTCTGTGCCTTCGTGGTCTTTGTGGTTGGATACGCCGAACAACATGACGGCGGGAACTTTTGCCGCCTCGACTTGTTTGAGTAGAACAGAAAGACTTTGTTCTGATTGGCGGAACACCCCTGGCATGGATGAAACTTCGACAGGTTCGCTCAAGGCTTCGTCCACGAAAATCGGATAGATAAAATCATCTGTGTGTAGATGATTTTCACGAACCAGACGGCGCATATTTTCGGAACTCCGCAAACGGCGTGGGCGCATCGCCATGTCTGTACGCCCCTGAACATCATTATTTTGTTGAGGGGTTTTGAAAGGGGATAAAGTCATTTTGAATTCCTTGAGTTAATTAGGCCTGTGTATCAACCACATGAAGGTTGCCGTCAGCGGGGGTTGCTTTGGCAACGCCGACGCGGGCAGGGCGCAACAGACGGTCATTAATCACATATCCCGGTTCAATCACCTGAATAATAATGCCTGCGGCCTTCCCGGGAACAGGGGCTTCAAACATCACTTCATGGAAGTTCGGGTTAAATGGTTCGTCGAGTGGTTCAATTTTTTTAATGCCGTTTTTCTCAAAGCAGGTGAGCAGAGAACGCTCAGTCGCTTCAATCCCTTGGATCAAGGAATTGATACGGGCATCTTCGCGCAAATCAGCGGGAATGGATTGAAGGGCGCGTTGGAAAGTATCCGCGACATCCAGAAGGTCTTTGGAAAAACCGGTGATGGCATATTTACCAGCGTCCTCACGTTCACGGATGGAGCGTTTGCGGAGATTATCCATCTCGGCAACGGTGCGTAATAATTGGTCGTTACTCTGCGCCAGCGCTTCTTCCATCGCAGTCAATTTCGCGGTCAGGTCGATGAGCGCCTGATTGGCTTCTTCGACTTGGTCGGCTTTTTGTTTTGCCTTAAAAGCAGCGGGGCCGGATACTTCAGCCAAACCCTCCATCGCTTCAGCGGTGTCGAGTGGGCTTTCAGGTTCTAAATATGGATTTGTGTTATCAGTCATCATGGGAGTGACAATAGGAAATTATGCCATGAAAATCAAGTGGTTCAGGTCTATTTTGCTCAATTTTTCCCGATTAATTTTTCAACAATCAGGGCCGTATAGTCCACAATCGGTACGATCTTCCCGTAATTAAGGCGGGTGGGGCCGATAACCCCCGTTGCGCCGATAATTCGCCCGTTTTGGTCATGGTACGCCCGTATGATGGTTGACCATGTCGGGCGTTCGAAAACGGGGTTTTCCGAGCCGATAAAAATCTGGACGCCTTCGCCATGTTCGATGGCGTCCATCATCGATAACATCGCCTGTTTTTCCTCGAGCATCGCAAAGAGGGATTTCATTTCGGCGAGACGTTGTTGAGCCTCCGGATCATCCAGTAATTGAGATTGTCCACTCACAAAAATATGGCCTTCATCGGCGGAGGATGAGAGGGGGTGGATAATCCCTTCCTTGACGAGGAGGGACGCCAAGCTATTCAAATTATTCTTGTGCGTTTTGATTTCGCGAACCAGATCATCATTTAATTCGGGCAAAGTTTTGCCGCTGATGCGGTCATTTAAAAAATTACTGACCTGTTCCAATTCCGATTTACTGACCTCCTGTGTGACAGGGATCACGCGGTTTTCAACCATTCCGTCTTGGGTCATGATAATGCCCAGAATTTTATAAGCTTCCAGTTTTAAGAATTCAATTTTACGGATCGGCTTATTCATCTTGGGCGCAATCACCACGCCGACACAGGATGATAGGCCAGATAATAACGTACTCGCACCGTCATAAATATTATGGGCGGATGATTTCAATTGTTCGATCTGAAATCTCTCGGGCGTGATGTCGTCGACCTTCATCAACGTATCCACATAAAGCCGCAACCCCCGCTCCGTCGGCTGCCGCCCCGCCGAGGTATGGGGGGAAAAGAGTAAATCCGCCTCCACCAAATCCGACATCACATTACGGATGGTCGCGGATGACAATGGCTGTTTCAGGGAGTTTGAAATAGTCTGTGACCCCACAGGAATTCCATATTTCAGGTATTCCTCGACAATCATGCGGAATATATCGCGGGTGCGAAAATCGTCAATTGTCATGAATTTAATACGATCCTACTTTGCCATAAGTTTGGTGTCTTTCTAAAAGAAGAATGATTTTTTGGTCACCTATTTCTATTGGGTAATAATATTCATAGGTATCCTTCATAAAGGCAGATTCAAAAAGAGGCGTAACTTCTTTGCCTTCAAAAAAATCTGTAATCCATGCACAGGTTGTCACCGAGTTACATTTATATAAAGCATCGCTATCATTTGATCCCCAATTTGCTGAGTACGAGCCTGCATAATCATATACAGTTTTACCCAAGACTTTTTTAGACCAAATAATATTTGCAGAAGGTATATTGGGTTTTTGAGATTCTATGATTTTAAGTGCCGAGGATATATTCTTCCAAGCCGAGTATTTAATTTTATGGTTTTCATCTTCGGTATTCGGGATTTGTTGTGCGATTTTTTTGAAAAGATCAGTGTTTTCATTAATAATCGTTTGGGATTGCGCTAAAAATATATTCTTAAATTTTTGTTTTGAATAAATCGTTCCAGCTATGGTCACTGAAATTCCTAGGATTGAAATTAGTACAGTAAAAATAATCCATTTTCTAAAGCTACTGTGTTGTTGATTTCTGATAAGAGATTCTCCGTTTGTTTGCAAATTCACAGTTGCTATTAGGCTCACATTTGATGCGATATTCAGAACTAGGAGGAGGGCACATAAACCAATTCCACCCATAAACGCTGCCAAAAGAGCAACGGTTGTTTTTTCATTAAATGGAACAAATTGCAAAACTCCCGTCATAACCATGACAATGACAGAGGCAATAGTACAACAGGCAATGAACATGATTCCCGTTAGTGTCCAGCGTGAAACATCAGAATAAGTTTTTATGTTGATATTTTTCATGCTGATCTCCCTATTTCAATTGGGGACTTTAGCTTTTTTGGTGGATTGTGTAAAGTAAACAGTGTAATCCTTAGCTCTATCAAAATAATAAGTATAACCGAGGAAACAACATGACACGCCCATCCGGACGCCAACCTGACCAACTCCGCACCGTTGAGATTTTGACCAATGTGTCAAAACATGCCGAAGGATCATGCCTGATTAAATTTGGCGACACCCATGTTTTATGCACCGCAACGGTTGAAGAAAATGTTCCGGGCTGGATGAAAAATTCAGGCAAGGGATGGGTCACTGCCGAATACGGAATGCTTCCCCGCGCCACCGAAAAACGCACTGACCGCGAAGCGGCAAAAGGCAAACAAACAGGACGCACCCAAGAAATTCAACGCCTGATCGGTCGTGCGATGCGCGCGATTGTCGATCTTGAAAAACTGGGCGAACGCCAAGTCAAACTCGACTGCGATGTTATTCAGGCCGATGGCGGCACACGGACAGCGGCGATTACAGGATGTTACGTTGCCCTGTATAAAGCCTTTGAATATCTGATGACCATTGGTCTTTTGAAACATATGCCACTCAAAGACACTGTTGCCGCGATTTCCGTTGGTATTTATAACGGCGTGCCTGTGCTGGACTTGGATTACGCAGAGGATTCAACGGCGGATACAGATTCCAACTTTGTCATTACCGGCAAAGGCGGCATCGTTGAAATTCAAGGAACTGCCGAGAAAGAGCCGTTTACCGAAGAAGAATTTTTATCCCTTCTGGCACTCGCGAAAAAAGGCTGTGCCGATTTGAAATTGGCGCAGGAGAAAGCGATTAATGCTTAAAAAACTTCTTTTAGCCACCCACAACAAAGGCAAAATCGCCGAAATGTCCGCGATGCTCGCACCCTATGGTGTCGAGGTCACATCGGTGGCAGAGCTTGGGTTACCTGAACCTGCCGAGACAGAAAATACGTTTGTCGGTAATGCG
>MEMI01000025.1:0-781 GCA_001767915.1 Alphaproteobacteria bacterium RIFCSPHIGHO2_02_FULL_46_13 | reverse complement strand
CTGGGCGGGCAACCCGCGCGATTTTAATGTCGCCATGCAAAAGGTGCATGACGCTTTGGGCGATGCGGTGGATAGGTCGGCGTATTTTATCTCCGTCTTCGCGCTTGTCATGCCTGACGGAACTGAGCAAATTTTCGAAGGTCGTTGCAACGGTCAAATCGTCTGGCCTCCGCGCGGGACTGAAGGTCACGGCTACGACCCTGTTTTTGTCGCAGACGGCGAAACACGCACCTTCGGCGAAATGACTTTGGATGAGAAAGCGAAATTCTCTCATCGCGCCAAAGCATTCGAGAAATTTGCGGAAACTTTAAAATAATGGCCTTTGGCATTTATATTCACTGGCCGTTTTGCAAATCGAAATGTCCTTATTGTGATTTCAATTCGCATGTGTCTGAGGCGATCGATCACAAGCGGTGGATGCAATCTTACCTGAAAGAAATTGATTATTGGGCGAACCTGACCGAAGGTCGTGTCGTTGATACGGTGTTCTTTGGGGGCGGTACGCCGTCGCTCATGCAGTCTGAAACCGTTGCCGAGATTCTGGCGCATATCCAGAAGAAATGGCGGGTTTCTAATGATTGGGAAGTGACGCTGGAGGCTAATCCGACATCGTTTGAGACCGAAAAATTCCGCGATTTTTATGCGGCAGGTGTGAACCGTGTGTCGATTGGTGTGCAATCGCTTTACGAAGCCGACCTCAAATTTCTGGGGCGTGAACATTCGCCCGATCAGGCGCGATTTGCAATTGCTGAAGCCCAAAAAATATTCCCTCGCGTCTCAT
>MEMI01000024.1:42856-68589 GCA_001767915.1 Alphaproteobacteria bacterium RIFCSPHIGHO2_02_FULL_46_13 | reverse complement strand
TAAAGGTGACATTCCTGCTTTGCTCAATCTGTGACATTTCTATTTTGTTGCAACATTAGCTACAGATAGCGCCCATTCTATTTCTATCCACACGGGATTAAATCAGAATTCGCGCTGCACAACAAAGAACTGCTTCAAAATATATGATTCCGTCTTTTTGGTTCTATCTGCCTATGATAAAAATAAATGAATAAATAAAAATAGTTGAACAGGATCACATCATGATAAATAAAAATGCCGCTGTACTGCGGAACGCCTTTATTGGCACTGCCTTATCTATTCTATCAATCACCCAATCTACTTCCTACGCTGAAAGCGAACCAAATTATAGATCATCGGCAGAAGCAAATTCCAAATTGCAACATTTCTGTTCAACAGATCGTCTAAAAACATTTAAGGGCCACGCAGAATGCCTGCAAGAAACATCAGGACAAGCTTGGCAATTTGCTGAAAGTTTTCATGCTAGCCTGTTTACTAAACAAGGCCTGCCAGCCGATGCTCGTTATTATCCCAATATGATTGCCGCATGGACAAAAACAATAGCAAAGCGCAAGCATCCAAATGCTGAACAAGATCTGATGGCGCTCAAAAATTATGCTCACCAATGTCATGACATTATGCAGGAAAGTATTTTTACACCAGAAATCGCCTTAAGATTCTCATACACAACAGGATATAATATCCCCAAAGGATGTGTTGATACCGCTTTATATTTATCTGATAAGTATAAGGTGCAGATTGACAAAGATGAAGCCAAACGCCTACAAAACCATATCAAATCCATCTATCACTACTACGCTACTAATCCATCAATCCCCGCCGAAGAAGCAGAATCTGAAATGACTCCTCCTATGCCGATGATACGCAGATCTGTAGGGAAAACTTGGGATGTTTAGAAAAAGAAAACCCCCGCTTCGGCGCTATCAAATGTTTTTTAACATTGATAATATTTCGTCTTTTAAAGAGGAGTCACCAAAGGCTGCGACCTGTCCATTAGATTGTAATGTTAAAGGCCGCCCCTCCCAGTCGCACATCAACCCACCGGCACCGTGAACAACCGGAACCAAGGCTGCATAATCAAAGGGCTCAAGATGTTGTTCAATGACGATATCGAGGTTCCCGCCAGCCAGCAGGCCATAAAGGTAACAATCCCCGCCCCAAGCAATAAAATCAACCTTTTCATTTAATTCGTTTATCAGCGATGGAGTCATATATCGCGGGGTGGTCGAGCCAACTCGCGCTTGCCGCAGATCACGACAGGATCGTACATGGACAGCCTGACCGTTAAATGTTGTCGCCTGCCCCTGAACGCCGATCCAGCGTTCCTTGGTAATTGGTTGGTCAATCACCCCCAATAACGCTGTGTCGCCATCCCATAATGAGATCAGTGTACCAAAACTTGGGCGGCCGATGATAAAGGATTTAGTACCGTCAATCGGGTCGAGCACCCAGACACGACCGTTTCGACTATCCTTGACGCCGAACTCCTCGCCAAGGATACCATCATCAGGATATCGCTCCTCGATCATCTGCCTCATCTTTTGTTCGACCGCGCGGTCAGCAACGGTGACAGGATCGTTTTTTGTCTTGTGGTCAACGGCAACCTGTTGGCGGAAATATTGTGCTATAATCATCGCGGCCTCGTCGGCCAGAGTATTCGCGAAATCAGTCAAATCTTGCATAGTTTCAAATCCCTTTCTGGATTATTTCTGCCGTACCAGTAAAGCCATTCAAAAGGCTTAAATGTGAAATTGGCGTTGAAGGGTTGGGCCGTGAAAATGGACCCCGCCAGAAAGCGCAATACGCCATTCATTAAGTTTTTGGTTAAAAAAATCATCCGATTCAGGCGATATGCGATCTCCGGACAGATCCGAGATTTCGCACATGGCCCCTGCAACCGCAATACGACGCGGATCGATAACTTTATTTGTCATGGTGGCATAACGGGCTACCGTGTTGTATGCCAAATCAGGACTAATATAGAAAAGAGGCGCGAAATCGGCATGGACATCGCCGATGGCGCAATCGGCGAAATCAAACGCCCCTACTAAACTACCATTCGAATCGGCGCCTATATTTCCATCGTGGAGATCAAAATGTCCAAAAACCAATTGCGGCTTTTCTGTCTGCCAGCTCTGGTATTCCCTAACAATAGCATGTCCAAATTCTTTAAGATTCTGATCTAGTCGTTCCTCAACGGTTTGAGCCATTCTTTCGTAAGAACTCGGCCCTGGGCGTTTTGGCGCACGAAGAGTCGTTTCTGCATAATTCAGCGGCGTTTCATGCATAAGCATAAAAAAGGCAGCCAATTTCTCAGCCGCTTCATCTCTCCCATAGCTTGTTAAACCTTCGTATTCCCTTCGCGTAAATAACCTACTCCCGATTTTTCGGTGGAGGGAAAAGGGATAGCCATCCACTTCATGGACAGTCAGATCAGGCGTAGCTAAGGGGGGCATGAGCGCCAAAACATATTGGCAGAATTGTTCTTCGCGATAAAGAGCATTAAGGGCACTCTCATTCTTTGGAAGTCGGACGACATAATCTTCTATGCCAAAAGCTAGATTTTCCCAACCACTTTTGATATAGGCCACTGATCCTTTAAGGTCAGGCTTAATTTTTTTAACAAGTTGCTCTATAAATTTAAGGTTATCTTCTTGAATAGAATTTATTGTACTCATCCCTAAACACTTACTCCAAAACACTAAGTGACACATCCCTAAAGATCTAAACTCTAAGCTTTTCAACTCCAATGAATTTATACCAATAGATTCAAAGGGTTGGCGGCATAAATACGGCAAAATTCTGCCTCATATTTACCGTGAGCGTGTTATATATAAAATCGTATTACTTTGCAACAAAATAGAGGCGATGTATCTAGATGTGCACCGCCAATGAAATCTGAGGCTTTTCTCAGATGATCTGGCGGAAGGCCTACGCCCAGTATTAGCCCTCTCGGTTGCCCCCTATTTCAGGGTTACTGAGCTTTATTGCGCTTATCATTCCTTTGGAAAAAAGGTAATATTTTTAAAATCCCTTTTTGATTCTTTGTAAAATTTTAAACCCCGAGAACAATCATGCCTGTAGTAATTTTAGTTACATTGGTTGCTGCTATAATGATGGCTATCGAAATCGTAAAACCAGGAAGAGCCTGGAAGAAAATATCTGGGTGGTGGCTTAGAGCCGCTCTTTTAAATGGGTTTCAAGTTGCTACTGTTTTTATTGCTACCTATACATGGGATAAATGGTTTGTTGGAAAAGCCTTATGGAGTGCTGAAAATGCTTTTGGTCAGACAGGTGGAGCTTTCTTTGGTTATTTTGTTATAACTTTTATTTACTACTGGTGGCATCGTTGGCGACATGAGTCTCAATTTCTGTGGAATCATCTCCATCAAGTGCACCATAGTGCCCAAAGAATTGAGATTATAACTTCTTTTTATAAGCATCCCGCAGAAATTCTTATCAATGGGTGCTTATCCAGTGCAATTCTTTATCTAGGGATTGGCTTAACTCCTGCGTCGGCTTCTTTAGCTGTCTTGCTAACAGGCTTAGGCGAGCTTATTTATCATTGGAATATTAAAACGCCTTATTGGTTAGGCTTTATTTTTCAAAGGCCAGAAAGTCATTGCATTCATCATAAAGAGGGATGGCATCGACAAAATTTTTCAGACTTACCTCTGTGGGATATGTTATTTGGAACATTTCATAACCCTAAAAATTTTGAAGGAAATTGTGGGTTTTCAATGGATCGAGAAAAACAGCTTAAAGAAATGTTATTAGGTCATGATGTTCTTAAAAAAAACTAACGAGAAAAATTTGAAAGACACACTTCGTTATCCGGTTTTCATTTTTTTGATGATTGTCGGATGCCTTCAAATGATGGGGGATGTTTTTAAAATTCAATCTCTCAAGGCTTTTGGTCTTGCGCTTCAAGCATCCCCTGCTCCTAAAGTATTTACAGCACACAATGGGTTTGAAACATATTCCTCCGAGTTTTTTTTAGACTGGAATGATTGGAACGGTGCAAAACATAGTTTAAAAATCACTCCTAAAGAATACTATCATGGAATTCTTGGCCCTTATAATCGGCGCAACGCCTATGGTGCAGCTCTCTCATACGGACCCATATTAAGCGCAAATGAAACAACGCGCCCAATGTTTGAAAGTGTCGCCAAATTTGCCCTTTGTAACGATGCCCCTATTCTTTCGGAGCTGGGCGTCAATCCAAAAGATATTAAGGGGCCTGTAACAATTAGATTGCAGCCCCGCCAGAAACTTCCCTCTGACTCACAATGGAAACTAAAATATGAAATTTCTTGCTTTTGAGAATGGCTGGACAGGCGGACAGTTTAGTTTATTCCGATTTTTTTTAGGAATGTATTTGTTCATCCATTTTTGGGATCTCATTCCATGGGCCCCTGAAATATTTTCTTCAGAGGGGATGTTAGCGAACGCCTCTTTAAGTCCAATCATTCATATTTTTCCCAATATATTTTTAATGAATGACACCCCTGTCTTTGTTCAGAGCGTAATCATTTCTGGGTTGATTGGCTCAATGATGCTCGCGTGCGGGTATAAAACGAAGATTGCAGCTCTTTGGATTTTATATGTTCTTGCCTGTCTTTTTGGAAGAAACCCGCTAATTGCAAACCCAGCCTTGCCTTATGTAGGTTTTATGTTGTTGTGTATAGCGTTTATACCAAAGGCTCCTTACGGCTCTGTTGAAGCGAAGGGATTAAGTGATGTTGGACGTCATTGGATTATGCCGAAAGATGTCATTCTGGCAGGATGGTTAGTGCTTGCTTTAACCTATAGTTATAGTGGGTACACGAAGCTTCTAAGCCCCTCTTGGATTGCTGGAGACAATATTAATTTTGTTTTGAATAATCCACTTGCTCGTGATTACTTTTTACGGGATTTCTTGCTATCACTTCCGCCCATTTTTCTGAATTTGCTGACGTGGGCGGTTTTATTTATTGAACTACTTTTTGCGCCTTTATCAATCATACCAAAACTACGCCCTATCCTTTGGAGTTTAATGGCTTTAATTCAATTAGGGTTTGCCCTGTGTTTGAATTTTTTGGATCTGACCGCGGCAATGATTATTTTTCATCTTTTCACTTTCAACCCAGCTTGGATAAAGCCTAAATTAGGCGTTGGTAAGATGATGCTTTATTACGACGGAGAGTGCGGTTTCTGCCATGCTGTTATAAGATTCTTGGTGGCCGAAGATAAGAAAGATATTATTTCCTTCTCGTCCTTACAGGGTGAACATATAAGAACAAAATTTTCTCAGAACGAAATCAACTCTTTCCCTGACAGCATTGTTCTGGTTACCGAAAACGGGGGCATTTATCTAAAATCAACGGCGATCATAATGATGCTGGTGGGAATGGGTGGTTTCTGGAGATCAATAGGAAATCTATTACAGCTTATTCCAAAACCTTTGAGAGATATAGTTTACACGGCGATTGGAAAAATTCGAAAGAAGATTTTTGCGCGCCCTGATTCACTATGCCCCCTCTTGTCTCCTGAATTAAGACAAAAATTTTTGGATTAAATTTATTGAAAAAACTAATCCCCCTTTAGAAAGACCTATTTTGATATGACCTCCACAACAGAACAAACCATGTCCGCCCTTTTATCCATTATGGCGCGGTTGCGTGACAAGGAAAACGGATGCCCTTGGGATATTGAGCAGGATTTTAAATCGATTGCCAAATGTACGCTTGAGGAAGCTTACGAGGTTGTTGATGCCATTGACCGTGGGCATATGGGCGATTTGAAAGAAGAACTTGGCGACCTATTGTTGCAGGTTGTTTTTCACGCGCAAATGGCTAAGGAACAAGGCTTGTTTGACTTTAATGATGTCGTGGAAACCCTGTCCAATAAATTGGTATCACGCCACCCTCATGTTTTTGGCGATAAAGATGCCAAATCCGCCGAAGATGTTATGGTCATCTGGCAGGCGCAAAAGGATAAAGAGGCCAAGGCACAACGTCCGCAAGAGTCTATTCTGGATGATGTTCCTGTCGCGTTCCCTTCCCTGCTCCGCACCCATAAAATCTCGAAAAAGGCTGCAAAGGTTGGCTTTGAATGGGAAAAAACAGAGGATGTGATTGATAAGATTATTGAGGAATTGAATGAGTTCAGAGCCGAACTCATCTCCGGATCGCGTGATAAGCAAGATGAAGAACTGGGTGATGTCCTGTTTTCGGTGGTGCAATTGGGACGTAGATTGGATCTGGATTGCGAAGAATCCCTCCGCAGGGCAAATAACAAATTTTACAATCGTTTCAGTGGGATGGAGGCGGAGGCTAAACTCAAAAATAAAGATTTGAAGGGGCTGTCTCCCACCGAATGGGAAGAGCTCTGGCAATTACAAAAGAACAAAGGGTTGTAATAAAAATTCGCTTTTTCTAACAAATCATTAACAAAATATTAACGAAATCATTGACATCTATATCGCAACGCACTATATCGTAATCACACATTGAAATTACGAGGATTGTTATGGCGTCGCCGATTGTTGGCTATTCAAACATACGCGTTAATTCGATCGACACCACATCTGAAAAAGATGAGTTCGAAAAGTGGATGCATGGCCCGAATTTCAGGGCTGTGAAATCTGCAACCGCTCAGGCTGTGGAAAATAGAACGACAGAGAAAGTATCGTTTGCAACCCTTTTGAAACAGGCCGATCAAGATAATAACAAGACTGAAAAGGTTCAATTGCGCCCCGCCAATCGTTTGAACGCCATTGATATGTTGGCCTAAATCTTTATAGACTTCGCAAATTCCGTGAGCGTGTCGTCCCGCGCCCCCATAATGACAATACGGTCGCCTGACTTGGCTTCGGATTCAATCATTTTGCCGATCTCTTCGCGTGTCGGGGTGTAGATTGCCTTTAAACCTTTACTTTCACATTCTTTTATAAAGTCTTGAGATGTATATGATTTATCGACTGTGCCGCCCATATAGAGGACGTCTGGCATATAGAATATGTCGCCCTTTTTAAGGCCGTTCAGAAAGGCTTCCATCAGTTCGTTTTTCATCAGTCGGAATGGCCCATAGCCATGCATCTGGAACATCACCAGCAATCGGCCAGAAAACTCGTTTAATGAACGGAGTGAGGCGGTTATTTTATCTGGATTATGAGCAAAATCATCTATAATACTGATATTATTTGATTTTTTAATGGTCTGCAATCTGCGACCAACCCCCAGAAAACCGTTCAAAGAACGGCAACAATCACTCAGGCTAACACCACATAACAAGGCCGCCCCTATGGCACAGAGGGCATTTTCAATGTTGTGGCGACCGATTACTTTGAGGGATATTTCACCCCTCTCAAGCCCCTTTTCTAGCCCCCTACCATCACCCGTAACATATTGAATTTGTGCGGAAATTCCGTCGGGGGAGTGGCGAAGGGAAGTGGCGGTTAATTGGGCATTTGGATTGTCAATTCCGACTGTCAAAGACGTGGCGGCATAGTCCTTTGCCATCTCTGCCACGGCCTGATTATCGATGTTTAAAACCTGTTTTTGGGACTGGTTCAAAAATTGGGCGAAGATCGGTTTTAATTCTTCGACAGGTTTATGGTCGAGAGCGATGTTGTTGAGGACGGCAATCGATGAGTGATACAGTATAATCGACCCGTCACTTTCATCACATTCAGTCACAAAAACATCCTTGTCACCCACCAAGGCCGATGCAAACGGGGTTTCAGGCGACACGAAATTGAGGAAGTTGGCGCCGTTCATAACTGTTGGGTTGAGTGCAGCCTCTTTTAAAATCCACGCCAACATTCCGGTGGTTGTGGATTTTCCGCTTGTGCCGCCAATGCCAACTTTGATCTTTGCGGCGTTGAATAATTGCGCCAGCAATTCGGCGCGTTTTACAATCGGCACACCGATCTCTTTGGCGCGTTTGACCTCGGGGATGGTATCTTCAACCGCACTAGAAATCACCAACGCATCAAAATCCTTGGTGAGCCCTAAGCCGTCTTGTGGGACGATTGAAATGCCCTGTTTTTCCAGATAGGCAAATTTCTCTGGCGTGCGGCCTTGGTCATGTCCGCGGTCAGAGCCGGAAATTTTGGCGCCCTGCCCGCGTAGAATCATTGCCAGAGGAAGCATACCGCTTCCCCCAATGCCACAAAAGAAATAGGACGGCATAGAAACCTTATCCTCTAAAACGTGTTGGAGTCAGGAAAAATAGGCTTACCCAATTTCGGATTGGTCTGTGGGACGGCAATAGCATTATCCTGCTGTGTAAGAGGTCTTGCCGTGAGTGTTTTCGCGGCAGGCGCAGCTTCGGATAAAGGTGCGATTTGAACCTCTGGGTTGGCTTTTTTCACCACAGGGGCGCCTTTATCACCATAGAATCCGCCCTCAACTTCATTGATGCGACGTTCTCTTTCTTTGGCGTTTGCAGCGTCTAAGGCGTCTTGGCGGGCGGCATCTTCATAGGCCGCTTTGTAACGGGCGGCGGTTGCGGCGTCGGTTGGTAAAGCGGGAGTATCTTGGCCCATATATTCAATTCCCTGCGCCTTTGAATCTAACGCGCCTTTGTTCTCATAGGATGGCAAAGGTTGGTCTTTGGCAAGGGTGGAGGAGAAATCGATCACGACTTCTTCGGGATAGGCATACATGGCGCCTGATTCTGCATCCCATGCGAGGGTAGCACCAGCCGTCACGCCGTTCAAATAAGCGGTGCTGGCGATGCCTGATTCAATGACGGCATTCTTGGTTCTGTTGCCCGGTGCAGTACAGGTGATAAACATTGGTTTTCTTGATCTTTGAACCCATATGGTTTGTGGCGGACGTACATTGTACTTATAATCATTTGCGCCGATCAGAATGTCGCAATACGCATCCTCTGCCCCCACAGATTTAAAACTAACCTGTTGGGATGATCCGTTGGTAATGGTTGAGCATGCGGCTAATAAAGGCGCACAGAACAGAAAAAGCAAAGGCAGGAAATGATTTTTCGACATCATAAAAGAATCCATCTGAGTGAATAAAAGAAACCAGATGATAATAGACTCTCACCCAATAAAAAAGCCCCGATATGGGGCTTTTTGTGAATATTCGGGCATTACCGTAAAATAAAGGCTTTTTCGCCGTGTTGTGTGGCATCCAGCCCAGTTTTTTCATCTTCCTCGCTAACACGGACTTTCATAAATAACCCGACAACTTTGAAAACGATATAGGTCATGACCATGGTATAGACAATCACAACCATCGACCCGATCACGTTGGCGAAGAAAATTTTGGTTTCTCCATATATCAACCCATCTGAAATCGCAGGGTTTACGGCGGATGATGCAAAGACAGCGGTGAGGATAGCCCCAACTGTCCCCCCAATTCCGTGACAAGCGAATACGTCAACTGTGTCATCTGTTTTCAATTTGTTCTTAACAAGGCGCGTCGCATAATTACAGATAACGGCCGTAATCACCCCGATAAACATCGCGGATTGTAAGGACACAAACCCTGCCCCCGGTGTAATTGCAACCAGTCCAGCAACCGCACCAACAGCAGACCCAACCGCAGTTGGTCGCCCATGAACCGTCCAATCGCAGATCATCCATGTTGACATGGCGGCGGCGGCGGCAAGAATGGTGGTGGCTGCCGCATGTGCTGCCAAACCATTGGCTGCAAGCGCAGAACCAGCGTTAAACCCGATCCACCCGAACCATAATAAAGTTCCCCCCAGAAGAACCATCAGTGCGGAAAAACTATTATGTTCATCCGGTCTGAAATTTTTACGGTTGCCCAGCATCACGGCGGCAACCAAAGCTGCATAACCGGATGTCATATGAACAACCATCCCGCCCGCAAAATCCAATCCCCCCATTTTGGCGATCCATCCATCGGGCCCCCAAACCCAATGCGCAACCGGCACGTACACCATCATTGACCAGAGGGACATAATCACCAACCACGCCTTAAACCGAACACGTTCGGCAACCGCACCGGTGATCAATGCAGGGGTAATAATGGCAAAAGTTGCCTGAAATAACATGAAAAGGACGTGTGGAATGGTCGGTCCATAGGATGGATTAGGCTCCATCCCCACTCCTGAGAGCATAAAATAGTCAAAATTACCGATAAACCCGCCTTCATCGCCCGAAAACACCAAAGAATACCCGCAAACAGCCCATAAAAGCGTCACAAAGCCCATCGAAGCGAAACTTTGTAATTTGGTGGACACCACGCTGCGCAGAGGAACCATCCCCCCATAAAAGAACGCAACCCCGGGGGTCATCAGTAAAACCAAGGCCGTCGCCATCAGCATCCAAGCAATATCAGCAGCAATCACGTCAACTTCTCCATAAACATAAATGAATGATTTATGCTGCAGATGCTAACACCAGCCATGTGATTTTTGCAATATAAATATATCAGTTACGCATGGCATAAGGGCTTAATTTAGGCTCGCGGTAATATTACAGTAAAGATAGTACCCTCTGTCTGCGAGGACGTCACCTTGATCGTCCCCTGATGGGCGATAACAATTTCTTTTGTGATATAGAGTCCTAAACCGAGATTAGTTGATCCGATTCTCTCTTCGCCTCCGGTTGTGGCGCGGGTCAAAGCATCAAATATTCTTGTCATTTTATCCGTTGGAATGGGAATGCCCTGATTATGAACCATAATTTTAATATCATTCTTGTCGGTGCCATCAATGATAACGGCGATTGGTGTCCCCTCAAAACTATATTGCAGGGCATTGCCAATTAAATTCGAAAACACCTGTTCTATTCGTGAGACATCCCACTCACCCTGCATATCGCCTTTCATATCCAGATTAATTTTGCGACCTTTACTAATCGCGACCATCTCGTCAACAAGACGCTGTGCAATGATGCCCATATCTGCCAGCTCTTTGCTAACCGTCAATCCAGAACCGACACCTGCGCGCGTAAAATCAAGAAGATCATTAATGATGATATTGGCTCTCGCAGTGCTATCAATCACCTGAGCCGCCAGAATTGTCATTTTGGAATCAAGAGTTCCTTTGGCAATCATTAATTGACCACACATTGATGCTGCACCGATAGGGTTTCTTAAATCATGCCCCAAAATGCCCAGAAACATATTTCTCGAATGATCAATTCTTTTTGTGTATCTCCTCACTGACTCCGCGATAGTCTGGTCAACGGCTTCATTAAATCGGATAATATCTTCCATATCCTGATGGCTGACATCATTATGTTCTGTTCTCCACAGCTTGATAATGCTGGCGCGTAAAGCACGGTATTCTGAAACCATCTGGTCTATATCAAATCCGTCTTCTAATCTCAGCACTGCGTGCGTTTCCGCAGCACTATCATTATCCAACCCTTCTTTGGGGCCTTCACCATAGGACTTTGTGACCTGTTGTTTTTCTGTTTGAGGGCTCTCTATATCATGGGCAATAAAGGACAGAATTTCTTTTATATGATCCTTCAATTCTACAACAGTCATATGACGACTGGCGGGGCTTGCAGTTTTCGCGAATTCAACCCATTGGATGGTGATTGCTTCCTGATTTTGACGAATGAAATCTGATAACCTCATCTATTTGCTCACATGTAATCTGGCTTTAATCATGCCAAACCATGCGGCAGGGATATGGTTCCCTGCCTCGCTTGATTTATGCAGCTTTTATTTCAAAAGTAAGCTGGCCTTTTTTCTCGCCCACTGTAACCCTCGACCCATCCGGAATTTCACCGCGCAGGATCATTTCTGCCATATGGTTTTGGAGGTTGGTTTGGATGGCGCGTTTAAGGGGTCTTGCGCCATACGCAGGGTCATATCCTTTGTCGGCGAGCCAGAGTTTGGCGTCGTCGGAAATGTCCAGTTCAATACGGCGCGATTCCAGAAGTTTGCGGAGGTTGCCGAGTTGAATGTCCACAATCCCTGCCATCTGGGCGCGACCCAAGCGGCGGAACAATAAGATTTCATCGAGGCGGTTCAGGAATTCAGGGCGGAAGAATTTGCGGACTTCCTCCATGACTTTGCCGCGCACTTTCTCGACATCTTCGCCTTCTTTTTGGTTGGCAAGATTTTCTGCGCCAAGGTTCGACGTCATAATCAAAACAGTGTTCGAGAAATCAACGGTGCGTCCCTGACCATCTGTCAAACGCCCATCATCCAGAACTTGGAGAAGGATGTTAAATACATCGGCATGAGCTTTTTCAATTTCATCGAAAAGAATGACTTGATACGGACGACGACGCACGGCCTCGGTCAATGCTCCGCCCTCTTCATACCCGACATAGCCCGGAGGCGCACCGATCAGGCGGGCAACCGAATGTTTCTCCATATATTCAGACATATCAATGCGGATCATCGCCGTGTCATCATCGAATAAAAATTCGGCGAGAGCTTTGGTGAGTTCGGTTTTCCCGACGCCTGTGGGGCCGAGGAACAGGAATGAACCAATCGGGCGATGTGGGTCTTGCAACCCTGCCCGTGCGCGGCGTACGGCGGCGGCAACGGCTTTCACCGCTTCGGATTGACCGACCACACGCGCCTCTAATTTCGATTCCATACCAAGGAGTTTGGCATTTTCCCCCTGCATCATTTTATCAACGGGAATACCTGTCCAGCGCGATACAACACCCGCAATATCATCGGGAGTCACTTCTTCGTTGATCATGTTTTTGACAGATGAATCGGCGGCGGCTTGTAACTCTGCCTCTAACTGCGGGATACGGCCATATTTTAATTCACTGGCTTTTTCCCATTTGCCATCGCGTTCCGCTTGTTCCAATTCGATACGGGCTTTGTCCAATTCCTCGGTCAGGCGTTGGCCTTTATTGACCTTGTCTTTTTCGGCCTGCCATTGCGCGGTGAGGTTTGCGGATTTGCTTTCTAAATCTTTTAATTCCTCCTCCAGTTTCACAAGGCGGTCTTTGGACGCAACATCTGTTTCTTTTTTGAGGGCCTCGCGTTCGATTTTGAGTTGGATGACACGGCGGTCAAGCTCGTCAATTTCCTCTGGCTTACTATCCACTTCCATTCTCAGGCGGGATGACGCTTCGTCCACCAAATCAATCGCCTTATCGGGCAAGAAACGGTCGGTAATATAACGGTTGGACAAATTGGCGGCGGCAACAATCGCGCCGTCCGTGATCCGCACCCCGTGGTGAGCTTCGTATTTTTCTTTAAGCCCGCGGAGGATAGAGATGGTGTCGGCAACCGTCGGCTCGCTCACGAACACAGGTTGGAAACGTCGTGCGAGTGCCGCATCTTTTTCAATATGTTTACGGTATTCATCAAGCGTCGTTGCCCCAACCATGTGCAATTCACCGCGTGCGAGTGCAGGTTTCAACATCTGCCCCGCATCCATCGCGCCATCGGCTTTACCCGCACCGACAAGTGTGTGCAATTCATCGAGGAACAAAATAATTTCACCCGATGCGTTTTTGATTTCATCCAGAACAGCTTTCAAACGCTCTTCAAATTCCCCACGGAATTTCGCACCGGCAATCAGTGAACCCAAATCCAGTGACATCAATTTTTTGTTGCGAAGGGATTCAGGAACGTCGCCATTCACAATACGTTGCGCCAGACCTTCGATAATCGCAGTCTTCCCAACCCCAGGCTCACCAATCAACACAGGATTATTTTTGGTGCGGCGGGAGAGTACCTGTATCGTGCGGCGGATTTCTTCATCACGCCCGATCACAGGATCAAGCTTTCCTTCGCGCGCCAATGCCGTCATATCTTTTGCGTATTTATTCAGGCTGTCGAACGTGTCTTCGGCATTCGCGCTATCGGCAGTACGCCCTTTGCGGAGTTCGTTGATGGCGGTGTTCATATGTGCGGCAGTCACACCGGATTCTTCCAGATGTCCTGTGACCTCGCTTGCTTTCGCAAGGGTCATCGCCTGCAACACGCGTTCGGATGTCAGGAATTTATCGCCTGCTTTCTCCGCCAGTTGTTCCGCACTGTCCATGATTTTGGCGAGGTCGTTCGACAGACGCAATCCCCCTGCCCCCGGCCCTTCGACCGCAGGTAATTTTGCAAGCGATTGCTCGATATTTTTTTTGAGTTTTGAGGAGTCTCCGCCAGCGGTTTTAATCAGACGAAGAATTTGTGCATCTTCATCTTCCATCATGACTTTCAAAAGATGCTCGGGTTCCAAAGACTGGTGTTTTGAGCGCATGGCAAGTGTTTGCGCCTTTTGCAACAGGGAACGAAATTTTTCACTAAAACGATCGAAATCCATAATTTATCCTCTAAAAATTTAGACCATCATCTTAATCCAAGACGGATCACTCCGCCAGACTTGTAATGGATATACTTCTTAGGATATAGGAATTTATTTCTATTGGTCAAGGGGTGTGATGTGGGGCATTAACTTTTTTTGCATTCTCTTTTACAACGGCAAGATATTGATTAAATTCGTCCATTAAATTTACAACATCCGGATCGCGGGCAGTATTATTGAATGCTTTTGAAGTTTTCTGGGCGGCATCTTCGAATTTATCACCTAGAATAGCGAGATCGCGCGCCAGATTTTTCCAGTTTGAAGTATCCACACTATAAAAATGGTTTTGAGGAACAAAAACATTTCTCTTCCCTTTAACATAGTAATTAATGCAGATGCTAAAACCACTCTCTGCGGTTCTTTCATTGAAATATTCTCGAAATCCAACTCTTGCCAGATGTCCGCCTTTTCTCTCCATAAACGATAATATTTTCCGAAAATAGGCTTCGCACTGCTTGGCCTCGCTAGGGGGCTCAAATAACTCCCGATAGGCCGTTGCGGCTAATCGCCTTACTGTTTGAATCAATGGAATGATCATCATAACTTTAAACCTTCTTCGTTCAAGACAGGGGATATTTCCGGCGTGATTTTATCAACTTCACGAAAGAAGGCTTTTTTTAATTTTTCCAGCCCACTTGCAACGGCTTCATCGGATGAAATATCAATCCATATAGTATCAACCACATCATACCCAGAAAGGAGTTGGTAGGGCAAAACATCAAATTCATCATCAATCCGATCAAGATCTAGACACACCCTGATAGGGGATCCTTTTCTCATCGCAAATTCATCTAATTCCAGACAAGCATCCTCGACCAGATCTTCTCTTAATTCTTCTTGCGAAACATCTACTGCCGCTCCCTGAAAGGAACGGAAAAGAAAAGCAATAAGCTTATCAATTGGGCTCCAAGCCATTTTGTATATATCCCTCACCCTATAAAGGTTCTCTGGCGTGACAGATGATGAATTCAGCTTTCACATTTTCCTCTGCCCTTTTCAGCAAAGGAGAAAAGATTTTATTTAGTTTCCATCTTTTTGTTTCTATGTCTTCTGGATAAGCCTGCGCATATAGCTCTGTGTATTGAGACGCAAAATCTTTTAGATCTCTCGTCAAAGTTTTCCACGAGGCGCAATCTATAGAAAATGTTTTAGAACATCCCTCGACAAATTTTTTGGGATCATCTCTGCGCGGCCTGCTGTAGGAAGCACGAATAGAAATATAGAAATTATTTTCTTCTATGCTTCCTGCACAATCGAATTCGCAATTCACGCGGTTGTAAAATGTTCCATTCTCGCTCAAATCTTCCAGTTTAAGTTCAAGCTTCTTCATTAGCCTCTGTTTCTGACGGGCATCTTCCATTTTCTGGGTGTCATGGAAAAACTGCTCTATTCCGCTTGCGGCTTGAGCATAAACTCCGGACAAGGATTGAATAATCGTTAGGATACTCAAGTGAACCTCCTGATGACTGGAAATTTAAATTACATAATATGAGGGGGTGTGTCAAATAAAAAGCAGGGAGTTTCCCCTGCTTTCAAATTCAAGAAAGTCGCCGATTTAGCGATTTTCTCTAAACATCGTACGGTACAGCTTCTGGCAGAACATAATCGCGGAAAATATACCCCAAAATAGCCAAAATGATGACAAAGAAATGAACAGGTATAAAAAATACACTTTGCGACTGTTTTTTGGTCGCTCTCCATTCCTTTAAGGATAACCCTGCTAAAGGAAGCGACAGGACTGCCCCAAGGTAGAGGGTGGCGCCCAATTCATGCAAATTGAATTTGACCAAGGCATCGGGCCCTAAATATTCAATGATGTAATTGCTTAAGCCCAGAAGAGCAAGGCAAGCAATGCCCATCCATCCCTTAAAAACCGCAACTGGCATCGTCCCTCCAAAAATTAGAATTGTGACCGGATAATTGAAAAGCGAGCCTCAGCCCGCTTTTCGCAATTATATATAAGCATAAACTAATTAAGCGTCTGCCAATTCTTTAGATTGTTGTGACATTTCGGCGTTTCGTGGAGCTCCAACAATACTGCCCGGAAGCCCCAAATCATCATCAGATGTTTGTTGGTTCCCAAAGTTTTCATTTTCGTCTTCCACAGTTGGCGCAGGCTGGCTGGCTTTCATGGACAGGTATTGAACATAAGCTGCCGAAGTCTCTTCGTAACGTGGGTCAAAAGGATCCGGTGCATATTCATCTTCCCATGAGGAAATGATGCGTTGATAATGTTCAGCATATTGCAAATAGCTCTCTGCCAGAACGCGGTCACCGGCTGAGGCTGAATCTTTTGCCAAAGTCAGGTATTTTTCGATAATTTGGTAAGCTGTACCGCGTATGCGTACATCTGGGCCATTGCTATCGAATACTTTGTTTTTGTTGGTAAATGTGCGGCGCGGTTGGTTTCCGCCGCCATTATTCCCGCCACCACGGTTTGGGTTGTTCCCACCGTTGTTGCTTCCGTTATTGCTTCGTACTCTGCGTGCGGTTGATCCGTATCTCATGTGCTCTCCTAACTTGTTTCCCTTGATTCGGTAAAACTCACTCTCAGCTTATCCGATTGTGGATAAGTTGAAAAGTCCTTTTAATTCCAAGGACTACTTCATGTAGTTTTCTGAACCTGTTCACACCGCAACATCTTGTGTTGATCATCTTCCAGATTTGTCCGATTTGTGTGAACAAGGTGAGATTGCCCCGTTAATCTTTTTTATTCAAGCGGGTCGTCAACCCTTTTTTTAGTTATCCCCATACCTGAATTTTATCACTCTCGGGACGCCACCCAAATCATTGGTCACTCGAATCAGAGTCGCGCCAGCCTCTTCCACGATTCGAGTAATATCAAACGCTTGCCCCACTCCGAACTCTAGGACAACGATACCGTCCGCCTCCAAATATCTTTTTAGATTCGAACACAGATATTTATAGGGCAATAATCCGTCTTCGCCACCATCGAGAGCGAGAATCGGGTCATGATTCTTCACCTCAATCTGCAAATTCCGAATCTCTTGTGATGGAATATAGGGGGGATTCGACACAATTAAATCGAATTTTTGTCCTTCCGGAATCGGATCAAACCATGATCCGTTCAAAATCGTCGCGCGATTCTCCAGTCCCAACCGCTTCGCATTCTCTGTGGCCGCCACACAAGCCCCCTGCGCTTTATCGACAGCAACCCCTGTTGCATCAGGAAATTCTTGTAACAAAGACAGCAAAATGCACCCTGTCCCCGTCCCTAAGTCCAGAATCCGTTTGGGGGAATGATGATCGTGTAAAACTTCTTCAATCAAAGTCTCTGTATCGGGGCGTGGCTCTAGCGTATCGGGTGATAAATAAAACCGCGATTTCCAAAAATCACGATACCCAAGGATACGCCAGAGCGATTCTCCCTGTACGCGTCTGTCAATAATGTCATTGATACGTTTGGAAATATCCTCGGACAACACTTTATCCCGAGCAAAGAAAAATTCTGATTTGGCAATCCTCGCGATATCCTCAAGAAGAATCCGCGCTTCCAAATCCGCGGTTTCAACCCCCTCAGATGCCAGTTTTAATTTGATATCGTGATAATTCATAAGGAGTTATACATCCCCCATGCAAAAAGAGGGAGTACTTTTATGCTCTGTCCAGCCCAAAAAGGTCGGTATGAACAGAACCAATTTCTTTTTTCATCGACGCAGAAGATCTCAGCATCGCATAAATCTTAGACAAAGGTGTCGGATACCCCTTATCGCCATTATTGCGATCAATTCTTTCGAAAACCGCCATCAAATTAATAGTTGTATCTGGCTTTAGAGAGTTTTCTTGGGTTTTTCTTAAAAATCTTACCTCGACAAAATCTGCCAAACCGTTTTGAGGGCAAGTGACTTTAGCAAATAAAGGCATTAAAGATTTTGGCGACTGAGTTTTTTTTGCCACTTCCTCTAAAACTGGCGCCAAATCGGCAATGTTCAAATACTGCCCATCCTCTTTGCGGTCATAGAACATCTCAACGGCAACATCTTGAGCATCCTCTGCAACAATCGCATCTTCAGATTTTGACAATTCACACAAAGCTGCAAAAACTTTTTTCTGAACGGGCGCACTACGGTTCACCCTCATGCAATTCTCTAATAAACTGATTTTGTTATCGGGGGCATTGTGCAGGATTTGGCCAATTAATTTTTCCGCATATTCATCTTGCTTCCCCATAAGGTCGATCGCATGATCATAGGCACTCCAAGTTCCGATCTGCAAAAATGCAGAAAAAGCTCTGTCCAATGTCAAAGGGTCTTTTTTATCATTCGCAACATCATAAAGCGCGCGGACAACAACATCCTGATCATAATCGGTGCTAGAGGAATTTAAGAGTTTATCAGGTACGTTGACATTCAAACTATGCAACATTTCAACTAGGAATTTTGCCGAATGGTCAAGACGTTGCGTGTCCATGACAACTTTACAAGCATGATCTATAACCTTAAAAAAATCTTTTTTAGCAGGCTGGTCATCTGGGGAGACATGGTGAGCATATTCAAAAATAATTCCCCGAACTGCGGCAACGGCCCCAGGGCTATCGACCTTCGTGACTGTATCAATTGCAAAAAGGGCAGCGGATTTTAAAAAACTCATCATGATCTCCGTTATTATTTGTCTAAGTCAAAAGCTGTTGCATAATCACGACTTGTGGCTCTTACTCTCACAGCCGCTGAGCAAAGTCCGATGTAAATCTTTTTTAAAGGGGTCTCACAACCTTTCTCGGCATTTTCTGCATCAATTTTTCCAAAGACCACACGCAAATCAGGAGTAGTGATCGCAGGAGTTTTTCCTTGAAGCCGCGCTTCCGAAAATTCTGCCTCTACAAAGGCTCTTAGACCTTTTTCCGGATTGGATACTGCGGCGAAAAGCGGTTTCATGGATGCAGGAGACAGATTTCTTTGTGATACGCCCAATAAAACTTGCGCCAAATCACCCATGTTCAGATATTTGCCATCCTTCGTTTCATAGAACATTTTAGCAGCGGCTTCGGCGGCCTTTCGGGCGGACGCTTTGACATTAGTATCTGCATCATCCGGGATTTTTGACAATTCACAAAAAGCCGCAAACACTTTTCGTTTGCTAGGCGTGCTAACAACTATGCCCTGTGACTGACATTTTAAGAGTAAGGATAATTTATCGTCAGCCTGACTCTGAACAATGGAATTAATCAAATATTCTTGAGCCTTAGAATTTGATATGGCTTGAATGCCATCAATCGCTTGGCGATAGGCTTCTTTGCTTCCAATGGCGCATAGTTTTTCAAGGGCTTTTTTCTTAATCGCTAAGGTATCGTTTAAAACTAAAACTTTTCCCAAGCAATCAATGGAAGCCGCATTGCCTAAGTTATTGTCAGCTTCAAGCTTGAGAATTGCGTCCATCGCCCTTTCGGCGAGCAAAGGGTTTTTTGTGTGTTTGGAAAAATGAGCAAGGTTAAGTCTTGCCTCGTATGGGTGAGCATCCTCAATAAGAAACTTAAATACATTGTCATTTATATCAGCAGGCAGATTATATTTAAGAAGTCTGACAAAGAACTTTTCAAGGCTACCGCTTTCTTTGTGCGCTTTAACAAGCTGACAGGCACGTCTGACGACATCGTGAAAATCTTTTGAGGTGTGTGGAGCTTCAAATGTGGCGCGGGATGAATAGGCATCAATTATTTTGGCAACGGCACTCACCGCCCAAGGAATTTCAAACGGAGCAACTGCATGAATTGCAAAAAGGGCGGCAGGTTTTAGAAAACGCATTATTAAGCTCCAAATTCCAAATTTGGATAATTAATAAGCATAACTTAAGATTATGTCAAGAAAAACTAATCCTGTGGACGCCAATTTTTAAGGGCGGCGAACGGGTTAGGGCGAAGGGTTGCTCCTGCCACAGGTTTGGTGATTTCAATCGGCGCAGGTTCTGCATCATCCGCCACACCTTCGGCGCGGGGATATGGGTTGACGGCAAGGGATAGGAATTGAACAACGACCTCGCCCAAATCCACCTGACCATCGATTAAGGCCTCTGGGTCATCTTTTTCTTCCAAAATCTGGACTTCATCGCCCTCTTCCATCGCCTTTTGGTTATGTTTGGCGCGGTTGAAAGGGATGGCTTTGTCGTGGTCGGCATACCATGCCTCGAAATCATCTTCCAAAACGGATTCAACAGGTTTCAGGGTGACAACACATTCCTGAACAATCTCGGCCTTGAAATGACCGGTAATATTCAAAATATGCCCGCCATTTTGAAGGGTTAAGCGCAATTCAGCGCTCAACGACTTAACCTCTAATACATCCAAACGCTCGGCAATAGCCGTCAGATATTCTGCGTCCGCAACCATTTTAACGGTTTTGCCGGATGACGGCACGTTTTCCACGTGAAATGGAACAAACCATTCGGATTGAGGAAGTGAAGACTGATTAGGCTGCTTGAGTGGCATTATTGGTTCCATTTTGATTATTATTTGACGGTATAACGGGGACAGGGAAATGTGCAATCCCGCGCCAGAAATCGGAAAGCCCCTGCTTCTCCAACTCTGTAACACAGCTTTGAATATACTGCGCGAATTGTTTTATGGTCTCGGCAGATGGTTTCGGGCCTTCGGCATACACGTTTCTGGCCAAGGCGTGGGTCAACTCGCTACATCCCGCGCGGCAAGATTCATCATAGGCAAAGGCACGGCCTTTGAAATCAGACATTAATTTCTTGATACGACGCGGCACGGCCAGATCACCGACTCCACGTTCCCGCATTGACCAGTCGATATTTTTGAACATCACGTCAAAAAAGGCCTGCGCCAATATTTTCCCTTCGCGCCCCATATCAGGACGGCACAGGCGATTGACCAATAATCCGCCATGCAGAGACACAATCTCAAAGCGGCCTTCCACAGTATCGGGAACGCCGAACATTTCATAAAAATACGGGTTGCGGGATTGACGCAGAACGATTTGAAACAATTCTTTAGCTTTCGCACGGCTCAAACGGCCTTTTTGCGTCAACAAGTACAGCATAGCAACCTCCAAAGTATTTTATGAATGGCAGGACAATAGCAAATAATGACGAAATTGTGAAGGAAATAAAGGTCTTCACACTCGCCTCTTGAGTTTTTAGAGGTTTAAAGCTACCTATAAACACATGAAAAACATCATTTTGCCTCTTATTCTTTTGTCTTTTACAGCTTTGGCTGGATGCACACCGATGACCGCAACGCGCGGCAACATGCTTGAGGAATACCAGTTGAAGGAAGTCCTCCCCGGCATAGACGGGAAAGATGACGTCGTCCGCAAAATCGGATCACCGACGACAATATCCACGTTTGACGAAAATACTTGGTATTACATGGGTCAAAAGACCAAGAAAAAAGGTATCATGGACCCAAAGGTCGTTGATGAGAAAATTGTTATTATCACCTTCGCCGCTGCAGACGGAAAAGTCCTCACAGTGGCTGAACAAAAAAATGGCCGTGAACAAATACCCATCGTTCAACGCACGACCCCAGTTTCAGGAAATGATTTCACCTTTATCCAGCAAATGTTAGGCAACGTCGGTAAATTCAACAAACCTGACGAAGGCGTGATTGGGACATCTGGGAATAGATAATTAGCCGAAGGTAATAACTCGAAATCGAGGGCCGTTACTAGATAGATGAACCATGCTATCATCAAACGCTATGGCTTGACCTTCTTTTAAGGTTATAATTTCTATTTTTCTATCTTGAAAGACAAGCTTATTAAAGTCCTTGAGATTTATCATTTCACCGTCTGCATCCTTTGTTCTCAGTTGAACAGGAGCCTCTCCCACAGGATTAGCACACATTAATCCTTGCCCTTCGATGTGAAGATGAATCTGACCTTCTGATGCCCCAAGATCACGATGAGCATCTTCGGCTAAATCATCATTATTAAGAAATCGAATTGATCTTGGGTTTTGGGAAAGATTAAACCCTGTGGATATTGAAACCAACTCTTCTGGAATTGTTCCAACAGCTCTCGCCCATTCAAAAGTAGGCTTAAATTCGCTCTTCCAAGGGCTAGCTAGATTAGTTCGAAAGAGACATTCCGTCAGTTGTTTTTTTTGCTCGTCTGTCCATTTTGGAATGTTAATTTCGGGCGTAAAAATAACACCCCCGATGCCATGTTCTTTGCGACGAAGAAATAATTCTTTCGCCTCATTCTCATTCGCTGCGGTAACAATTTTTCCTAAAGTAACTGCGAAACTCATTTTTACCCAAATCTCTTGTTAAAAAGTGATTGGATAATACATTGAACCTATCGTTATGTCAATATATTAGGGGGCGGAGAGGTCTCTACAGTGCCTGAACAAAAAATGGACGCGAACAAATCCCAATCGTTCAGCGCTATACTATTTAACTAGTCGCAAAGGTCGGGATACGGAAGTTTTTTCCTTTGCCAGACTTATGTCCCATTGTGTGGTCGAAGGCAATCGCCTGACCAGGTTTTAAGGGCATCAACTCAATTTTATTCTCAACCGTAGCCAAGCGATTAAACTCATCGCAGTCAAAATTATCGCCAAAGGGCTTGGTTAGCTTAAGATTTACAGGCTCATCGCCAATTGGGTTTGCGCATACCAATCCTTCATCACCTTCGACATGCAGATGAAGCCATCCATCGACCGCCCCCAGATCACAATGAGGTTTAAAATCAAATGCTTTGCCAAACACAAAACGAAGTGAGCGCGGATTAGGTGTTGTATTAAATTCTCTGGCAAGCCGAAACATATTGAGCGTTATGTTTTGACTAAGTTGTTCCCAATCAGGAAGATGAGAATGTCGTATATCGTCTATTTCTGTTGCATCAATTTCACAGAAAAGATCAGATAATCTGCTTTTCTCGGCGTCCGTCCATTTGGGAATTGCAAATTCAGGTTCAAAGATAACTCCGCCTATTCCATATCGGCGACGGTTTAAGAACAACGCTTTTGCTTCCGTTTGAGTGTCCGCCGTAACGATCTTCCCCAATGTGATAAAACTGAGCATTTTGATCCGCCAATCCGCAAAAATTTATAGCAGAGTAGATCTTTTTGTTTTTTATGTCAATAAAATAGGGTTTAGAACGTCACAGACTTCCCGCACCCGCATTTCCCAGTTTCATTGGGGTTTGAAATATCAATGCGGCGGTTGCCCAAATCATCTTCGATATAATCAATTTGTGTGCCGAATAATTTAATCATATCCATTGCTGGGATATATAAATTGCATGTGTCGGTCAGGGCAATAAAATCATCACTCGCATCAACTTCGTTTGATGCCAGCGGTTTCAAATCATATTCATTCCCGCCGCATCCCTTGCCGCCACGAATGGTCAGGCGCAATCCAGATGCGCCACCAGACACATGCGCCAGATAATTTTTCGCGTTGTCGGTAATGGTGATTTCAGTTGTGAGTTTCATTTTCTGCTCATCCGCTTATCTGATCATCAGATCATCTGTTAAGTAAACATATTCAATTGCAACTTTGCCGTCTCCGCCATAAAGGACGGATCCCATGTCGGTTCCCAAATAATTTCAACATCCACCTGACCAACACCCGTCAGCGGGAAAATCGCCGATTGAACCATCCCTGGCATTTCTTGCGCCACGGGGCATCCGGGGGATGTCAGAGTCATTTTGACATCGACATCACTTGTGCCGTCTTCTACATCAATGATGGTTATATTATAAATCAAACCCAATTCGAAAATATTCACGGGAATTTCGGGGTCATAAACTTCGCGCAATCCTTTGATAATCGCGGGGTATAGCGGATGGTCAATCGACCCGCCTGTTTTTGGCGGCACGGCCAATTCATCATAATCATCGCCAAAGGCGTTCCGAACCATTTGTTCATCTGCGACTGGTTGCATTATCCTAACATCCTTTTCGCCTTAACAAGGCCTTCATAAAGTGTATCAATATCGTTTTTGTCGTTATATAGCCCAAGTGATGCACGGACGCACCCTTCAATTCCAAATCGCGCCATCAGGGGCTGGCAACAATGATGCCCCGTGCGGACGGCAACGCCCATCTGGTCAAGGATCATCGCAATATCCGCAGGGGGGCAACCATCCATGGTGAAGGCAATAATTCCAGCCTTCCCTTCGGCAGTTCCGATGATATTTAATCCTTCGATAGAAGATAGCTTTTGCGTAGCATAGATCAATAACTCATGCTCCCACGCCGCAATATTCTCCATACCAATGCTTGTCACATAATCAATCGCCGCACCCAACCCGATGACTTCGGCAATCGCTGGTGTGCCTGCCTCAAACCGCGACGGTGCGCTGGCGTAAGTTGTGCCTTCAAGCGTCACTTTATCAATCATGTCGCCCCCACCTTGGTAAGGCGGCATGGAATCCAAAATATCCTGTTTCCCGTACAAAACCCCGACACCCGTGGGGCCATAGAGCTTATGCCCCGTGAAAACATAAAAATCGACATCCATCTGCGCAATGTTGACAGTTTGGTGGACAACTGCCTGAGAACCATCAACCATCAGTTTAATTTCAGGATTAAAAACGGACAGTATCGTTTTGATTTTATTAATATTATTGACCGTGCCTAATACGTTGGAAACCTGTGTGCAAGATACCAGTTTCGTCCGTGTGGATAACAGGGATAACAATTTATCATCATCCAATTCGCCATTATCTTTGACGGGAATATATTTAATTACAATCCCGATCTCGTCCCGCAACATATGCCACGGCACAAGGTTCGCGTGATGCTCCATCTCTGTCAGGATAATTTCATCGCCCTGTTTCAGGTTGGCACGCCCCCAAGTGGCGGCGACCAGATTAATTCCCTCGGTCGAATTGCGCGTAAAAATAATTTGGGACGGTGATGGCGCGCCGATAAATTTGGCAACCTTAACTCTGGCCTCCTCAAACTCAGCGGTCTTCCTCTGCGAAAAATCATACAGGCCGCGATGGACATTCGCATATCCTTCGGAATAGGCACGCGTAATCGCATCAATCACACTCTGCGGTTTTTGCGCACTCGCGCCACTATCTAAAAAAACGAATGGCTTGCCATGCACTTTATGATGAAGGGCAGGAAAGTCATCTCGCAACCCATTCCTTCCCTCTTCCTTGCGAAGCGAGGGAGAGGGATTGAGGGAGAGGGAGATTTGGGCGATAACACCTTCAATATTATCCATCACATCATTATTCCAAAACCTTAAGACACGGATACCTTTCTCATTCAGAAAAGCTGTTCTTATATCATCTTTATGATTTTCATTATGTTGTCCACCATCAACCTCAACTGCCAATTTTAATTCTGCACAATAAAAATCCAGAACATATTTATCGATTGCGTGTTGCCTTCTAAAACGAACACCCAATTGGTCATGCCTTAATTTTGACCAGAGCAAAGTTTCTGCTTCAGTCATATTCGACCTTAATTGCCTAGCAAAATCCCTTTTCTCAAACATGAATCTCCCCCTTCCTTGCGAAGCGAGGGAGGGG
>MEMI01000024.1:34630-42832 GCA_001767915.1 Alphaproteobacteria bacterium RIFCSPHIGHO2_02_FULL_46_13 | reverse complement strand
TTTGCGCACAAAACGCAACTCCCTCTCTCTTAATCTCTCTCCCTCTTGAAGAAAGAGGGAGAGAGAAACTATATTGAATTACTTCAACCACAATCTCACCCTCTCATCAAACATCTGGCGTACATCTTCATTGCTGATCTTTTCAAGGACTTCGCCCATAAAAGCTTCCAGCAATAAACGACGCGCATCATCCTTGCTAATCCCGCGGCTCATCAAGTAAAAGAGCGGGGTTTCATCAAGTTGCCCCGTGGTTGACCCATGTGAACATTTCACATCATCGGCATAAATTTCCAACTCGGGCTTCACATCCATTTCCGCCAGATTGGACAGCAATAAATTATTGGATAATTGATACCCATCCGTTTTTTGCGCGTCTTTGTGAACGTGAATTTTTCCTTGGAAAACACCGCGCGATTGATCGTTCAAAACCGTTTTGAAAAATTGTGATGACCTGCAATACGGCGCGATATGATCAACCACAATTGTCGTATCCGCATGTTGTTTTCCTGCCAGAAGGGTCAGGCCAGATAAATCACATTCACCGCCCTGCCCGTTCATGGTGACATTGAAATCCGCACGACCAAACCCCGCGCATCCCGAAATCGCCACCATGTTGTAACGCGCATCTCTACCCAAAGTAACATGGGTGCGTTCCGTCACCACACAAAACGGGTCTTCTTCACAAAAGCGGTAATGGCGGAGTTTGGCGTTTTCCGCGACATTGATTTTCAGGTCAATGTTTTTCCAATAAGAACCCTCGCCCGATTGACGTTCAATAATCGTGACCTCTGCACCTGCCTCAACATTAATTGTCATCGCGGTGGTCAGTTGTTGGGCATCCGCGCCGACAAGGCGTACATCAATCGGCAGTTCGACAATTTTATTCTTTGGAATAACGACCTGATTGTCACCCTGCAAAAATTCAAACGCCCCTGATGTCTCCCACACAACAGGTGTTTCAGTGATGTCCAATTTTTTCAGGACGGCATTGATGTTGGAATATTTCCAAGTCTCAGGATCAAGATTAAGCAACGTCGGCATAACCTGTTTTCTCCAATTCTTTGGCAAGTTCTGCTGTACCAGTTTTGACAATTTTGCCCTTCGCCAACACATGCACAACATCCGGCACGATATAATCGAGGAGGCGTTGATAATGCGTAATCACAAGGAAACTGCGCCCTGCGCCGCGCATACGGTTCACACCATCCGCCACAATTTTAAGGGCATCAATATCAAGCCCTGAATCCGTTTCATCAAGGATCGCCATTTTCGGTTGCAACATCGACATTTGCAAAACCTCATTGCGCTTTTTCTCTCCGCCCGAAAACCCGACATTCACAGGACGCTTGAGCATTTCATCGGCAATACCCAATTCCTTTTGTTTAGTTTTCAACAATTTCAGAAAATCGAGTGCCTCAAGTTCTGCCTCACCCCGTTGCTTGCGTTGTGAATTGAGTGCGGTTTTCAAGAAGTTGGTCATCCCAACCCCCGGAATTTCAACCGGATACTGAAACGCCAAAAACAACCCCGCCGCCGCGCGTTCGTGCGCATCCATCTCAAGGATATTCACCCCGTCCAGTTCAGCCGTCCCGCCCGTCACCGTATAGCCATCGCGCCCCGCCAGAACATAAGAAAGCGTAGACTTCCCCGCCCCGTTTGGCCCCATAATCGCATGAACTTCACCATCATTGATAGTCAAGTCCACACCATTCAAAATTTGTTTACCGTCTATTTCGGCGGTTAGATTAGTTATTTTGAGCATTTATTTAACTTTCATTTAAGCTAAGTTTCTTTACAGCCAATTTTATACAATGAGATCAGCATTCCTTTTCCTCCAAAATAGCTTCTGCTGAATAACATTCAGATTTAACAGGAAGAAAAAACATGACAAAGAGAGCAATAATTATTGCGATAACTGCCAATACGATATTGAACCCCTGCTCAATCTGCATCTCAACATACCATGAGCTCCAAAAATTATGATTTTTGTTGCGTTTTGAGACTATGAAGTAAACAAGAATTGAAAGCGCGAGTATCGAAACTAATGCCATCAAAATCAAAAGAACAATACTATCCAACTGACCCCTCCAAACTAATAGAAACAAGCTTCTGTGCCTCAACCGCAAACTCCATGGGCAAGTTCTGCATCACTTCGCGGCAGAAGCCGTTGACGATGAGGGCCACGGCCTCTTCCTCATTCAATCCGCGTTGTTGGCAGTAGAAGAGTTGGTCGTCGGAGATTTTGCTGGTGGTGGCTTCGTGTTCCAATTTGGCGGTTGGGTTTTTGCTTTCGATGTAGGGGACGGTATGTGCTCCGCATTGATCTCCAATTAACAAACTATCACACTGTGTATAATTCCGCGCCCCTTCCGCACCCGCCAGAATTTTGACGAGGCCGCGATAGGTGGAATCGGATTTACCTGCAGAAATGGTTTTCGCAATGATGCGCGATTTTGTGCGCGCCCCCATGTGAATCATTTTGGTGCCAGTGTCGGCTTGTTGGAAATTATTGGTGATGGCGACAGAATAAAATTCGCCTTGGCTATCGTCACCTTTTAAAACGCAGGACGGATATTTCCATGTGATTGCTGAACCAGTCTCCACCTGAGTCCATGAGATTTTTGACCTGTGACCCGCGCAAAGCCCGCGTTTGGTCACAAAATTATAAATCCCGCCTTTGCCGTTTTCGTCGCCAGGGTACCAGTTTTGAACGGTTGAATATTTAATCTCCGCATCATCATGGGCGATGAGTTCCACCACCGCCGCGTGCATTTGATTTTCATCGCGCATCGGGGCTGTGCATCCCTCAAGATAGGAAACATACGCGCCCTTATCCGCAATAATCAATGTGCGCTCAAACTGCCCTGTTTTCATTTCGTTGATGCGGAAATAGGTTGATAATTCCATCGGGCATTTGACGCCCTCGGGGATATAAACAAATGACCCATCGGTAAACACCGCCGAATTTAAACACGCATGTTTATTGTCATGGTACGGCACGACCGAACCCATATATTTTTTGACAAGATCAGGATGATTTTTCACGGCTTCGGAAATCGAACAGAAAATAATCCCGACCTCCGCCAGATTTTCTTTAAACGATGTGGCAACGGACACAGAGTCAAACACAACATCCACCGCAACCCCCGCAAGCGCCGCCCGCTCGCGCATCGGAACGCCCAATTTTTCAAAGGTTTCGAGCAGTTTCGGGTCAACCTCGTCCATCGAACCCAGCTTAGGTTTCGGGGCGGAATAATAATATGCATCCTGATAATCAATCGGCGGATGATGGATTTTTGCCCATTCCGGTTCAGGCATTTTTTTCCAATGCTCGAACGCTTTCAAACGGAATTCCAACAACCATTCAGGTTCATTTTTCTTCGCCGAAATAAAACGGATAATATCTTCGTTCAACCCCTTGGGTGCGGTGTCGGACTCAATATCGGTCACGAACCCTGCTTCGTAATGGGTTAAATCGGAAACCTGTTTTGCGATGGCTGTATCTTGGGTCATGCTAATTTCTTTCTGCCGCGCACGGGGATGAGCAGATCAGCCAAAGCCACCTTATCCAACGCATCCTTCACAGCGATATTCACTTTATTCCATCCGCCTTTCAGGGGGCAGAGGCTATCAATCATACAATCCGTATGCCCCCCATCGACACATTCGGTCAACGCAATCGGCCCTTCAAGCGCGGTGATAAGTTCGGTCACGGTAATATCTTTCGGACATCTGTCCATCATGTATCCGCCACTCGCCCCGCGCACCGACATCACAATTTTTTGTTTCGAGAGCAGTTTTAAAACCTTGGACACAGTAGGCTCAGGGATACCTGTCTCAGTGGCAAGCGTCGCCGTCGTCAAAACCTCGCCCCTCTCAGCCGCAAGGCGGGAGAGGACGACAATCGCGTAATCGCTTAATTTTGACAATTTGAGCATTGGTCTAATCCGTACATGTTTAGTACGGTTTATATAGACTTATCAATCAAGGGATTCAAGGAAAATATGGGTGCTGAAGGGACTATTTACGCAGGGCCTTGCGCCACATATAATTTTCCAAGCTGGTGGTACAAATCAGAGCCGTAGAGCAGATTTAAACTTTCATTGACCTTATTAAAGCTATTGAGTAAATCACAGGCGCTTGGACAGGAATGAGCAGATTTTCTATTACGGTCAATCCCTTCAAATGCTTCTTTAAGCGCAAAATAAGGCCTTAACGCTTGACTATATTCACTGATGGTTTTTGCCTTGAAGCATGCCGCCCCATATTGACCATGAATAAATTGGGCTATTCTATCTTCCGAAGCCGTCATTTTCCCAAGGAATGTTTTCAGTTGATCCTTATGGCTAACAGAAGCGGATAAATCCTGTACGGTTTGAGAGAAAAGGACGGGATCCTGAAAGAAATAATCAACGGCCTGTGAGAGAGTTTCGTCTGTTCCGGCATAAAAGAGTGTTAGAAAGGCCGCTTTCTTCTGTTCGGGCGTTTCTGCGCTATCCATCAGCTGTTCTGTGGTCTGTAAGGCCTGAATTGGAGGCGCGAGCAGCGCCTGAGCATTGGTAGAATCTTTAACAATTGCCATACGCGAACCCCTTGTCAGAACTGAACACAACAATAATATGAAAAATATAGCGTGTCAATTAAATATATTAGGAAACCACAATAAACGTTCGGATGGTATAGGCCTGTTATCTTCCATATTCAAGGGGTATTTTGCACAAAAATGCCTTTTATCACCTGAAAAGATAATATTGTTTTAAAAATTGCAATGGATGGATAATAATTTAAAGATTACAAATCCAGATAAGCCAGTTTTTCAGCCTGTTCTTCGGTAATCAACGCCTCGACAATCTCATCTAAGGCCGTCCCATTCATCACGTCTGAAATTTTATACAGGGTGATGTTGACGCGGTGGTCTGTTACGCGGCCTTGCGGGAAGTTATAGGTGCGGATACGTTCCGACCTGTCACCACTCCCGACCTGAGACTTACGGTCGGCGGCGCGTTCGTCGTCCAGTTTTTGGCGTTGCAAATCATACAAACGGGATTTCAGGATTTTCATTGCCTTGGCGCGGTTTTTAATCTGTGACCGTTCATCCTGCATCGCGACCACAACGCCTGTCGGCAAGTGGGTAATCCGAACCGCAGAGTCAGTGGTATTAACAGACTGCCCACCCGCCCCGCGTGAACGGTAAACGTCAATTCGCAAATCTTCATCACGGATGGTCATGTCAACATCTTCAGCCTCGGGCAGAACGGCAACGGTTGCGGCGGATGTATGAACACGGCCACTTCCCTCGGTTGTCGGGACGCGCTGTACGCGGTGTACGCCTGATTCATATTTCAGGCGCGAGAACACGTCATTGCCTGATACTTCGACAATGACCTCTTTCATCCCGCCGATATCATTCTCGGCCATTTCGACAACCTCGAATCTCCATCCTCTAACGCCCGCATATCCCTTATACATGGCCAGCAAATCCGCCGCGAACAAAGCAGCCTCATCCCCACCCGTTCCCGCACGAATCTCGAGAATAGCGTTTTTGGAATCGTCTGTGTCTTTGGGGATCAGCACCAATTTAATCTGGTGTTCCAATTCAGGAATTGAACCGTTCAGTGCATATAATTCTTCCTTGGCAATGTCGCCCATTTCGGGATCGTCAACCATTGCTTCCAAATCGGCTTTATCCGCCAATGCTTTTTTATAGGTACGAATAGTCTCGACCACAGGCCCCAGATCAGAGTATTCCTTGGTCATCTTGACGAACTTCTCGCCCGTGGCTTTACCCTCGGACATCAAAGCCGCTAATTCTTCATATCTGGCCTCAATCGGCCCTAATTTTCTTAAAATATCCATGGTAGGCAGGGTTATATCCCTATTTGGGGTGATTTGGCAAATGGGTAATCAAATGAGCCATAAAGTTACTTATGATAATATTTGTTGACATATTAATGTTGGGGGCATAAATTTCAAATCCAAATAAAAAATGAGGGTAAAAATAATGAATCCAGTGAGACACGAAGATAAAATTAATTACGAAATCTATGATCCAACGGATCCAGAAAAGACTAACCTCATAGGTAAACTCCGCGCTGTTGCTGTTGGCACTCAATTAAAAGATTGTTTTGGCACAGGCTTTGTTGTTGTAAATGGCAACGAAGAAAAGCCTCGAAAATATGTCGGTGGACTTGGTGCCTGCTCAAACAATAGTGATTGTTGCGGTCCCCGCTTTAATTAACTGATAACGAAGTCCTCGTTAGGCTGACCATGACTATTAGTATCCTTCGAAAACAACCCGTATTTGAATTGTCCTCAATCAGAGAAGGGCAGAGAATCAGATTTTCTGATGCCCCTGCCCACACAATAAAACAAGAATTTGAAGATAAAACAGAAAGAGGTTTTTGGGCGTCTATGCTCACCCTGTCGTCTTGCGTCATGCCCTTTACAATCGGGCTTCATATTGCATCAGGACAGAAATCACTCTCAACAATATTCGGAACGGTCGCGTTGGGTGTCGCGGCAACGGTTGCGGTTACTTATACAAACTATCGCATCCGCAAAAGTCAAATTCACCGTGCAAAGCTGATTGCTGATGGCAAAATTAAAAATTACCTTGAAGAATTAGCTCATACAGCAGATTCAACCGCACAATACAACTATGTGATGAATATGAGCGAGCGAGTTAAAGATGTTGGCTATGTTCGCCCACAAGACATCGCAAAACTTGTAAATATTGATGCCTGCCATTTCAGAGATGCAGATAGCCGTCTTCAAAACACAGTTGCGATTGTTAAAAACTGGGTGGAAGATTATGACACTACTCATCGTATGGCTTTACACTTGAATGGTATCATGTCAAAAAAACGTGCTCTCCCGCCAACGTCTCTGAAGCCAAGGACTATTTATCCAACCAATCGATTTGTTACCCTTCAAAATTTCAATGAGATGGCGGATAAAAGAATCCAGATGGGCTTTGATTTTATAAAAGAAGGGCTAAGTGATTTTCTACATGTAATGCTTGCTGATACTCTTGCAGATGATTATCTCCAACCTTATACGACAGGCCATACCGTGATGACTATTCATTCGACGTTGAACATAAAAGAAATCATCAGAAATAATAGAAAATCCAACATGGCGGAAATACTTCCCGCACTCAATCCCCGAGATTATCGGTAGAATATAAAATTATTCTGCGGCCTCAGACGCTTCTTTGGCTTTGATCTCGGCTTCTTTGTCTTCCACCATTTTGACCAGATGATCGACGATGCTTCCGTCACCATCCATCAAACGATGTGCCATTTCACCGCCGATATAGACTTGGTGAGTGCCCTTGCCGCCGCCTGTAAAACCGATATCGGTCATTAAGGCTTCACCGGGGCCATTGACCACGCATCCGATGACCGATAGGGTCATAGGGGTTGTCACATGCTCCAAACGCTTTTCCAATTCTTCAACGGTTTTAATGACGTTGAATTGTTGGCGGGCGCAGGACGGGCATGAAATGACGTTGACACCACGATGACGAAGCCCGAGCGATTTTAAAATATCAAACCCCGCTTTAATTTCTTCAACAGGGTCGGCGGAGAGTGAGACGCGGATCGTGTCCCCTATTCCCGCCCATAATAAATTACCCATGCCAATCGCGGATTTAATCGTCCCAGACCGCAATCCGCCAGCCTCGGTCACACCCACATGCAACGGATAATCACAAACGCTTGCGAGTTGCATATAGGCCGCAACGGCAAGGAACGGGTCGGACGCCTTACAGGAAATTTTGAAATTATAAAAATCGTGATCTTCTAAAATGGCGATATGGCGTTGTGCAGACTCGACCATGGCATCGGGACATGGTTCTCCATATTTTTCTAATAGATCGCGTTCCAATGACCCCGCATTCACGCCAATGCGAATGGAACAATTATGATCTTTCGCGGCCTTTATGACTTCGCGCACACGGTCTTCCGACCCGATATTGCCAGGGTTGATCCGAAGGCACGCCGCACCGTTTTCGGCGGCTTCAATTGCGCGTTTATAATGGAAATGAATATCAGCAACGATCGGTACAGATACTTGCTTCACAATCTTTTTCAACGCCGCAGAGGATTCCTCATCAGGGCAAGATACCCGTACGATATCCGCCCCCACGGCCTCCAGCGCATGAATTTGCGCCACAGTCGCCGCCACATCATGCGTGACGGT
>MEMI01000024.1:5558-34620 GCA_001767915.1 Alphaproteobacteria bacterium RIFCSPHIGHO2_02_FULL_46_13 | reverse complement strand
GGATTGCACCGTAATCGGCGAATCCCCCCCCACAGGCACGTTCCCCACCCAAATCTTACGGGTCGGACGGCGGTTAATTTGTCGCCAAGGGCGATGGGCTGTGTGATCTGCTGTCATGATGTCTATTACATGGCGGGTTTAGGGGCAATTTTCAAGCTTTGTTTCAATTTTTCAGCATCCAACGAGACTTTACGGATCACCTGCCCCGTTTTCCCAAGGAGCGGTAAAGCCTGTCCGTCCACACTAATCTGTAATCCCCCTGCATTCCCGAGGGTCATGGTCAGGTCATTTTTTCCGACAGGAATCCAATATTCCTCACCAACCGCCAGGGCGCGTGAGAAGACCGTAACCTTTTTGGAATCCTTAATTTCCAGCCAGACATTATCAATCGCTTTTAAAACCACTTGGTTGGTGGCGGGCGCGTTCCCCAGAAATTCCGTTAAGGAAGATGCGGTATTATTGACGGGGGCGATAGGTTTAGGTTCAACCTTCTCTGGCTTTGACAGCAATGTTGTCTGGGTAATTAAATCCTTTGGAACAGTGGGGATTTGCTCTTCCATCAGATAGTTTGATCCATCGTAATGCGATTTAAAAATAAAAACGACAATGAACAATATAAAAATAATGGAAAACATTTTCCCCGTGGGAAGCGTAAAATCTTCCAGAACAGGTGATGGCGCAGGCGTCACATTTTTCGGCGCAATTTTCTCGCCCGCTTGGCGTTTCAGTAGCGCCAGAAGTTTGGTGCTGTCCAGTTCCACCAACTCGGCATAGGCCTTTATAAATCCCAACGCATAAATGCGCCCTGGCAATAATTCCAGACGGTTTTCTTCAATCGCCGTTAAATGCTGCGCACTCACCCGAATGGAACTTTCAACATCCTGAATGGTCAATTTCTTTTTAAGCCGCGCACGGCGCAAAATATCACCAACCGTCAAGTCAGTTTTAAATCCAATCAACGGGTCAGGCTTAGATTTAGGCGACATCTTTATCCAATGCAAAAGCTGTGTGCAGGGCACGAACCGCCAGCTCTGTATATTCTTCGGCAATCAGAACACTGATTTTAATTTCGGATGTGGTAATGGCGCGAATATTTATCCCGCGCTCGGCAAGGGTTGAAAACATGGTGGTTGCAACACCTGAATGTGAACTCATCCCGATACCGACCACCGATATTTTTGATACGTTTGAATCCATACGAATTTCACCGCCCTCAATATCGGGCAAATCTTTGATCAGAGATTCAACCAAGGCCGTATCACCGCGCGGGATGGTAAAGGTCATGTCGGTTGATTGTCCGTCGGGTGAAATATTCTGAATGATCATATCGACATTCACGCCCGCCTTGCCAAGCGGTGCAAAGATCGCGGCGGCAATCCCCGGTTTATCGGGGACGGACATCAATGTGACTTTGGCTTCATGACGGGCGTATGTGACCCCGTTGACGATTTGTTTTTCCACGATATCTTCCTCTCTGACAACTTGAGTTCCGGGTAGATCACTGCCGATACTCGGCTCAAAACTTGATAAAACTTGTAACGGCACATTCCACGCCATGGCCAGTTCGACCGAACGCGGATGAAGGACTTTCGCGCCTAACGCCGCCATCTCCAACATTTCTTCGTATGTAATCAAGGCCAATTTCTGTGCATTCGGCACCATGCGCGGGTCTGTTGTATAAACACCGTCCACATCTGTATAAATATCACACCGATCTGCCTTGAGTGCAGCTGCCAGCGCAACCGCCGTTGTGTCCGACCCACCGCGGCCTAATGTTGTAATGCGTCCCTCTTTGGTAATCCCCTGAAATCCAGCAACAACGGGTATAACACCCTCATTCATCGCATCATTTAAAATATCGGGCGGAATATCATCAATGCGGGCGCGACCATGTTGACCATTGGTGATAATCGGGACTTGCCACCCCATATAGGATTTGGATTTAAATCCGCGTTTTTGAAGGGCAAGTGCCATTAACCCCGCAGTGATTTGTTCGCCACTTGCAACCACGGCATCATAATCGGTTGAATCCAAACCCGATTGAATTTGCGCGCAATAGTCCAGAAGCTCATTCGTCACCCCTGCCATAGCCGAGACAACAACACCGACCTGATTCCCGCGCTTGATCTCGGCAACGACTTTATCTGCCGCCTTTTCAATACGAGCCGTGTCAGCAACCGACGTTCCACCAAATTTGACAATAATACGAGGCATTTATGCATATTTCCCTGTTAGTTAACTGACAATAGCAATTTTATAAATAAATGCTATTCTCTATTCCATGAAAACAGCCTCAAAAATGAAAAATAAATCAGATTTTTCCACCATCAATGCGGATGAGATTTCTCATTTTGCCCAAGACTCTGCCGATTGGTGGAATCTTGATGGGGCTTTTGCCCCTCTGCACCGCATGACTCCCGCGCGTATGAGCTATTTGAAAAGCGTTATCGGCGAGATCAAGAACAAAACAATTTTGGATATTGGATGCGGTGGCGGATTAATCTCCACCCCCCTCGCTCGCTTGGGCGGAAAAGTCACGGGGGTTGATGCTGATAAACAGGCTATCACTGTTGCAAAGCAGCATTCCAGAACCCAAGGGCTGGAGATTGATTTCATTCATGGCGCTGCCGAAAATCTGGTGGCAGAAGGTCGTAAATTCGATGTGGTCATGGCGCTGGAAGTCATTGAACATGTTGATAACCCGGATCTTTTCGTCAAGCTCTGTTCCCAACTCGTGAAACCGAACGGGATGATTGTGTTCTCGACCCTAAACCGCACATGGAAATCCTATGCCCTCGGCATTATCGCGGCGGAACGGATTTTAAGATGGGTGCCTGTCGGAACACATGATTGGAAAAAATTTATAAAACCTTCTGAACTCGCGCGCTACGCCACCTCTTGCGGCCTGACGGTAACGGATGCAAAGGGGATGGTGTTTAATCCACTCAAAAATGAATTTTCCATTCACCCGCACGATCTTGACCTCAATTATTTTCTGGTGGCAAGTCCACCGCGTAAAGGGTAGAATAGATCATGTCTTTTGTTCTCGCTCTGGCAATCCTTGCCGTTATCTCTGTCGTTGCTGTGCTTTTGCTCGGGATAGCATCCATGCTGAAAGGCGGCGAATTAAATAAAAAATACGGCAATAAATTGATGATTGCGCGTGTGGCGTTACAGGCTTTGGCAGTTTTCCTGCTGATGTCTCTCTGGATCGCGTCATCTCATTCATAAACTAAACAGGTGTCACCATGAAAATTCTTGTCCCTATCAAACGTGTTGTTGATTACAACGTCAAAATTCGCATTAAGCCCGATCAGTCTGGCGTTGAACTGACCAACGTCAAAATGTCGATGAATCCCTTCGATGAAATCGCCGTCGAAGAAGCTGTAAAATTAAAAGAAAAAGGCCTCGCTTCCGAGATCGTGGTGGTCACCATAGGCGCCGCAATCGCACAGGATGTCTTGCGTACAGCCATGGCCATCGGGGCAGATCGTGGTATTTTGGTTACCACCCCTCTTGCAACCGATCTGGGCGGTTTAGAACCTTTGGCCGTTGCCAAACTCCTCCAAAAACTCGTGGAAAAAGAACAACCGAATGTGGTCATCATGGGCAAACAATCCATTGATGATGACAGCAATCAAACAGGCCAGATGCTTGCCGCCTTAATGGGCTGGCCTCAGGCAACCTTTGCCTCCAAAGTCGAAAAAGTCGGCGACACTCTCCACGTCACTCGCGAAGTGGATGGCGGTCTTGAGACGGTTGAGGTTGGTTTACCAGCCATCGTGACCACTGACCTGCGCTTAAATACACCACGCTACGCCTCCCTTCCCAATATTATGAAGGCCAAACAAAAACCGCTAGAAACCATTGATTCCGCGACCTTGGGCGTTGATACCGCTCCACGACTTAAAATGATTGGCCTGACCGACCCACCAAAACGCAGTGGCGGGATTAAGGTCGCATCGGTTGATGAACTGATCGCCAAACTCAAAAACGAAGCCAAAGTTATATAGGGGAATTATCATGTCCATTTTGGTCATTGCCGAACATTCAAATTCAACACTCCGCCCATCCACTTTGAACGCGATCTCTGCCGCCGGAAAATTGGGAATCGATATCTCTGTCCTCGTTGCAGGCCATGGCGTTTCCGCCGTTGCCGATGCGCTTGCAAAATGCGCTGGCGTAACAAAAGTGATTGTCGCAGATAGCGGAAAGTTGGAACATCACCTCCCTGAAAACACGGCTGATTTTATCGCCAGTTTTGCAAAAACCTTCACCCACATCGTTGCCCCCGCAACCGCCTTCGGCAAAAATTTATTGCCACGTTTGGCGGCACTCCTCGACACGCAAATGATCTCCGATGTGATTGATATTATCTCTGCCGACACCTTCAAACGCCCTGTTTACGCGGGGAACGCGATTGCAACGGTTCAATCATCCGACGCGATTAAATTATTGACCGTCCGCACAACCGCGTTTGATGCTGTGGCGACATCGGGTGGCTCTGCCTCCCTCGAAAATATGGACACATCTTCCGTGACTGTGCCCGCCAATACAAAATTTGTGGGCGCAGAACTCACCCAATCCGCCCGCCCTGAACTCACCGCGGCAAAAATTGTGATTTCTGGAGGACGTGGATTAGGTTCAAAAGAAAATTTTGCAATTGTCGAAAAACTCGCTGACAAACTGGGCGCCGCCGTTGGCGCATCCCGCGCGGCGGTTGACTCTGGCTATGCCCCCAATGACTATCAAGTCGGACAAACAGGCAAAATCGTTGCCCCGAGTTTATATGTGGCGGTTGGTATTTCCGGTGCCATCCAACATCTGGCTGGCATGAAAGATTCCAAAATCATCGTTGCGATCAACAAAGATCCTGACGCGCCAATTTTCCAAGTTGCTGATTATGGGTTGGTTGCTGACCTGTTCGAAGCTCTTCCACAACTCACCGAAAAACTTTGAAAACAGTCTCTATCATCGGCGCAGGTCCCGGCGGCTTAATGGCCGCCGAAACGCTTGCACAGCGTGGGTTTCAGGTCACTATCTATGACCACAAACCAAGCCCTGCACGCAAATTTCTAATGGCGGGTCGCGGCGGATTAAACATCACTCATTCCGAATCTCTCGACCAATTTATAAACCGCTATGGCGAAGCCGCCGATATCTTACGCCCCGCCATCGAAAATTTCACGCCACAAAATTTGCGTGATTGGTGTCACAACCTCGGCGAAGAAACTTTCATCGGCACATCAGGCCGCGTCTTCCCGAAAAGTTTCAAAGCATCGCCCCTGCTTCGCGCATGGATGAAAAGATTGGATGAACTGGGTGTGTCCTCTGTATTCAATTTTGAATGGACAGGGCAAGATATGAATTCCGACATCACCATCCTCGCTCTTGGCGGCGCATCATGGCCGCGCCTTGGGTCTGACGGGCATTGGACGAAAACCCTTGAAAAACAAGGCATCACCATCAATCCTTTCCGCCCCGCAAATTGCGGTTTCACCGCCAATTGGTCGGATATTTTCAAAAATAAATTTGCAGGCACACCCATCAAGCCCGTCACCCTCACCCATGACAATCACTCTATTCAGGGTGAAATAATGGTCACACAAAAAGGTGTTGAAGGCGGCGGCATCTATGCCCTTTCAAAATCCATCCGCAACGCGATTGAACGCGATGGCAACACAACATTAGCTCTCGATTTCAAACCGAATATTCCCCAGACCCAAATCGAAAAAATATTAAACACCCCACGCGCCCGCGATAGTTTTTCAAATTATCTACGGAAGACATTGGGGCTATCACCCATTGTGATTGGCCTGTTACAGGAAGATAGAAACATTACAAATCTATCGCGCACCGATCTCGCGGCGCGGATCAAATCCTATCCCCTTCCCCTCAACGGCATCTCCAATATCGACCGCGCAATCTCTAGCGCAGGCGGCATCGCCCTTGATGAAGTCGATGAAAATTTCAGGCTCAAAAAAATGCCCAATACTTATGCCATCGGCGAAATGCTAGACTGGGAAGCGCCGACAGGCGGGTATCTATTACAGGCCACTTTCAGTATGGCGGTATGGGTTGGTACATCCATAAAATAAATATTTTGATTTTTTTCACGCGAAGTTACGAGGGAGCGAAGAAGATTTATAAAAAAACTTCGTGACTTCGTGCCTTCGCGTTTAAAATTTAACAGCTACTAAAATTAAGCCGCGATATACTGCCCGCCATTCACAGTCATTGTAGATCCTGTGATAAACGCAGCTTTGTCGGATGCAAGGAATGCCACCATATCCGCAATTTCCTCTGGCTTACCCATACGGGCGGCGGGGATCTGGCGTATGATGCTATCCAATACTTCCTGTGGCATGGCGGATGTCATATCGGTTGCAATATAACCTGGGCAAATCGCATTGACGGTAATTCCCTTTGCGGCACTTTCCAAGGCAAGAGCGCGGGTGAACCCGAGCATCCCTGCTTTGGCGGCAGAGTAATTACATTGCCCCAACTGACCTTTTTGACCGTTGATTGAACTGATATTGATGATGCGTCCGAATTGACGGGCACGCATGCCTTCAATCACAGCGCGGCACATGTTGAAACAGGATGTCAGGTTGGTCTCAATCACTGCATGCCAGTTATCTTCAGGCATTTTATGAAGCATCCCATCCTTGGTGATCCCTGCGTTATTCACCAGAACACCAACAGGCCCCAAAGCGGCCTCAATATCAGCCACGGTTTTTTGACATTGTGCAAAATCGGCAACGTCCGCCTTAAAAACTTTTGCGCCGGTTTCAGCAGCACATTTTTGCGCCGCTTCTTCATTCCCATGATAAAGGGCAGCAACCTGGTACCCCTCGGCGATCAACGCCTTCGTAATAGACAAGCCAATCCCGCGGGTTCCGCCAGTAACAACAGCAACTTTCGACATATTTTTTCCTCAACCTAATGTTTTGCAGGACTATGCCCCAAAAGGTTAATTTTTAAAAGAGTTAATAATTGTTGCGGTGCAGCGAATGGGTTGACGATATTTCAATGACTTGCCCCAATAATGATTCGCTCTTATAATTTTCAACAAATCAACAATATAACCCTTTAAATAAGCGAGTATAAAAAAATGGGATTAGCAGAAAGAAGAGCCGTCGCCGAATATCAAAAGAATGTTTTTCCAAAATGGCAAAAAGCATTTGATGATTTTCTAGGTTATCACCTCGAAATAGAAGCTGACTGGGCAAATTTGGGTCTTGAGGGCACTGCAGAACAGATGGAGAATGGGCTGGATGCCATTTACTTCGTTCCTTTGATGGAAGCTTTACAACAAATTGCCCCTGACGATTTCGGGAAAGAGGCCCTGAAAGAAGGCTTTCATAAATATACGATCACTGGTATCGAACCTGCTGATCGGATATATTATAAATTCTCTGATAAAACATTGTCCTATGCGATGAGTTTCTGCAACACTGTAAACTATGTAAACGAACGCAAACAACGTATCGTTAACATCCTCGAAGAGAAACTATAGACTTTAAATATCTGAGTTTTTGTGAAAAAGCATGGCAAATGTCCATGCTTTTTCTGATTCAGGCTTTTAAAAAGTAATTTTCCTGAAAAACCCGTCTTTTTGCTTGATTTATCCTCGCCGAATCCTTATAAACAGCCTCAATTCACATACGGGGTTGGGTCTAAAAGCAATTTTATCCCCTGCCAGTGTGACGGAATGGTTTCGTCATGACTCCCCGTAGAGGTCACAACTGGAAAAAGGAGATATATTCCATGGCTATGCCTGAATTCACAATGCGTCAATTACTCGAAGCTGGTGTCCACTTTGGTCACCGTACACGTCGCTGGAACCCTAAAATGCGTCCGTTCATTTTCGGTGTTCGTAACGATGTTCATATTCTTGACCTTCAACAAACTGTTCCGATGCTTGATCAATCTTTGCGTACAATTCGCGAGATCGTTGCAAAAGGTGGCCGTGTTCTGTTCGTTGGTACAAAACGCCAAGCTCAAGCAACTGTTGCGGCTTCTGCACAACGTTGTGGTCAATACTATGTTAACCACCGTTGGTTGGGCGGAATGCTCACTAACTGGAAAACAGTAACCAACTCCATCAACCGTTTGAAAGAGCTCGAAGGTTTGTTCGCTCTTCCAAAAACTGGTTTCACCAAAAAAGAGGAACTGATGTTCCGTCGTGAAATGGAAAAATTGAACCAATCTATCGGCGGTATCAAAGATATGGGCGGTCAACCTGACGCGATCTTTATCATCGACACCAACAAAGAAGACATCGCGATTAAAGAAGCCAACAAATTGGGCATTCCTGTTATCGCGATCATCGACTCCAACTCATCACCAGACGGTATCGATTTCCCGATCCCAGGTAACGATGATGCGTTGCGCGCGATTGAACTTTACTGCGACCTCGTTTCTTCTGCAATTCTTGACGGAATTCAGGCTGAACTCGGTTCTAAAGGAAAAGACATTGGTGAGTCAGTTGACCTCAAAGTCGAACTCCCAGCCGCCGCAAACGAAGCTGCTCCAGCAGCAGACGCAAAAGCAGCAAACGCTTAATTTGAGCGAAGGGGATATAATCATCCCCTTCCCTTTATTTGTTAAAACCCACATTTAAATAAAAAGGATTTGAAATCATGACTGCTGTAACAGCTGCAATGGTAAAAGAATTACGCGACAAAACTGACGCGGGTATGATGGACGCAAAAAATGCGCTCGTTGAATGTAATGGCGATATGGAGGCCGCAGTTGACTACCTCCGTAAAAAAGGTTTGTCAAAAGCCGCTAAAAAATCTGGACGGACTGCTGCCGAAGGTTTGGTTGCTGTTTGTGCTGGCGCAGACAACAAAGAAGCTTCATTGCTTGAAGTCAACGCAGAAACAGACTTCGTTGCCCGTAACCAACAATTCCAAGACTTCGCAACCAAAGCCGCACAATTATCCCTTGCTGCAAACGGTTCTGTTGAAGCATTGGCGTCCGCTGCGTACGGCGAAGGCAAAACAACCCAAGACTATCTGACCAGCATGATCGCAACCATCGGTGAAAATATGTCACTGCGCCGTTGTGCAAAATTGTCTGTATCCGAAGGTTACGTTTCAACATACGTCCATAACGCGGTTGCGCCAAACCTTGGTAAAATCGGTGTTCTGGTTGCTCTTGAATCTTCTGCTCCTGCAGATGTTCTCGCAACACTCGGCAAACAACTTTCAATGCACGTTGCCGCTGCGAACCCACAATTCTTGGACACATCATCTGTTGACCCTGCGGTTGCTGAACGTGAACGTAATGTTCAACGCGAAACAGCTTTGGCCTCTGGCAAACCAGCAGATATCGTTGAGAAAATGTTGGACGGTCGTATGCGCAAATACTTCGAAGAAGTTTGCTTTACTGAACAAGCTTTCATCATGGACCCTGAGACAAAAATCTCTGCCGTGATTGAAAAAGCCGCAAAAGCTGCTGGAACAGCCATCAAATTGACTGGCTTCATCCGCTACCAATTGGGTGAAGGTATCGAAGTGGAAGTCAAAGACTTCGCCTCCGAAGTTGCATCCGTTGTAAACGGCTAATCTCAGCCACAATAAAATTCAAAAAGCCGGATAGAAATATCCGGCTTTTTTATTTATCTCGATGCGATTTTTACAGTAGCCACAGGCGTGGCTGAGGCAGAAATTTCTGGAACTCTACTGGTGGCTATAAAATCATTAATTGTTTTTGTTGAAATAAAAGCGCTATCAATTCTCTCTGCCATATCTTTGGGGGATTTATAAAGTGTCAGCATCCCATTGTTCGAATCCAGTTCCGCCAATGGTTGGTTATTACGCTTGTCCATGAATGAATATTTGCCACCTGACTTCACGATTTCTGAATCGTCCGTGCGGTCTTTCAATTTATCCAAATTAGAAATAATCGAAGTAACAGCATCGGGCTTCACTTGAATACTTAAAACAGGCTGAATACGCGCAGCTCCCTTAAAGTCACTACCCATCTTGACATTCGTAGCAATTAAATTTGGATCAGCCATACCTCTTCCATACACTTACAGATACTATAACCATATTTTGTTTAATTATGGTTAATCTTGTGACAGTATGGCTCGCCCTCAAATCTTACAATGTGCCTAATAAATCTTAGGCTTACCTTTCGGAGGTGGAATAGGCACACCCTGCCCTTTGGGCACGACAATGTCGTTGCGGTGATAAATCAGATAGGTCTGCGACCGCCCCGCTTCCTTGCCCTTGTTTTCGTACCGTGTGGACATCCAACCATTGGGGGCGGTTTTCCAATCTTCGGGGCGTTCGGCAGTCCATTCGAAATAGGGGCAATTGATGGTTTTGGTGAGCATCCACTCGGCCAGTTCGTCAACATCCGTTGTCTGGATCATCATTCCGCCTGTTTTTAAAACGCGCGCATAAACAGCAAGATTTTGTTCCGACACAATCCTCCGTTTATGGTGGCGTGATTTCGGCCATGGGTCGGGGTTGAGGATATACAGGAAATCAACCGACGCATCTTTCAGGCTGTTCAACACCATCAAAGCATCATCGGCATGTACACGGATATTTTCAGGTGTCGGTGTCGGTAATCCCTTGATAAAGGCCGACATGCCGTTCATATACGGCTCCGCTCCGATAAAATGATGGGTTGGGTTTTCGCGCATAATATAATGCAAATGCTCACCCGCCCCGAAGCCGATTTCGAAATGGAGTTTTTCAACAGGCACACCGAAAATATCACTCGGGGTAAGGCTGGCTTTTTCGGTCAGTAAACTGCGTGGCACTTCAACTTTTGGAAAGACTGTTTCCAACGCATCCATACGTCCCTGATGCATCGGGCGTCCGTTGCGGCGGACATAGACGCGTTTAACTTTTTGTGGAGATTCTTCAACCAATTTCTTTTCTTAATGCCTCGACCAAATCCGTTTTTTCCCACGAAAATCCACCATCTGCGTCCGGTGCGCGCCCGAAATGTCCATAGGACGCCGTGCGGGCATAAATCGGTTTATTGAGTTGCAAATGCGTGCGAATTCCGCGTGGCGAAAGGTCTATCACTTTTCCGATGGCGTCCGCAAGTTTTGTCTCTGAAACATTTCCTGTCTCAAGTGTATTCACATACACCGAAATCGGGTGAGCCACACCGATGGCATAGGATAACTGGATCAAACATTTTTCCGCATATCCTGCCGCGACAATATTTTTGGCGATATAACGGGCAACATAGGCCGCCGAACGGTCAACCTTTGTTGGGTCTTTGCCGGAGAATGCACCGCCGCCATGCGGCGCAGCACCACCATAAGTATCGACAATAATCTTGCGTCCAGTAAGCCCCGAATCTCCAACAGGCCCACCGATCACAAAACGACCGGTCGGGTTAACATAGAATTCGGCTTCATCACACATCCACCCTTCAGGCAATATTTTGTGAACATAAGGGCGAACAATTTCTTTGACGTCAGATTGGGATAATCCATCATTATGCTGAGTTGAAACGACGATGGATCTGGCACGGACAGGCTTTCCATTCACATACTCTAATGTAACCTGTGATTTTGCATCGGGCCCGAGCATCGACAACACACCCGCATGGCGATCATCCGCCAAAGCTTTCAAAATCGCATGGGAATAATGAATGGGGGCTGGCATTAATTCAGGTGTTTCGGTACAGGCAAAGCCGAACATAATTCCCTGGTCGCCCGCACCCTCGTCCTTATTCCCTGCGGCATCAACCCCCACAGCAATATCGGCAGATTGTGCGTGCAAACGGCAATCAATATTGACGGTTTTCCAACTGAACCCGTCTTGGTCATAGCCGATTTTTTTGATGGTTGCGCGGGCAATGTCTTTGATCTGGTCGTGGGATAATGTGCCAGAACTACGCACTTCACCGATAATGCCGACATAATCAGTGGTGGCAACGGTTTCAACAGCGGTACGGGAATACGGGTCTTGTGCCAGATACGCATCAACAATCGCATCGGAAATGCAATCGCACAACTTATCCGGATGCCCTTCGGCAACAGATTCGCTGGTGAAAATAAAGTTCTTTAAAATTTCGGTGGTCATGGAATTCCCTTGGGCAGAATCTCTGTTGAAAATGGTTCAGAGATTCTAGCCCCAAGGACAATAAAACAAAAGCCTTATTCTTCGGTGTTTTTGAAGTTTTTAGCCATTTGCTTCAGCATTTTCAAAAAATCCTTACGCAATTTTTCATCGGTAATGGTGTAATAAGTGCGAACCAAATCAATTGTTTCTTTTTGAAGCATGACATCATCCGCTGTATCTACTTCAGATTCAAAGGCTTCTTGTTCGTTATCAGCAAATCCGCCTTGTAAGCCGATAGATGTATCAGACGAGAAAAACCCTTCAAAGAAATAGGCGACAGGTATGCTCAAAACTCGGGAAAATTGGAAAATACGGCTGGCGCTTAAACGATTTCGCCCTTTTTCATATTTTTGGACTTGTTGAAAAGTAATTCCTGTCGCTTCGGCGAGCTTTTCCTGTGTCATCCCTATCAAAGTGCGGCGTGCCTTCAGCTTTTGACCAACAAACACATCCACTGGATTAGGTTCGTCACCATCGACGGAGCTTCTACGTGGGTTTCTTGCAATTGGGGCTGTTTTTTCTTTGATTTTTGTTTTAATAGCTGAGGTCATTTTTATCCGATAGATTTACGAAGTGATTATAGTTACACACATAGGCATGCACGTATTACCAATGAATCGCAACTAATCTTAAGTATAAATACTAATTTTCTAATTTAACCTTAGGTATGGCATGCTTAAGTGCTATATATCAAGGAATCTGTGGTTGTGGACATTTTTATAACGCCTATAATTATACACTTGCATTTTCATTCACCATGACTTATAAGACATACACAAATTAGCACTGTATGTTACAGGCTGGGTTTCAAAAAAACCCCGCCTTTTTTGTTACCTAAACATAAGAAATAGAGTTAAATGCCCACAATACAAGAAAAGCGTATCGCAAGTTTTGTTGAGCCAGTCATTAAAAGTCTGGGCTTTGACCTTGTATCGCTTCGCATTATCGGTAGCCAAAAGCTGCAAACCCTTCAAATCATGGCGGAAAACCCTGATACGGGAACGCTGGATTTAAACGGCTGTACGGAAATCAGCCACGCTGTTTCCGCCCTGCTGGATGTCGAAGACCCGATCCAATCCGCTTATCAATTAGAGGTCAGCTCCCCTGGAATTGACCGTCCGCTGGTCAAAGACCGCGACTTTGAAAAATATATGGGCTACGAAATTTCCGTTGAAACAATTGACGCCAACGAAGAAGGCGCACGCAGATTCCGTGGTAAATTATCTGCCTTTGACGGCAAATCCTTTACCATTATCACCGATCACGGTGATGAACCTATCCAGATGGACAACCTCGTCCGCGCCAAATTAATTCTAACTGATGAACTAGCCAAACAAGCCCTCAAACAAAGCAAAGCGAATAGCAAACTTAAGGAGACAAAAGAATGAGTCGTGTAGAGATTTTACAAGTGGCGGATGCCGTTGCCCGTGAGAAAAACATGGACAAAGAAGTCATCATCCAAGCGATTGAGCAAGCTATTCAAAAAGCGGGCCGTTCCAAATATGGCCATGAACATGACATTCGCTGTCACATTGACCGCCGCACAGGTGATACAGAACTGAAGCGTTACCGCACTGTGACGGACACAGCTTTGATCGAAAACGAAGCCGCCCAAATCACTCTGGATCAAGCCAAACGTGAAAAACCGGACGCCAAAGTCGGCGATATCCTGATCGATACTTTGCCTGCCTTCGACTATGGTCGTGTGGCTGCACAGACTGCAAAACAAGTGATTATGCAGAACATCCGTGAAGCAGAACGCGATCAACAATTTGCGGAATATAAAGACCGCGTTGGTGAAATTATCTCCGGCGTGATTAAACGTGTTGAATACGGCAATGCCACCATCGACCTCGGCCGTGCTGAGGCTGTTCTGCGCCGTGACGATACACTCCCACGCGAACATTTGAAAAATGGCGACCGTGTTCGTGCGTACATCTATGACGTACGCCGCGAACAACGCGGCCCGCAAATTTTCTTGTCCCGTACAAAAGGCGAATTTATGGCCAAATTGTTCGAACAGGAAGTTCCTGAAATTTATGACGGCGTGATTGAAATCAAATCCGTTGCCCGTGACCCTGGTTCCCGCGCAAAAATCGCTGTTTACTCCCGCGATAATAGCATTGATCCGGTTGGTGCTTGCGTTGGTATGCGCGGTTCTCGTGTTCAGGCCGTTGTTGGCGAACTCGGCGGCGAAAAAGTGGATATTATTCCATGGTCTCCGGACATCGCGACCTTTATCGTCAACGCCCTTGCCCCTGCTGAAGTTGCCAAAGTGGTGATGGACGAAGAAAAACACCGTCTTGATGTTGTTGTCCCTGATGAACAACTCTCCCTGGCCATTGGTCGCCGCGGACAAAACGTCCGTTTGGCATCCATCCTCACAGGTTGGTACATCGACATTCTGACCGAAGAAGAAGAAGCAAAACGCCGCGCCGAAGAATTCACAACCCGTTCTTCCTTGTTTATTGAGGCCTTGGACATTGATGAAGTTATCGCGCGTCTGTTGATTGCCGAAGGCTTTACCAAAGTCGAAGAAATTGCCGAAACATCCATCGAAGAAATGGGTGCGATTGAAGGCTTCAACGAAGAAATCGCCGAAGAACTTTGCACACGTGCGATCAACTGGTTGGCTGCGAAAGCAGAAGAACTCAAAAAACGCCAATCCGAACTTGGTTTGGCCGATGACCTTCTGAATTTCGAAGGCCTGAGCGCTGAACAAATTCTGTTGGTTGGCGAAGCCGGCATCAAAACATTGGATGACCTTGCTGACTTGGCGGGCGACGAACTCGTTGAAATTCTTGGTGACAAGAAAATCGGCATTGCAGACGCAAACGCCTTGATTATGAAGGCACGTGAACACTGGTTTGCAGACGAAGCAGAACCTGTTGACGCTCCAGAATAATCATGAGGAGAGACGATCTACATGGCGAAGGAAACGCGACCTGAATATTTCTACCATCCTGTCATCGGTGCTTTGTCGCCGATGACATTGGGGTTGTATTTTTCGCGTCCCTCCTCTCCCTCGCCTTCAGAAGACATTAAAGCGAGGATCCCCATGACATTGTCAAAAACCGCAATCTGCGCTGTGACCGATGAAGTTCTGCCGATTGAACAAATGATTCGCTTTGTGGTTGACCCCAACGGGTCAATTGTTGCTGATTTAACCCAAAAACTCCCGGGTGTTTTCCTGTGGGTGAAGGCGGATAACGCAGTTCTGAAAAAAGCCATCTGGCGCAATACGTTCGCCGCCAAAACCCGCCAAACCATCAAAATTCCAGAAAACCTAATGGAATCAATAGAATCTGGCCTCACTCGCCACGCCATGCAAACGCTTAGTTTGGCGAAAAGAGCGGGAGAATTGCGCTTTGGCTTCTCAAAAGTGGACGAAGTCTTGCGTTCCCATACCGCAGCGGTATATGTTGTGGCCAGCGACGCAAAGGAAAACGGGCGCGAGAAGTTGGAACGCTTGGCAATTCATGACAATCTACCGGTGATTGACGAATGGTCATCTGCACAACTCTCTGCCGCTATTGGCGAAGAAAATGTAATTCACATGGCTCTGGCCGACGGCGGCTTGACCCATAAACTATTAGAAATTTTAACAAAACTGAAAGCTGTAAAGTCGGAAACGTAATGACTGAAGAAAAGAAAACACTCTCCCTAGGCGGAACAACTGATTCTGCTGCCGCTCCTGCCAAAAAAGGGACGCTTAGTTTAAAGGGCGCACCTACTGGGCAACAACATATTACCCAAACATTAGCACGCGGCCAAAGCCGTGGCGTCCAGATCGAAGTGCGTAAAAAACGCGGAGCTGCTGCCGCTGCCGCAAGCGAAGCCGCCCATGGTCACGACGATGGTGAAGAACACCTGACATCGGACGAGAAAAACGTCCGCTTGATTGCTCTCCAAAAAGCAAAAGAAGAGGAAGATCGCCGCCGCGAGGAAGAAGCCAAACGCCGCGCACTTGAAGCCGAAGAAGAAAAAATGCGCGCCCAAGCCGAAGCAACAGGCAAACGCCCGGGCAAAATCGATGCCGAAGAATTGCGTCGTCGCGAGATTGAAGAGTTAGAGCTCATCAAAGAAGAAGACCGTAAAAAAGCCGAAGAACTTGATGTTCAACGCAAAGCCCAAGAAAAGAAAATTGCCGAGGCTCGTGCTGCCGCTGCTCCGCAAACCCCTGCTGTTCCGGGTGCCTACCGCCCGCGTCCGGTGGATGATGATGCGGGTGAGTCTGTGCGTGACCGTCTAAAACGGACCTCTGGCGGTAAATCATCGAAATCCGATGACTCTGCCCCATCGACTGATGGTTATGTTGGTCGTTCCGGTCGTATGACAGTCAACCAAGTTCTGAACGAACAATATGAACGCTCTGATAATGCGCGTTCACTTTCTGCCGTTAAACGCGCCCGTCAAAAGGCAAAATCGTCGATGGTGAAGGTTGAACAAGTTAAACAATATCGTGACGTCATTGTCCCTGAAACCATTACGGTTCAGGAACTGGCAAACCGTATGTCCGAACGTGGTGGCGATGTCATTAAATCACTCATGAAAATGGGTGTCATGGCAACCATCAACCAATCCATTGATGCCGATACGGCTGAACTGATTATCCTTGAATTCGGACATCGCATTAAACGCGTGACCGAAGCCGACGTTGAAATCGGAATTGACGGCGAAACAGACGACGAAACCAACCTCGTCTTCCGTCCGCCTGTTGTCACCATTATGGGTCACGTTGACCACGGTAAAACCTCCCTTCTCGATGCTCTGCGTCTGACCGACGTTGTGTCTGGCGAGGCCGGCGGTATTACCCAGCATATCGGTGCATACCAAATTACCGTTGGATCGGGTCAGAAAATTACCTTCCTCGACACCCCTGGTCACGCGGCCTTTACTGAAATGCGTGCCCGTGGCGCGAACGTCACCGACATTGTTGTTCTGGTGGTTGCCGCAAACGATTCCATCATGCCACAAACCATCGAAGCGATTAGCCACGCGAAAGCGGCCAATGCGCCGATGATTGTCGCCATCAATAAAATCGACCTGCCGGATGCCAACCCGATGAAGGTTAAACAAGACCTTCTGATGCACGACGTTCAGGTCGAAGAAATGGGCGGCGATGTGATTTGTGTTGAATTGTCGGCCAAGAAAAAAATCAATCTCGATAAACTCGAAGAAATGATCTTGCTCCAAGCCGAGGTTCTCAACCTCCGTGCAAACCCTGCCCGCGCTGCTGTCGGTGCGGTTGTAGAATCCAAAGTCGAACAAGGTCGCGGCTCTGTCGCAACTGTCCTTATTCAAAATGGGACATTGCGCATCGGTGATATTTTCGTTGTCGGTTCCGAATGGGGACGCGTCCGCGCCCTTCTGGATGACAAAGGTAAACAAATCAAAACCGCTATCCCGGGTCAACCTGTCGAAGTCCTTGGTTTGTCTGGCACACCTGACGCTGGCGACAGCTTCACCGTGGTTGCAAACGAACCAAAAGCGCGTGAGATTGTTGACTACCGCCTCCGTAAGAAAAAAGAAAAAGAAGCCGCGATTGTTACAGGTACATCCTTCGAACAATTATTGGCGCAAGCCCGCGACAACAAAAAAGAACTGCCGATTATTATCAAGGCAGACGTTCACGGGTCGGTTGAGGCGATTGCAGGTTCCCTCTCCAAAATGGTTGCAGACAATACCGAAGTCGGCGTACGCGTCCTTCATACCGGTGTTGGTGCCATCACCGAATCTGATGTGACCCTTGCCAAAGCATCTGGCGCATTCCTTGTCGGATTTAACGTCCGCGCGAATGCTCAGGCACGCGACATGGCAAAACGTGATAAGGTCGAAATCCGTTACTACAACATCATTTACAACATCATTGATGATGTGAAGGGTATGCTCGGCGGAATGCTCTCACCTCTGGTACGCGAAGAATATCTGGGTCAGGCTCAAATCCGTGAAGTCTTCAATGTTACCAAAGTCGGTAAAATCGCAGGCTGTATGGTCACCACCGGTTCCGTCAAACGTGGCGCGAAAGTCCGCCTGTTGCGCGACGATGTTGTAATCCACGAAGGCACTCTCAAAACCCTGAAACGTTTCAAAGACGAAGTCAAAGAAGTTCAAACAGGCATGGAATGTGGTATGGCCTTCGAAAACTACGAAGATATTCGCGAAGGCGACATCATCGAATGTTTCGAAGTCAAAGAAGAAACCAGAACACTGGCTTAAAACAATATTGTCATCCTGAGCGTAGCGAAGGATCTCATCTTTACAGCAAAGAGGAGATTCTTCGGGCTATGCCCTCAGAATGACAAGCAGAGAATAAGTAAAAATGAAAAAAGACGACAAAAAACCACAAGGCCTAGGCCCCACCCAACGCCAATTGCGCGTCGGTGAACAACTCCGCCACGTCATCGTTGCCACACTGCAACGCGGCCATTTTCATGATGCCTACCTCATGGAAAATGCGTCCATGGTGACAGTGTCCGAAGTCAAAGTCTCCCCCGACATGAAACACGCAACCGCCTACACTGTGCGTCTCGGCGGCGGCGACACAACCGAAATGCTCGCATCCCTCAACGCCAACTTCGACGTCTTCCAACGCGACATCGGCCACGAAATCCGCATGAAATTTACCCCTAAGGTAAAATTTGTGGAAGATAACAGCTTTGAAAATGCAACGAAGATTGATTCAATCCTGCATAATCTTCCCAAAGCCGCGCAAGAAGACATATCTGAATAATGGCAGCAAAACCCAAAAACAAAATATCCGGCTGGATCAACCTGAATAAGCCTGAAGGAGTGACGTCAAACGATGCCGTGATGATTTTGAAGCGCGCATTGGGCTTCCCGAAAATCGGCCATGCGGGGACGTTAGACCCCCTCGCTGCGGGTATTCTGCCCATTGCACTGGGTGAGGCCACCAAACTTGTCCAATATATGATGGAAGATGATAAGGTCTATTTGTTTGACGTGACATGGGGCGAGCAACGCTCGACCGATGACCGTGAAGGCGAAGTGATTGCCACCTCTGACGTCCGCCCGTCCATTGACCAAATCAACGCCATTCTGCCTGAATTCAAAGGGGTTATCCAACAACGCCCCCCTGCTTTCTCTGCCATCAAGGTGGACGGAAAACGTGCCTATGATATTGCGCGCGCGGGGGAGGATGTTGATCTGGCGGAACGCCCAGTCAGTATCTATGAGCTTGAATTAACCGAATCAACCACCGATACCGCCACCCTTCGTTGTGTCTGTGGAAAAGGCACCTATGTCCGCTCCCTCGCCCGCGATATTGCCGAAAAATTGGGTACAAAAGGCTATGTTAGCCGCCTGATACGCGAAAATGTTGGCCCTTTTGGGTTAAATGATGCGATTTCTCTGGACTTTTTCCGTGAAACGACTGATAAAGACCAACTTGAAAGCATTGTGCTTCCTGTGCAGACCGTCCTGGACGACATCCCGGAACTGGCCGTAAATGACACAGAGGCAACGCGGCTGAAAAACGGACAAAAGATAACCTTTATCTCTCGTCCCAATGTTGAAAGACTGGTGAAAGCCGGACACGACATCAAAAGCCGTGACGCAGGACTGATGATTGCGATCCACCACAACAAAGCCTTGGCAATGTTGGAAGTGATCGGGGTCGAAGCCCAGCCGGTGCGAGTTTTTAACCTCTAAACTCTTTGAAAGGAGTACACGATGTCGATTACAGCAGAACGCAAGACAGCAGTCATTGCAGATAACAAAACCAACCCAAATGATACAGGTTCCCCAGAAGTGCAAATCGCAATTCTGACAGAACGTATTGCTTCCCTGTCGAAACACATGGAAACCAACAAAAAAGATTTCTCAAGCCGTCGTGGTTTGATGGCAATGGTTGCACGTCGTCGTAAATTGCTCGACTTCTTGAACAAAACCGCTACGCCACGCTACCAAGCAATTATTGCGAAACTCGGTATCCGTAAATAGTTTTATAGTTTTCTTTATAAAAGGCGCAGAAGACGATGTCTCTGCGCCTTTTATTTTTGTGCATACATCACTCAATACAGGGGGTAAAGTGCCCCCAACCTATTGATCTATTTAAAATTTTTCTTAAAATATCATGACCATACAGATTCTCTTTCCAAGGGTCTCGTTTCCCGCCTTCATGCAAAGCATATAGAAAATAATGGCCTCCAAGAATTCAGCCCCTGCCCCGACAATCACCGCAAGAGACGAAGTTATCGTCAGTTGGCTACATCGCGGATATGTGATCGGCCTCACCTTTATCATTATGTTGACGTTGACCAGCCATCACCTGACCTCAAAAATGATTGAGCAAGAAATCGTCGGAGCAGAAGTCGCCTCGAACCTCAGTAACCAGATCACCCTCATCAGCCAGATTGGTCGATATTCGGCATCCTATTACATCTCGCCGGAAGATCTTGATCTGACGTTGCTTGAAAACTCCGTCAATAATATGAAGGCGACCCTTGGCCAAATCAACGTCTATATTAATTCAGGCGAAGAAGAAAGCGCTGCAAAAGTGGCACTCAGAAAGGCCATGAAAGATTCTCTGATGCTCGAAAAGCGGCTGCAAACGTTCATTGCTGAATCTGATGATTATTTAAGACTTACAAAGATTCCACCGAGTAAAAATCCCCAAGAGGCTGCACGTGAAGTTTTAGAAATTCAAAAATCACTTAAAAAAATCTCTGACAAACCCAATCAGGAATTAATCAAACTCCTTCAAATTTCATTGGCGGATCATCAGGAAAATCAGCTCTCGGAAATCAAATATCTTCACGATATGCAAACAATACTGACATACGGTATTGTCTTTATCATTATGTTAGAGGCGATGTTTATTTTCCTGCCCTTGGTCAGAAAAGTTGAAAAATCTCAAAAAAATCTGATGAGACTTGCATTGGAAGACACCCTCACAGGCCTTAAAAACCGCCGCGCTTTTACAAAAGATTTCGACACATACGAAAAGGTCTTAGAACGCAAAAAAGAAAAATTTGTGCTGGCCATCTGCGATCTGGATAAATTCAAATCGGTGAATGATACCTATGGGCATGATGTCGGTGAGCTTGTCCTGAAACATTTTGCCAATATTCTGAAACGTACCCTCCGCCCGACAGACATCGTGGCGCGGATGGGCGGTGAGGAATTCGCCATCCTTCTCACTAACACCGACGAAGTTGTGGCCTTTAAGGTTCTGGACAGGTTAAGACAGATTGTTGAAAAGAATCCATGTCCGCTCAAAGAAGTGAGCGAACCTAAAAAGCTGAAATTTACAACCAGCATTGGGTTTGCCGAAGGGCCGATTGAAAACACCAAAATCAATATTGATGAATTTATGAAGCTTGCAGACTTGGCACTCTACAAAGCAAAAGAACAAGGCCGCAACATGGTGGTCAACGGCAGAAAGATTGATTAAGCAGACGAAAATAGCCTTACCCGAGTTTTGAATACTCAAATCGCCCCTTCCGCCCTGTAGGAAATGCCATATAAAATGGCTATAGTTTACGCGAAGAACGCTAGTTTTCTTTTGTGGTTCATCTATAAAAATTCTTTGCGACCTTTGTGAGGCGAAGCCCTTTTTTTCTTTGCGTGAACGATTCTAATCACGCCACTTAAAAAAGATGATTCATATACTCAATGTACATTACGCCTGCCATAAAAAAAACACCCCCTTTTGTTATTATGAATAATAAATTGCTTGACGAAAACGTAACAAATAGCCTATATTTTCTTAAATAATTTTTAACCAATTAAAAACGGATAAGGTGTGTTCATGACAAATTTAGCTTTAAAATTAGCAGCCGCAGCATCAGCAGTTGCATTATCTGCTTGCGTAACCAACCCAAGCAAACCGGATGCGGATAATAAGACCCCAATTAAAACAAGTGGCGTTAAGATGAACGCTGACTGTAGTGTTGGCACTGTTGGCTCAGCAAAAAATAGCACAATGGGATCTGATGGAGCCTGTGTCGAAATTAATATTTACGGTGCGAAGCAGGCGGCAAATCAGGCCGCTCCTAAAGCCGCGGCAGAAGGACTCAACCGTAAAAATGGTGGCCCAGGCACAAAAAGAGGATCAACAACTCCAAAAGCACAACCCACTCTTCAAATTGTTACCGACCCTTCAAAAAATTTAATTGAATTTTCCCTTGTTAATTGTGGCACAGAATCCACCGGAGCATTCAATTCCGCTGTTGGCTTCGGAAAAGATTTACTCGGAAAACTAGGATCAACAACAGAAGCTGCCATAGGCGCGGTCGCTGGTCGTGCTGGCGCTTCCGTTGGCGGGCCGTTGGCAAATGTTGGAAGGAAAGCTGGTCAAGATGCCGCAACCGCAGCAACTCGTAGCGCGAAAACAACAGCCGCTCCTGTCGCAACCAACGCAGGAAATATTGCAAATGACACAACTGCAAAATGTGATGCAGAAGTTTCAAAAGTTGCAGCTGGGGATCTGACAAACGAATTGAAAAAAGTGATTGCCAATTGGAAATCAGCTAATCCAACCCTCACACCGGTTGCAACTTTCAGCAGCACACTTCCTGCCAGACAAGAGGAAATTGTGAAAAATGCAGTAGGCTTATTGGCACCGATTGTTACTGTAGCTCCGCAGTAGTTTTTCAAATTCAAAAACAATTAAAAAAAGCGGGTCGAATGATCCGCTTTTTTATTATTCTCAATATACCAGTATTAAGGTATCAACGCTACGACAGCAGGTTTCGCAGTTGCCAGTCTTGCTCCCTCAAGTGTTGGTGAAGGATTTGCGGGTGAAATTCCAGCAACCGCCCCTTGAAAATTATTTGTTAAAAATTTCTTATCATTTTCCGCTACTGCAGCTTGCGCCGTAGCTTCTGGAATCCCGATTTTAATATATGCTTGATAGTCAGGAGCCCCGTTTCTGGTATGAGCAAGAGCAAATTGAGTGGCATCATTCAACTCGCCATTCATTAGCTTAGAATTTGATGATACTCGCATTTGCCTGTCATCATGTCCTGCGGCTGACAGAATGGTCTGCATGGCGATCACATCATTTTTTGTTGGATGATCAATCTGTTTCAGTTTTTCTGCCGCCGCCGCCAGAAATAGAGGCTGCTTTAATTTATCTAACAAAGCTTGCTGAACATCTTTGGGGTCTTGACCAGCCATACCCAATTTGACGGCTGCTTTCTCAATCGCGGCATTGGTTTTTGAACCACGAATACCATCAATATTCCCTGTATCAATATCCAGAAGGCGTAAAACGGATTGTAAACGCTGATCTCTTACATTTGGCCCTGACATTTTTCTCGCACTCCTCTAATCACATGAGTACAGACTATATGACAAACCTTAAAAAGCTATAAATATGACAAAAATGAAACCGTACAGACGGCTGGCTTCGAATGTGATCACTCATCATAATAATGGCACTCAAAATTCATCGAAGACAAGCATTGTTAGGTATTATAATACCTAACAATGCTAACACATTGATTTTAAACAAATAATCAAAAATCAAAAACAAAAGATTTTGTTGACAGTATGATTCCCAAGGGTTAGAAGTACACAGATTTTAAACAACCCTAAAGGACAACAAAAGTATGAAAACTTTTTCCGCCAAACCTTCTGATATTCAGAAGAAATGGATTGTCGTTGATGCAGAAGGATTAGTATTGGGCCGCTTGGCTTCTATTCTGTCCCTTCGCCTGCGCGGCAAACATAAACCAAGCTTTACACCACACATGGATGATGGCGATTATGTGATCGTAATCAACGCTGACAAAGTCAAATTGACTGGTGATAAATACAACCAATCCCGCTTCTACTGGCACACTGGCCACCCGGGTGGTATTAAAGACCGTTCAAAAGGTCAAATTCTGGAAGGTAAATATCCGGAACGCGTGATCATGAAAGCCGTGGAACGTATGCTTCCGGAAGGCCCAATGGGACGTAAATGCCTCACAAACCTCCGCGTTTACGCAGGGGCTGAGCATCCACACGTTGCACAAAATCCAGAAGTTCTGGACGTTGCATCAATGAACTCTAAAAATACAGTGAGAGGCTAATCGCTATGGCAAAAACTGAAACTGTAAATGATTTGAAAAACTTAGGCGCTTCTGCTGAAGCAGAAGTTAAAGTTCGTGAACCAAAAATCGACAAACAAGGTCGCGCTTATGGCACAGGTCGCCGTAAAAACGCAATCGCTCGTGTTTGGTTGAAACCAGGTAGCGGCAAAGTCGTTGTGAACGGACGTGTTCAAGACGTTTATTTCGGACGTCAAACCCACCTGCTCGTTCTGAACCAACCATTCCTGATCGTGAACCGCGTCAACCAATTCGACGTCATGTGCACAGTCAACGGTGGTGGTTTGTCCGGTCAAGCTGGTGCCATCCGTCACGGTATCTCCCGCGCTCTTCAATACTTCGAACCAGAACTTCGCGGTACATTGAAGGCAGCTGGTATGCTGACACGCGATAGCCGCGCTGTTGAACGTAAGAAAGTCGGCTTGCACAAAGCCCGTCGTGCGAAACAATGGGTTAAGCGTTAATCGCCTACTTCAAGAAATTACCAAAAACCCCTGTTTTTACAGGGGTTTTTTCTTTTATAGCTTGAAGGCGTCGTAATTAAAAAATTGGCTGGAGAATGGGTTGACTGTGTCCTTTTTACTTTGGGCGGGCGTCGTGAACCCGCTGGAGGATTTGTTTGTAAAAGCACCATCTTTTTCAAAGACCTTATGTCCGCAAACCAAGGTCACAGCCCCAAAAACTTCGCTTAAATCGTTTAAATCAATTTTTTCTCCTTGCTTCAGGAAATTATTCGAATAAACGACACAAAAATCACCGCGAAAGCTCGCACTCGCTTTAAAAAGCTGAGCAAATTGTTTGTCTTGAGTTGAATCTGCGGAAATTGTGATTGTTGTAACGGGCACTATCGGCATGTTGTTTCCTATTTAAGCTGTGACTACAATGAAGCCATATAAGCAGATTTCAACACAATATGTCAAAAATTAATATTTCTTCGCTCACATATTTGGCAAGGATACCCGCCTTATTCGCTTTTTTATTTGTTTTTTTCGGGAAACGGCGTACGCTTAAAAAAAACAAAAAAACAGGGACTAAAAATCATGAAAAAAACAGAAAATATCAACATAAACGCAACCACTCCCCCTCTCTCCCTCCTCACCACGCCCTGTATGATGGCTCATCATAACATAATGGATTGTTGTAGAACTTTATCCGCATCATAAACCGTTATCACGCCATAAAAATACAAATCAGGGACTATACATCATGACAACCACATTGAATTTGAACGTAAAGTTCAAAGACGCCACGATTCCGCAACATGCTTTAGACTTATTGGGGCAAGCCGCAAGCGATATTATCTTTCAATATTTTTCAACAAAGCTCCTGCAATCCGAATATACTCGGCCTGAAAGAACCCCTTACAGCTATCCTGAGGGAGAATTTCACGCCAAAACGATAGCCCTCGCCAAAGAAGCGTTTGATCGCCATAGAGTGTCCGCCTATCCGGGCGATGACGTTCAGCAGGTTTTTGAAAGAGTCGGCATTTTTGCAGAAAAATCGCTCGCGGGTGATTTCGGCCTGACTGCCGTCAGGAACCTCCACCCCATGGTTTCGTTTACGTAAAGGATAAGGGCAAAAAATCACTCGCAATGTCCTCGAAATTGGTTATAAAGACTACATATTTCACCGAAAAAGGACATGCCCATGACTGCTCAAACCGCAACAGCACAAACCACAACTTCTTCCCCTGCAATCGACCTCCGCACGATGTCGAATGCGATCCGTTTTCTGGCGGCTGATGCCGTTGATAAAGCGAATTCAGGTCATCCGGGAATGCCGATGGGGATGGCGGATGTTGCGACGGTCCTTTATTCCAAATTTTTGAAATTCGACCCGAAATCTCCGACATGGGCTGACCGGGATCGTTTTATTTTGTCGGGCGGACATGGCTCTATGTTGTTGTATGCGGTCAATTACCTGACAGGCTACGACAAACTGACGATTGATGAACTGAAAAATTTCCGTCAACTCCACTCCCTCACCCCCGGTCACCCTGAAATCATGCATGACGCAGGGATCGAAATGACCACAGGCCCTCTCGGTCAAGGTATCGCATCAGCAGTTGGCTTCGCGCTCGCAGAACGCATCCTCAACGCACGTTTCGGTAACGAGCTTGTCTCACACAAAACCTACGTCATGTGCGGCGATGGCGACTTGATGGAAGGCATCTCTCACGAAGCTTGCTCTCTCGCAGGTCACTTGAAACTCGGCAATCTGGTTGTGATGTATGATGATAATGATATTTCTATCGACGGCCCAACCTCACTTTCATTCACCGAAGATGTCATCAAACGCTTTGACTCCTATGGCTGGGCGACCTCCCGTATTGACGGACATGACTTCGCGGCGATTGAATCCGCTTTAACTGCGGCACAAAAATCAGACAAGCCTGTGCTGATCTGCTGCAAAACCAAAATCGGTTTTGGGTCACCAAACAAACAAGGCACCTCAGGCGTTCACGGTTCACCACTCGGTGCCGATGAAACAGCGGCGGCACGCACCCACATGGGATGGACATCCGCCCCGTTTGAAATTCCTGCGGATATTTTGCACGCATGGCGCAATGTCGGCACACGCGGACAATCTGAATCCTACGCATGGCAAAAACGCCTTGCGGCCTCCGCGCAAAAAGCCGAATTCGAAAAAGCATTAGACCCGAACGTGTCTGATGTTGTGGCCGCAGCCCTTGCCGATGCCAAGGCCGCCATCGCCGCCGAAAAACCAAAAATCGCAACCCGCGTATCATCGGGCAAAGTTCTGGAATCCCTGGTTCCTAAACTTGCCCAACTGGTCGGCGGATCTGCTGACCTAACCCCGTCCAACAACACAAAAACCAAAGGCCCGGAGGTCGTATCTGCGTCCAATGGTTACAAAGGCCAATACATCCATTACGGCGTACGCGAATTTGCAATGTGCTGCCTGATGAACGGTATGGCGATCCATGGCGGCGTTATTCCATACGGCGGAACATTCCTGTCCTTCGCCGATTATTGCCGCCCTGCCATTCGTTTGGCGGCGTTGATGAAACAACGTGTGATCTATGTGATGACCCACGACTCCATCGGCCTTGGCGAAGACGGCCCGACCCACCAACCGGTTGAGCATGTGGCATCCCTCCGCGCCATTCCAAACCTCACGGTCTTCCGCCCATGCGACACAATCGAAACAGCGGAGGCTTGGGAATTGGCACTCGCCAACACCACAGGCCCATCGATGCTGGTTTTAACCCGTCAAAATCTGCCTGCGCAACGCGCTGACATCGCCGAAAACAAATCCGCAAAAGGCGCCTACATTCTGTCACCTGCCTCCGCAACACCAAAAGCGGTCATCGTTGCAACAGGTTCAGAAATCTACCTCGCCATGGACGCGCAAAAAACCTTGGAAGGCAAAGGCATCCCGACCCAAGTCGTCTCCGCCCCATCCTTCGAACTCTTTGCCAAACAAGACGCCACCTACCGCGCCTCCGTCATCCCTGCGGGCACGATCAAAGTGGGGATCGAAGCAGGCATCCGCCAAGGCTGGGATGCATTAATCGGCTCCGATGGAACCTTTATCGGCATGACAGGCTTTGGTGAATCTGCCCCAGCAGAAGTGTTATTCAAACATTTCGGTATCACGGCAGACGCAGTTGTAGATGCGGTGCTGAAGAAAGTTTAGTCTTCAGCATCCTAAATCCTGACTGAATAGCTTATTTCGCGAAGGAAAACACGATGACCAAACATACCAATACCCCTCCAATCATTGCCGAGGAGCATAAAACGCTCCTCCAAAAATTACGCGTCCAAAAACCTGCGCACCAGAAAATCCATACTCAAGAAAAAAATCTGGGAGCAAAGGTCTCCGACGCGGTTGCGGCAACCGTTGGGTCATGGCCGTTTATCATTATTCAATCCTCCCTGCTGTTCCTGTGGATTTGCGCCAATATTTTGGGGTGGGTAAAGGCATGGGACCCCTATCCTTTTATCCTTCTCAACCTAGCTTTATCGTTTCAGGCGGCCTATACGGCACCGATTATCATGATGTCGCAGAACCGTGAATCGCAACTCGATCGCGCCAAAGCGGAAAAAGATTACGACGTAAATTTGAAAGCCGAACTGGAAATTGAATTACTCCACGAAAAAATGGACATGATGCGGGAACAGGAAATCAAACGCCTGACCGTTCTTGTTGAAGAATTAAGTGAAGCCGTTTTGAAACTGAAAAAAATTGAATAGGGATAAAAAATGATCATACCGATTTACGCCTCCATCCTCACCTTCATCCTGATTTATTTGTCATTGAGCGTGGTTAAACTCCGCATAAAACATAAGGTCAGTTTGGGTGACGGTGGTCACGACGATTTACACCGCGCCATCCGCGCCCACGGCAATTTTGTGGAAACGGCATTATGGGGCATTTTCATGCTCTTTCTGCTGGAATATCAAGATGCGAATGTGTTTGTGCTTCACGGCCTTGGTGTCCTCCTTGTGGCGGGACGCGTTCTGCATCTGCAAGCTATAAAATCCGGCAATCTGACTCTACGGACAGGCGGAATGGTGGCAACACTCACCGTATTTGCGGTGGCCGCTCTTTATAATTTATATCTGGCTTTTACATTCGGTGTTTAGAATTCTCAACTAACTCATCGTTGAGTAACTTCCGGTCATCAGTTTTAAAAGATCTTCTTTCTGGTGAAGGTCATTTAAAATTTCGTGATTATGATTCATAATCGAATGATGGCGACTGATTGCAAATTCAATCGCGCGGGGTAAAGATTCCGGTTTGTTCAAAATGTCATGCTTGTAAATATAATCCAATGCCCCTGTCTCAATAATATCAAGGGCGGTCACGTGGTCTTCGACACTGGTCAACACAATGATCGGAAGCCTGTCTTTAAATTTCTCGAAATTCTTA
>MEMI01000024.1:0-5548 GCA_001767915.1 Alphaproteobacteria bacterium RIFCSPHIGHO2_02_FULL_46_13 | reverse complement strand
TGGATGTCATAGGCATGCATACAATCGCAACGCCCTTCCATTCGTTGATCCAGAATGCGTTGCACAATAAATGCATCGGTATCTGAATCCTCGACCAAAAGAATGGATATTTTGCCTGCTATTTTCTTATGTTCGACCATAATGCCCCTGCCCTGTGAATATTTATAAATACTCAGTAAAACGCAAATACACAGATGTAAGATTAGGCGAAAATCTCAAACTCTCATAAAACACATGCTGTGTTTAAAAATAAAATAAGTTTCGAGCTTTACGAACCATTATAGCACATTGGTTTGTAAATTTCAAAATTCTGTACGATTTTTTTTTTAAAATTAGCATAATCTATTTTATTGTTGTTGCTTAATTGATAGTGCGGTACAAACTAAGCATACACACATTCACCCAATATTTATTTCTGCGTCTACACTTTTAAAAATAATAGGTGCTGAAATGCAAGAGAGTATGAAACTGGTCGCGGACGAAACTTTTCACGACAAACAGCTCCGCTCCGTTCTTGATAATACTGTTGATGGCATTATCGTCATTAATAGTAGAGGATTGATATTATCCTATAACAAAGCCTGCGAAAAATTATTCGGGTATAGCGCAGAGGAAGCCATGGGACAGAACGTGCATATCCTCATGCCGTCCTATTATCACACGCATCATGATGGATATATCAATAATTATCTGACCACAGGTGAGGCTAAAATTATCGGCATCGGTCGCGAAGTCGTTGGCGCTAAGAAAGATAAAACAGAATTTCCAATGTGGTTGAGCATTGGCGAAGTCATCGAAGATGATGAACATTTCTTTGTTGGTATCCTGCGGGATATCACTGCTCAAAAACAGCACGAAGCGGAGATCCAGAAATATATGGAACTACTGGAACATAGCAACCGCGAGTTGGATGATTTCGTCTATATCATTTCCCACGACCTCAAAGAACCTATTCGCGGCATGCACGGGTATGCACAATTTATGATCGAAGATTATGGCGATAAATTGGGGGAAGACGGAAAGGCAAAACTGAACAGTTTGTTAAAAATGTCAATCCGCATGGATGATCTGATTGATAAATTACTTTATTTCTCGCGCCTCGACAGGATTGAGATGTCTTATAAGGAATTGGATATCAACATCGTCATCAGCGAAATTATTGACTTGATTGAACCGATGTTAAAAGAAAAAAATGCATCCATCACCATAGATACCCCCCTCCCCACCATCAAGTGTGATCAGGCACGGGCGGGTGAAGTGTTCAGGAATTTGATAACCAATGCCATTAAATATAACGATGCTCCTGAGAAAACCGTCAATATCGGCGTGACAACAACCCACCCCGATTTTGGCGGCGAGAATGTTTTTTATATTCGCGATAATGGAATTGGTATTCCCGTCAAACATTACGATTCCGTTTTTAAAATGTTTAAACGACTTCATGGGCGTGATGCCTATGGGGGCGGCACAGGCTCCGGCCTTGCGATTACAAAGAAAATTATCTCCAACCATCAAGGGGAAATCTGGATTGAAAGTAAAATGGGCGAAGGCACCTGTTTTTACTTTACGCTGGCCGGAAGGAAAGGTGGAGCTTAATGGTAAGTGGAAATATCCTTGAAAATCTGAACCGCGCAAGCACCTATGTCTATGTGATAGAGGACAGTGAAATCGATTTTGAAATGATTGTCCGCACCTTCAACCGTGTTGAATTTTTCCCCGACATTCACCATTGCGCCGACGGCGATGAAGCGTTGGAATTTCTGCATTCCGTTAAAAAAAATCATACGACCTACTCGCCCCCGTCACTGGTCTTGCTTGACCTGAACCTTCCGGGTGTTGACGGGCGACAAATTCTGGCGAGCATGAAATCCGACCCTGACCTCCGGAAAATTCCGGTGATTGTGCTGTCCACATCCAACAATGAAAATGATATTGAATTCAGCCTGAGACAGGGCGCAGACAAATATCTAAAAAAACCACTCTCGCCCGATGATTTTGCAACGGCTGCAAATACCATTAAAATTTTCTGGGAAACGCGCATTATTCCGCACGGCTAAAAAATAAAATGATGTTGCTGCGCCGTTAATATCTCCTTTACCTTTAAAGAGCAGGATTTGAAACACGAACACAACATCGTGTTCCAAAATTTTTTTCTCTAAGTCTCTGGGTCTCTTAGTTTCTGGGTTTCTGTGTCCCAACAAATTGAAACGAGGCATATGATGGCAACACTCTTAAAAAAAATTCTTTTAATCGAAGATTCTCAAACCGATAGTTTTTTAATTCAAAGGGCAATGCGGGAATACCCTGCGCTGACCTCTCATTCATTGATTATTCACAACGACATGAAATCCGCTCAAGACTATCTGGATATGAACCGCGACAGCATCAGTCTCATTCTGCTTGATCTGGGTCTCCCTGATACGACAGATGGCAAAGATACCTATCGACAACTAAGCCTCTCGAATACTACAAACATTCCGGTCATTGTCCTGACCTCGACCAACAACAGAAATATGGCAATGGATCTTGTCAATCTGGGGTTAAAAGATTTTCTGTGCAAAACAGATGTGATGCACGCCCCGCTTTTACTACCCCAGGCCATAGACTTTATCCTCTCGCGGAATGTTCATAAGTTAAGATCAGTCAGAAACATGATTGGCGATTCCGCATAACTCCTTACAATTGAGGGAATTTTGGAAAAGCTATAGACAAGTTTCCTTAACAGTTGTAAAAACCAATCCGAAACAAGGAGTTTTAAACATGACATTAAAAGTAGGTATTAACGGTTTTGGCCGTATCGGACGTTTGGTTGCACGCGCTTTATTTGAATCAGGCCGCACAGACATTGAACTGGTTGCGATTAACGATTTGGCAGACACAAAAACAAACGCGCATTTGTTGAAATATGACTCTGTCCATGGCGCATTTCCCTTTGATGTAAAGGCCACTGCCGATGACATTATCTCCATTAATGGAAAAGCTGTAAAAGTATTCTGCCAACGCGACCCGTCACAAATCACATGGGGTACAACTGGTGTTGATATTGTTCTGGAATGCTCCGGTGTTTTCACTGACAAAGCAAAGGCCGAATTGCACCTCAAAGGCGGCGCGAAAAAAGTTCTGATTTCCGCACCTGCAACAGACGAGGATTTAACGGTTGTTTTCGGCGTCAACTCCGACAAATTGACCAAAGACCATATCATCGTCTCCAACGCATCCTGCACAACAAACTGCTTGGCACCTGTGGCCTATGCCATCCATAAAGCTGTTGGTATTGAACGTGGATACATGACCACCATTCACTCCTATACCGGTGACCAGAATACAGTGGATACAATGCACAAAGACCTGCACCGTGCCCGTGCGGCGGCGATCAACATGATCCCGACAACAACAGGCGCAGCCAAAGCCGTTGGTAAAGTGTTGCCGGACTTAAAAGGAAAACTGGATGGTGTTTCTATCCGCGTTCCAACTCCGAACGTATCGGTTGTGGACTTTAAATTCGTTCCGAAACGCGACACAACTGCCGAAGAAATCAATGCTGCGATCAAAGCGGTGGCAGACGGCGAATTAAAAGGCATTCTCGGCTATTATGATGAACCATTGGTTTCCTCTGACTTCAACCACGACCCACGCTCCTCTATTTTCTCTCTGGAAGGCACAAAAGTTCTGGAAGGCAAAATGGTACGTGTCATGTCATGGTACGACAACGAATGGGGCTTCTCCAACCGTATGCTCGATACAGCAGTTTTGATGCATAAAGTCGGGTACTAGAATAAAAAAGAAGTTGGAATTCGTTCACCAAAATTGAAAAAAGCCACCTGATCTGGTGGCTTTTTTATTTATGCGAGCGCTAAAGCCCTCGTATAATGCCCTGAAACACAACGTGGCTCCGGATCTGATACTTTCATGAGCTCAATAACCCCGACTGTTTTCATGGACAACCAATAACATTAAGGCGCCCTTCTTAAAAATCCGAGAAATCTTTTTCTGTCCATCCATTCACAGTAATCAACATAAACGGGATCTTGCCTCAAAAGCGCCTCCTCTGTCTTTGCCCGATAATAATAAATTAGGTTAAGAGCCAATAACATCGCGCAGTTTTTGATAGCTAATACAGGCGAAGCTGCAAGGAATGGTAATTCAATCATCCAATAAGATAAATTTTTAGCAATATACGCAGGGTGCTTTACCAGTGCATATGGACCATGAGTAATAGTCCCTCGAAGTGTCAAATTAGAAAATCTCAACCCAAAACAGACTGAGGCATACACATAAAACGAAACAACCAACAGAATTGCAGAGCCCCAAATTGTGTATAGAACCGGATATTCGTAGAGTGTATTTCCCCATGAAATATTGTCCCAATAGTTAATATAATTTTGGCTTATAATTGGCCAAAATGGAGCGTAACAAATAATACAAACAACCCACCCTTTAATGCTTTTATCAGGCATAATAATTTGCGTATTTAACAAACGCAGACTGAGAGAATAACCAATTATTGCAAATGATAGATCAATAAAATACAGAAAGCGATACGAATCTTCAAAAAGAGAAGATGAAAGCCTATAATCTGAAGGCAGATTCATCCAATTCAGATTATTGGCCATATGTTGCCATTCAGTTAAAAAATATGACATCATCAATGGCCAGAAAAAACCCTTGATAATCCATGAGAGAATACAACTGCTAATTTTATCTTTGGATAAGGTTCTTCGGTTTAAAAATAAGAAGTAACACCCCAAATTCCACAGAGCGTCGCGCTTTTCTAACAGCATTGTATGTGTAATCCATATATACAAAACCGTAACCGATATCATAATTGGGAAGAAAGACTTTAACAAAGACATGACTGCTTTGTATGATTCACTTTGATAAATCGGAAAAATTTGATAGGCAGCCCACAACAGGCCAAAAATTATAAACTGCCCATATATTTTAATGAGTAAATCCTTATCAATAAGGCCATCGCGTAATGATTTGAATGAGGGTGATATAAACATAGCGTTCTGATCATCCCCAGATGATCTCCATAATACAAAGGCCTCTATAATAGCCATACTACCTGCAGCCAAAACCAGACAAAACAGCCCAGAATTTAAATCACCCAAATGAAGAGGATCATTCCTAAAAATAAGAACTGATATTAGGAGTGCAATAAATCCGACATAACCCGTCATAGGAAATACGGTGCCTAATGGCCTGTTTTTCATGATTATTAAGCCTTTTAAAGAAATTTAACTTTAACTTTAGTGGAAAGACTTTAAAATATATCATATTGTCTCCTTACAATTTATAAAAAAGAAAAAATGCCACAAAAACCATTAAAATCAGCCCATAATCAGGCCAGTGCGAACCGTATTCAGCAAATGGGGCTTATTTTAGATCATTTGGTGGATGCGCTGGGGGGCGATCCGTCGTCCCCGCTCCGCCGTGCGCAGATTTTGGTGGATATTGATGGACATCCCGAAACCACTCAATCCGCGGTGATGGAACGGCTGGGACTGAATAAATCCACGATTAATCGCGAAATTGAATGGCTTTA
>MEMI01000023.1 GCA_001767915.1 Alphaproteobacteria bacterium RIFCSPHIGHO2_02_FULL_46_13 | reverse complement strand
CACTATGCTCGGCCAACGCAAAGGAATGTCAGCCAACCCAGGCTATCCGGCAAGAACAGCCATTATCCCCGTTGCACGCCGGGGAGGGCGGTAGCTTGTCCGAATGAGCATAACCACAGCGGACTGTCCCTCGGGGAGAACCAGCTTGAGCCGCGGATGGACGCGAGTGGGACTGCGTTGTCCGTATGCAGTCGTATGGATCGAGCAAAATGTGAAGGCCGAGCGAATACAGGCGGGATGTTGAAAGCGCGAGTAATTTAATGATTTGTATTTCATTTTTTGCAGGTGTATGGCGCGTGTGCGCGGAAATATCTAGAAGCCACTGTTGTGCAAAATTGTTGAGCTCCATCTAATCGCTGTTATAAGTCACAAGGATGAGTCCGCATGAGCCTTGCCTGTATTGTTAAACGATTAACCGAATTGGGCTGTACAGCGACAGTAAATGGAGATGGGATTGATTTAGAAGCCGATGGAGCAGAAGTATCAATTAGATTCGAGGCAGAATGGGAAGCTGCAATTACTTCATTTTACAAGGCAAGGCAGTATAGCTTTGATAATGAGCGGAGAATTTTAACGTCAAATCGATCAATTGAATTCCTTGCAGTGCGTCTAGACCCTGGCTATTTCTATCAAGTTGAACATAACTTTAATGACGCCAAAGGGAATACAGTTCAACTGAGTCTTGCATCAAAGGAATACCTACTATCTTATTTTGAGTCAGAAAAATATAAGAGCGCCTTTGGCAGAATAAAATCAAGAATAAAGAATCGTGCTGATTCTAGGGCGCGCAGAGGAGTTCACAAACCCAGTCTACGATTTGATGACCTGATTTTTAGATTTCACACTATGAAATATTCTGTACAGAGAAAGCCCAGAGCCCAAAGCATTCATGACGTTTCTATACAGCCAGTCAAAGCGTGCTTGTTTGCTTTGGCCTATAAAAAAGATGAAAGCTGGGAGTTAAGCCACGAAATAAAATCCAAAGGCCTGAACTACCCTAGGGCGGACGAAAAAGCAGATGGGAACTTAGAAATACCGCGTGCAAGTTACGATGACGCCGCAGTAACTTTCTACAAGGTAGCGAAAAGCAGTCAGTTCCCTAGCCAAGCCTTTATTGCCTACTATCACATTTTAGAGTTTCACTTTCTTCGCGTGGCTGACGAGTCATTGTTCAATGCAGTATGCACGCAATTAAATAATCCTGACTTTCGCTCAACGTATGAAAGTGTAACTCGACTTCTGGCGGCCATTAAACGTAATGATAATACCTCCAGCGAGAAAGAGATGCTTCTTTCGGTTTTAAGAAAGTATGTTGCTGAAGAAGAATTCATTGAGTTCATAGTAAGCGCCGAGAAAATTGCCGGCGAATGCATATTCACAAAATTCAAGCAGCCAATTTTTGGCGAAAAATTCTCATTCAATTTAGACAAGGGGCATGCGCTAAGCAGTGCATCATCAATTATTAAACATATTAGAAATGCTCTAGTTCATTCTAGCGACAGGTACGCGCGAGAAGACTGCTTCTTACCTCTCTCAGAGTCTGAAGACTTGGTTGTAAGATATATACCTGTAGTTAAATTCTTTGCTGAACGCGTTATATTTGCTACGGCAAAGCGTGACTTATAACAAATGGTTCAAGTCGCTCACTTAGGATCGATGGGATCAGAGTGGTTGATTTTTAACTCGGTAAGCAGGGGGCGAAGGACGGAACACCCGCTAATGGGGGGCGTGATTATTTTCTATTCACGTCGACCCCTTTATCTAAGCATCACAGGAGTATTTAGTGAAGGAGCGGAATAGCAATTATGACGGGAAGCCTACAGCATATTTAGACCAAAACATTATTGATTTATTTGTGAAGGTTAAGGGTTTGCCATTCGCATCTGAGCTGAGAGAAAAGTATCAGGTTGTTTATTCAGATGAGACGCTCAAAGAAATTAAACGCACAGGAGATAATGGTCCACAATTTCTTGAGATTCTTGAGAATTTGGAGGCGATGCATCTTCGAATTTTTCTCACTGAGAACTTTCAAATAACTGATCAAGCCATATTGAGAAGATTAAATCCGTACGATGCGTTCGAAGATTACTGCAAAAATATTGAGCCGATTTATGAAGCAATGGAGAAAGCCACAGCACAATCATTGCTAAAATTCTATGGCGGCCGCGCAGGAAGCGACTTTGATGAAATCAACGGAGAGCAAATAGATGCATTTGGCGGTCTAATGAACTATATCTCAGAGCGAGTTGACGAAGTCAAAGACTTAGTTCCTGGGATGGACGTCGCAGTCTCTGCCTATACAAAAGAAATGCAAAACAGCTTCAATGAGGCCCTTGCCCAATCAACAGCAGAGCTGCGTAAGCACATAGAAGATGAGTTAAACCATTCTGGTGTTCAGGCATACCGCAATCATATGAAGGTCGGGCCGGTGCAGTTGAATAACATTGAGCCGCCGAAAGTTATAGAGAAAATATGGAGGATCTATAAGGGTCTCGATGGCTACAGAGAGAATGTTTTTTCAATAGAGCAATTTTTAGGCGTATCAAAAAACCCAATTTACAACAGAGAAATGTATTTGCATGAAAAAGTGATATCTGTATACAACGTATTAAATGTTATCGGCTACTACCCAGATTCCAAAATGAAGCATGGCAGAAGATTCACTGCCGCAATGAGCGATGCAGGGCATGCCGCTATAGCTTCGTTTTCAGATTTCCTATTCTCTAGGGATGCAGCCTTCATACATAAAACCAGAGCCGCGTATGAATATCTCAACGTCAAAACCCAAGTCATCGAGGTGATCGTTAATAATGTGGATCAATGAGATTAGAGTAATTGACTTTTAATTCGCCAAACGAAGATCGAGCGATAGAACACCTGTCAGGCTCTGTTTCGAGACGGAATGCCAGAGCGTGGCTGGCGGTGATCCGCGAATTATTCAAGTATTTATAAGTCGAGTAGAAAAATATGAATCGTCAAAAAAAATAACTCAATTACTGAAGGCTCACGCCAAAAAGCCAGTGCAAAATTGGCGCCAAAAAAGTATTAAGGGTCAGAGAGTATTCAGGGTCAGTAGTATTCAGGGTTAGAGTCGATTTTCGAATAAGTCGACTCTGACCCTTAGGTCCCCTGACCCTTAGGTCCAACCCTTAGGCCCAAATTTAATTTGGTCACTGTTAGGCGGAAAATGACATTCGTTCACGAAATATGCACTGCTGAAATCTTCAATTACTTGTCATTGCCTCAGGGCCTTACCGAAGACAAGAAGACAAATCCACTCGGCCGAAATCTGATCTTCGATGTTGACTCGCGCAGTGCACTTATTCCGCATCCGTTCCACTACTCGGACTATCCAGACCGCAGAATTAGCTTTTACGTTGCAGGCAAATGCTTCAGTGTATGGGAGCTCGTACAGCGATCGGATGGGCCCGATAGGGTGGAGATCTCCTTCGACAGAAAGTTCGAGGCATACGACCGGTCAAATGTAATCTCCTTGCTCCGGCAAGCAGTTGCCATCCTCCGAAATGAACCAGTCTGTTTGCTACCAATCGTTGAGCTCAATGCATGGCCATGAACACCATCTACTTCACGGAGCCGCCTAACGCTTCCGTCGAGAGGATGTCACAAGGGCTACATCCTTGCGCCGCCTCTGCATGTCAAACGTTCGGCTGCTAGATATTTTATGTGACTCAGGGAGGAAATTAGCGATGCCAAGTCCGGTAAGATCGTTTTTTGCTTTTATATACTTTGTTGCCTGCTTTGTTTCTTGGTATTTGGTAATTAATGGTGATGCGCACGGCGAAAGAGGAATCTGGCCTGTGAGCGGCATGCTGTTCAATACAATTTTAGCCTTCCCATGGTCGCTCGTGTATGTTTTTGCCACCCTTAAAGGTGCTCATATGGGCTTTCAGTTGTTTATATTTATGCTCATGGTTGGTCAGCTTGGTAGTTTCTTAATGCTTTTTGGTGTGGATAATGTCAAATATATCAGCAGGAAACTTCTAAATCCTACATCTAGGAAGGGGTAGTGGGGCTCAAATTGATTGTTTGAACTCGGTAAAGCGGGGCTGAACGATAGAGCACTTATCGGGCTCTGTTTCGTAGTAAAATCCCGGAGCGGGAACTGACGGCGATCCCTGCAGCTGCGCACAAGGCGTGGGTTTTTACAAAAAAGGAGGCGGATTATTTTTGTCCGGGAGCTAGGGAGTAAATGTGTCCTCTATTTTTGTCCTGAATCGCTAATTTAATCGCTAGGTTACTATGCGCCCCAAAAAGCAGTCCAAGGGCAATAGGGGACAGACCACGCTTATGGCTTGAATGAGCAAGCAAAAGCAAAGATAATTGTGGTCTGTCCCCGATAACCTGATTCGCAGTATGGGATATTTACAGATAATCTAGTGAGTGTAAACTTCAGATATGGTCGACTGGAAGTTGTAGAGCAGTTTGAGCAAGAAACTGAGAGGCTCACTGTCATAAAGTTAATCGAGGAAGGCTGAAATGCGTAACCAGTGGGTCAGCCCGACGCAAAAAGGCTACCGCATTTTTGCTCCCTTTGCTGCGTATTAGCACGGTGTTAAGTAAGTCATAATTGCTACGGGAGTGGATATGTTCAAAGTCATTGCAGTGACGGCTCTATTGTTTATTGCTGGTTGCACCACTACTCAAGAAATTAAACGTCCTGATGGCAAGTCTGAGTATTTGATAGCATGCGGTGCCGGGCTTGGCTGGGATATTTGCTATGACAAGGCAAATGAGATCTGTCCGCAAGGCTATGAAACTTTAGCTGAGAACGCTGGGTTCAATAGAAAGGAATTACGTATCGCCTGCCCGAGAAAACCATAAATGTCTGTTAAGCCTTGATTGGTTTCTTCCTATGCTCCCAGCAACTACCAATAAAGCGCTTAATCCCGTTTGCTTCGCTCGCTGGACTCGCAAAAGCTACGATTTTGCTCGCCGCTGAGCGTTAGGTATACAGATGCCTGCATAAAAGAAGATCCATTATGAGAATGGCGGTTTTGATTCTGGCGCTACTTCTTTCAGCCTGTGTAACAGGAGAGCGTATAACTGATATCGCTCCTGGAATGACCTCTGAACAAGTATCCAAGATTATTGGGCGGCCTGACGGATTTAGGGGGGTAAGTGATTACACCATATATACATATACGAACAGGTTAATATCCGGTTGGTCTTGGGATAGGGCGGATTACACCTTTATATTTAAAGACGACAAATTAGTCGAGTATGGCCCAGGAGAAGTGCGCGAGCGGGAAGTGGGCGGAGTCCAAACAATTTTCCTTTATGAACTATGAATTTGCGATCAATGGGGGCGCATCAATTGGGTCGGAGTAATTGTTTTTTATTCAGAGCTCAGCAGTCAGCAGGGTCACAGTCAGCAGCGGCCGCGGGGTCAGGTCTTGCCTTTCGCCTTCGTTATTATCCGACTGACACGTGAATAATGCAGACCAAAATAAGCACCTATTTCATTCATGCTGCAGCTGTTGCCGCTACTTGCGCAAAAGGCAAGACCTGACCCTGGATTGCTCTGGATTGCTCTAAACGTGCTCCGTTTCGCCGCTTATCTTGGTGTCATAACCGTCAGCAAGTTTATACTCTGCGCGAGGCTATATGCTAGTAAGAACATTTCTTTGTTTTATTTTCATGCTTGCACTTTCATCCTGTGACGTCGGTAAAAAGCTGGAGGCCGAAGTTGAAACATGTGCGAGCTAATGGGGTCGGAGTGATTATTTTTTATTCAATCGACCCCTTTATCGCTTTGTCGTAATCGGCGCGTTAGAAATTACTGTTAAATCAAAAATTGGAGTTTCATTGTGAAATATGTAAGCATGTTGGCTGCGCTTCTAATGTCGGCGGCACTAACCGGGTGCGGCGGTAATGTAAAATTTCAGGATCGTCCTCCTGCGCTTCTCAATAATGAAGTGGAGTATTCAATTATTAGCACCGTTAGAAGCGAAACAGATATTTTTGCCCAGGCGAAGAATATTAATAAATCCGTACCAATTTATTACTTTCAGAACTTTGGCGGTGGTGGCGCCGGTTTGGGTCTACTACTTGGTCCAATTGGTGTGGCCGCCAACTACGCAATGATTAGCTCCAATACAGACAATGATGCTGCAGCGCTTGCGGGGAAAATCAGCCTAAGCCCTACCGACATCACCGGGGCCGTCCTAGAGGACAATAATAAATTTGTTCAACGTACTGATAGTACAACCGGCTTCCTCATGTCACCTTATCTCATGATTGTGAAGGGCGACAACGACATGTTGCAATTCACAACCACGCTTGATGTTGCTTCTGGGACTTGGAAAGGACGCTACTCATATCATCTTGACTTCAAAAGACCATTGAATGCGGTGGCTGCTGGTCTTGATCAAACGGACCTGGATTTAATGAAACGCAGTATGGAACATGGGTTCAAGGAAGCATTAGCTATGTTTGAAAGTGATATTTCCGGGACCCTTGCACCTGTAAAAGATATCACATTTTACTCTGAGTCAGTTTCGCCACGATTCAAGATGCCTGTAATTGCAAAGCTTGTTGAGGATGTCAATAATGAAGTAATAGTTCTTGGTCCTGGCGGTTCAGATCAATTCAATTTGATTCTCTCCTCTGGATATCACAAGCTCCGTAAGAATGAATCGGAGATATCTAACCGCTAACCGCTAACCGCTAACCGCTAACCGCTAACTGGCGATTCAAGTCGTTCGAGTAGGTCGGAGGGGGCGGAGTGATTATTTTTTATTCACTCCGACCCCTTATCTGGACCCCTTATCTGGACGGATTTTTCCTGAAAACGCTCCAGGTGGAGCCGCCTAGGTTGAGCGCAGCTATACCAGGGATGCGCCACCCCAGCCCGCAGCGCCCTTCGCTTGGCTCCGATGCCACCACTGCACTATGCTCGGCCAACGCAAAGGAATGTCA
>MEMI01000022.1:14773-26040 GCA_001767915.1 Alphaproteobacteria bacterium RIFCSPHIGHO2_02_FULL_46_13 | reverse complement strand
CGACAGTCTGATGACACATGACTATATCGCGCGTCTGGTTTATTTCCTTGAAAAGCCGGAACATGACCGCGTGGCTGTTGCACAATCCCCATGCTCTGCCACACCGGGGCACCGTTCCGAAGTCGAACGCATCGCCAGTGCCCAGATCGATGTCCAGTTCCACACCCACCAAGGCTATACCTATTGGGATTCCAGTTTCTGGGTCGGTGCAAATGCGATGCTGCGCATGAAAGCACTGGACGCGATTAAAGAGGTTCAGGTTGTAAACGGCAAAACTATCTCCGTCTATATTCAAGACCGCACCTTGATCGAAGACACAGAATCCACCATCGACCTCGTCCATAAAGGATGGAAACTTTATAACTATCCGAAACGCATGACTTACAGCGCAAGTCCGCCGGATTTCGGATCACTGCTCATTCAACGTCGTCGTTGGGCGAATGGCGGACTGATTATTCTTCCTAAACTGATACGCTATGTCTTCCGGACGCGCAAAGACTTGCGTCTGGCGGGTGAATTTTTCCTGCGCTTTAATTATCTGGCGATGACCAGTCTCAGTGTGGCGATGATGCTCGTCTATTCTTTTTATACATTCAGCCCGCGTTTAAATACACCCCTGATGATTTACGCGAACCTACCCTATTTAATTCTATTCGCCCGCGATCTTAAAAACAGTGGACATCGTTACAGCGATGCCCTGCGTCTAACAGCCTTTAACCTGATGTTGATGCCGATTATTGCCGCAGGTGTTTTCAAACAAATGGAACAAATTATTCTGGGGCGCAAAGTCCCGTTTGGCCGCACCCCGAAAGTAAAAGGACGCACCGGTGCGCCCGCCCTGTACTATGTACTCGAAATCATGCTGATCGCCTATTTCGCCAACCGCTTCATGGAAGAAGTCATCGAAAAAGACGACTGGCCACAAATCATTTTCTCCGGCGTTAATCTGGCTCTGCTAATCTACGCCCTTTTCGTCTTCATCGGCATCCGCCCCCTCATCCAAGACCTAGCCATCGGCCTTGAACACCACGCAAAGCAAGTATGGGGCGGGGTTATGTGGTTGAAAAGGAAGATTTCGAAAAAATTGGTGCGCCCGGAGGGACTCGAACCCCCGACCAAGCCGTTATGAGCGGCTTGCTCTAACCAACTGAGCTACAGGCGCGACCTATGAAGGCGGTTAGTTGCGGTAATTAACCGCAAACAGAGGCGAAAATCAAGAGGGAACGCGACTTATGATGCTCGCTTTCCACGCAATTTCCCTTTTACCGCTAGATTCCCCAGTATCTGTCTGATAGATTTCTGTATGGAACAAAATCAGAATCAACCCGACCTCCCTAAAAAAACAGAATCACGCGTCTTTTCCTATCTTCGCACCTGTTTCCTAACGGGGATATTGGTGACGGCGCCTGTTGCGCTTTCCCTCTATTTCGTGTGGTCGGTTTTATTGTGGGTGGATGAAACGGTCGGGCATATTGTTCCGATCCATTTGATGGGGGAAGATTCAATCCCCGGCCTTGGGATTGTCATGGCCATCGGCTTTTTCATTCTGGTCGGTTGGTTTGCGCGGAATTTTATCGGCGAATTAATGCTGAAATCATTTGATTATATTCTGGAACGCCTGCCGCTTGTCAAAACCGTTTATAATGCCCTCAAACAAGTTTTCGAAATGTTGATGGGCAAACAAGCGCAAGCATTCCGCGAAGTGGTGATGGTACAGTTCCCGCGCGACGGCTGTTGGGTCGTTGGTTTTCTGGCAGGAAAAACAGAGGGCGAGTTTAAAGATGCCGTGGGCGATACCTATTGTAACGTCTTTGTCCCCACCACCCCCAACCCGACATCAGGGTTCCTTATTCTCGTTCCTGAAAACGAAGTCAAACGCGTCAATATGACCGTTGATGAAGGGTTAAAGGCGATTGTGTCCTGCGGATTAATTATGCCGAAATCGACACCGCCGAAAATTTAATCATACGCACTATAACTAAACGCAATTTCTTCTTCGGTTTTCTCGCGCTCCGGCTCGGGGAATAAGGTGTTTTGTAGCCATTGCAACTCAATCTCGTCAAGGAACGGGGTGAGTGTCTCCAGAACATGGCGGTGGTAATTTTCCAGCCATTCTGTTTCGGCCTCGGTCATCAATTCCCAATCAATCCCGCGCAGGTCGAACGGAACAACGGTGACGGTTTCAAAATAATATTGGCCTGTTTCGCTATCTTCCTGACAGAGAATCAGGTTTTCATGGCGAATACCAAACGCGCCTTCCAGATAATATCCAGGTTCATTCGACACCAGCATTCCTGTGCGGAACGGGGATTGGCTACGCGGAGAAATACTTGTTGATTCCTCATGCACTGCCAAGAAACATCCGACCCCGTGACCTGTGCCGTGCATAAAATTCAACCCTTCATCAATCAAGGGTTGGCGCGCCAGATTATCAAGCGATGATCCTAAAGTCTCGGGCGAAAATTTTGCATTGGCCAGAGCAATATGACCTTTTAAGACACGAGTATATCTGTCTTTCATTTCAGGCGTGACATCACCAACAACAATGGTACGGGTAATATCGGTTGTGCCATATTCATATTGCCCGCCACTATCGAGTAACAGGAAACTATTGCCCTGAATAACTTTATTGGACTCAGGTGTTGCGCGGTAATGAACAATCGCGCCATGATCCGCCCACCCTGCAATGGTTGAAAAACTAGGGCCGCGATAGGTACGATTGGCACGGCGGAATTCTTCCAGTTTTTCTTCAACCAATAATTCGGTGACATGGCCGCCCGATAAATCCTGCGCCTCAAACCAGAATAAAAACCGTGTGAGGGCAACACCATCCCGAATATGCGCTTGCTTGATCGAGAGTTGTTCTTCTGGCGTTTTACAGGCCTTCGGCATAATACACGGGTCTTTGCCCATGACAATTTCAACACCGGCTTCAACCAATAAATTATAAACCCAGATGGATGACCGCGCGTCATCATATTGAATAACACCTTTTAATCCGCGCACCGCATCCGCAAAATTTTCAAACGGGTGCAGACGAATATCATCGCCCAGCGCGGCGCGCACCGTATCGGGAATTTTTTGATCATTCACAAACCAGTCAACCGAGGCATCCTGATTCAAAATCAGATACGATAAAACCAACGGGTTATAATCAATATCACTCCCCCGCACATTCAACAGCCAGCAGATAGAATCGGATACGGTAATGACACAGGCGTCAATTTTTTCGCCCGATAATTGCGCCGCAATACTCTGGCGTTTCTGCAACGATGTCGCCCCCGCAATCCGGTCAGGGAATAATTCGGCAAGGCCAACAGGCGGCAGAGGTTGATCCACCCAGATTTTAGAAATCAAATTATAATCCAGTGCCTTAAACACCAGATTTTTGTCTTTGGTCTTCTCAATAGTCGTTTCAATTTGCTTTTTTGTATAAAGCTTTGGGTCATAACCGACCACAGCATGCGCGGGACAATTAAACGCCAACCAATCCGCAACCGTAATCGCCCCCATGTCGCATAATTTGAATAAGGATTCATCGACCTGTTGTTTTAACTGAATAGTATATCGCCCATCGGTCATCACCATGGCACTGTCTTCCGAAATCACCGCCGCACCCGATGATCCAGTAAAGCCCGTGATCCACATCAGATGTTCGGCATGCGGGGGTAAATACTCGCTCCCGAATTCGTCGGTGTGCGGCATCATCAGGTAATCAATTGCATTGCGCTTTATCTCGCCCCGCAACAACGCCAGTCTTTCAGGAATATTCTGTGACAAATTATTGGCCTTCATCATTTCTTTGTTTCAATTTTGCGATCATCATCTTCTCGATGATGCGAGGAACCAGAACAATGTCGGTCAACCCTATAATCGTTAATACCGACCCGAGAATAATATCCCCGCCCGTCGCCAGAATCAAAATCCCTACGCCCAAGAATCCGACCCCCGCCAAACGGGTTACTCTATGGATTAATTTTTGGGTTTCTGCGATTTTCGGGTCTGGGTGATCCATGTCTTCTCCTGTGGTTTCTATTGATTCTAGCAAATTCCCCCCTTTCTGTCTTTGCCTGTTCGTGCTTAAATGATTAAAATTTCATAATTTTAAAATTATTCAGGATCAGAACTGTCTTATGAAGAAAATCACATGGTTATTTTTATGTATTGTGGCTTTGACCGTTCTGGCAATTCCACCATGGAATATGGACTGGGCAGAACAAAATACAGAACCTCAGTCCGCATTATTGAAGCCTGATACCTTCGTCGGATGGCACGACTGGTCGTTTATTGCCCAAGACCATTACAAAACAATTGCTTGGGACGGCCAAAACTCAGGTGGAAAGATAGGTTATCAAGGAACTCCTTCTATTGCCTACGGCATCTATCTGGGTGAAATATTTCTACTCATCATAAGTTTCTCAATACTCCGAATAGCCACCAGAAAAAAGAAACAGTCCTCCTAAATCCATGTCGCAACACGCACATATCATCGTTCTTGGAAATGAAAAAGGTGGATCGGGGAAATCGACCACCGCGATGCATGTGGCTGTGGGTCTTTTGCGGCTGGGGTATCGTGTCGGGTCAATTGATCTGGATGCCCGTCAGGGAACTTTTTCCCGCTACATGGCTAACCGTTTTGAATATAGCGCGAAAGAACGCCTGTCCCTCCCCATCCCTCTCCATTTCCCGATTGAACGCAGTAAGGCCGACAGCGTGATTGCTCAAGAAGAACAAGATCGGGATTTCCTCCAAATGGCGTTTGAAGAACTCAACCCCTATGTTGATTTTATCGTTATTGATACACCGGGGTCGGATACGTTTCTGGGGCAGTTGGCTCATTCTTATGCCGATACGCTTATTACCCCGATGAATGATTCTTTTGTTGACCTTGACGTTCTGGCGCGTATCTCGCCTGACACCAAAGAGATTAAAGGCCCGTCCGTCTACACCCGCATGGTGAATGAGCAAAAAGAAATCCGCAAAGCCCGCAATGGCGAATCCATTGACTGGATCGTCATGCGTAACCGCCTGTCCTCCCTCGACGCCAAAAACAAACGCGAGGTGGGGGAATTATTACAATCCATATCCGAAAAATTCGGCTTCCGCCTCGCCCCGGGATTTGGCGAACGGGTGATTTTCAGGGAATTATTTTTAAAAGGCATGACCCTGCTCGATTTAAAAGAAGCCCCCGACCATCAAATGACTTTATCTGCCATCTCGGCACGACAGGAAATTCGTGAACTTTTGCGCTGTATCGCGCCGGAAACCTTAAAAGGTTACCCGAATAAGTCTGTGAATATATAAAATAATCACTTAAATCGTATTTTTTATAATTTAATTCCACTGCGGCATTTCACAGCTTAACTGGACATTCCGTCCGGCTAACCTATTCTTAAGGATAGCCGCTTAGAATAGAGACAGAACTGGACATTTTGGCTCAAAAATGTCACATATCTCGCCAATCAACATTGCAATGCACAAATAAACGAGTTGAAATGAAAAACCTTCATAAGCCAGTTAAAAAGGCTGTTTTCCCTGTTGCGGGTCTCGGCACACGCCTCCTCCCTGCGACAAAAGTCATGCCGAAAGAAATGCTGACGATTGTTGACCGCCCATTGATCCAACTCGCCGTTGAAGAAGCGCGTGAAGCAGGTATCGAAGAATTCATTTTCGTGACCAGTGACGGCAAAGAAGCCCTGATGCAACATTTTCAAGATGCTCCCGCCTTGATGGAAAATTTACAGAGCCGCAAAAAACTGGATCAGATCGCCAAAATCAATAAGGTTGACCTGCCCGCTTCTGCATTAAAATCAGTCAAACAAGATCAACCGCTTGGTTTGGGTCATGCCGTCTGGTGCGCCAAAGACTTGGTGGGCGATGAGCCCTTCGCGGTTATTCTGGCGGATGATACTGTCCTTGGTGAGGAATCCTGCCTCAAACAAATGATGACGGCTTACACCAAAACAGGCGGTAACGTCATTGCATCCTGCGAAGTCCCCATGGAAGACACGTCCAAATATGGCGTTTTCAAACTTGCTGACAGGGACGGAAATATTTTCAGTGTCTCAGGCCTTGTTGAAAAACCTGACCCATCGGTTGCCCCATCAAATATGACAATTTTTGGACGCTATATCCTGCAACCTGAAATTTTCGCCTATCTGGATAAACATGAAACGGGCGCAGGCGGCGAGATTCAATTGACCGATGCCATGGCAAAACTCATTAATGACCAACCCTTCTATGGATATGTGTTCGAAGGGGAACGTCTGGATTGCGGATCAGAGCTCGGGTTCGTGAAGGCACAGATTGCTTTTGCCCTGAAAAAACCGCATCTGGCACCGGAAATCATTTCTTATATGTCGGCAAAACTAAAAGAAAGCATTCTATAGTTTCGCGTGAATTTTCAGAAATTATAGGGCATAATTGATCAATGAAACTGCTTGCCTTTTATACCGCCCTCTTTGTCCTCCTGATGCCCTCTGTATCCTTTGCAGAGGAACAAATGGTGCGCGGGCAACTTGAACAGACCAAAAAACTTCCCGCTTATACCGATAAAGAATTGGAAGAAGCTTTAAAAATTTCTGATGACTGCAAAGCCTATGACCGGACAAATACCCGTTATGATTGCGATTGTGTCGGCATGAAATTTCTGGATCTCCGTCGCCAGCAAGGCGAAAAAGCAAGTTTCTACTGGCTGCGCGAGACCGCCCGCCGCAAATGCCCGAATGCCCCCGCCATGGCGGGTAAAGTTTATACCGAATGTCTGCAATGGGCACCCGCACAACGCGGGGATGATTATCAGGAATTTTGCGCCTGTTACGGATCAAGCTTTGCCAAAATCTTCAGCAAGAATCCAACTGATGATGTTACAATATCTAACATCCAAACAGTGCAAGCGATGAAAAGCTGTAACGTCAATGCCGTGAATGTCCGCCTTCAGGATAGAGATGCCTTCGTGGATAAATTAAAACAAAGCAATCTCTACGACAAATTATTCCCAGGCGCAAAAAACGACCCCGCAACACCTCAACCCATGCGCCCGACAACACCAACAGCGCCTTAAGCGGCAACAATCTCCGCCAACCCATAAACCCGTGGCAATACATGCGCTGCATAGAAGTCAGCGACTGGAACTTTGGATGGATCAGCCTTGGCAATCCGTTCCAGCATCACACCACCCGCCACATACCCAAGAAGATTCAGGTAAGGCACAGCAATCAACGCAACATCATCAGGATTCTTTGACTTGCCAGCTAGTACCGCGCTGGATTTTTCTAAAACTGAAATCGCTTTGACAATTTTATCTGTCGTGGACATCGCTTTCATATCGGCAATCCATAATTTCAAAGCCTCCCCCTGATCGCGTAAAATTTTGCGGAACAATAAATCATTGGCCTGAATTCCATTTGTGCCTTCATAGATAGGAAGGATACGCGCATCACGATAATATTGTGCCGCCCCTGTCTCTTCAACAAACCCCATCCCGCCATGAATTTGCACCCCGAGCGACGCCACCTCAACAGAGTTATCGGTACACCATGATTTGACAACAGGGGTCATCAAATCAACACGCGCTTGCGCGGTCTTATCCCCTGCCTTTGCCTGATCCAGATAGAAAGCAGCCTCGTACGCCAACCCGCGCCCCGCCATTGTGAGTGACTTCATGGTCAATAACATCCGTTGAATATCAGGATGCTGGTCAATGGTGACTGTCTCACCGCCGCTCAAAGGCTTTCCCTGCTTACGGTCGGACGCATAATAGGTTGCCGCTTGCAAAGCACGCTCAGACACCGCAACCCCCTGTAACCCGACAGACAGGCGTGCATTATTCATCATGGTGAACATGTATTTCAGGCCTTCATTCTCCTGCCCCACCACATACCCGATGGCGCCCCCCGCATCACCAAATTGCATCGTGCAAGTGGGTGACGCATGTATCCCCAATTTATGTTCGATGGAAACACAGTTCACATCATTGCGTGTGCCGTCACGCAAAAATTTCGGCACAACGAATAAGGATATTCCTTTGACACCTTCTGGTGCATCAGGAAGGCGCGCCAACACCAGATGGATAATATTATCCGCCATGTCATGGTCGCCATAGGTAATAAAAATCTTCTGCCCGAAAATGCGATATGTTCCATCTGGATTGCGTTCAGCCTTGGAACGTAGTAACGCCAAATCCGACCCCGCATGTGGCTCGGTCAAATTCATCGTGCCCGTCCATTCGCCTGAAATCAATTTCGGCAAATAAGTATCCTGTAATTCTTTTGACCCATGATGCAACAACGCCTCAACCGCACCTTGGTTTAAGAGAGGGCAAAGACCAAACGACATATTCGCTGACTGCCACATTTCCTGAACAGGGAAAGACATCACCCACGGCAAACCCTGCCCACCAAATTCGGGATCAAACGGAACAGAATTCCACCCGCCCTGTTGATATTCCTGATAAGCTTCCTTAAATCCCTTCGCGGTTTTCACCCCCGCCTCAGACCAAGTTGCCCCCTCGCGGTCACCCGATTCGTTTAAAGGCGCAAGCACCCCAGAGGCCAGTTTCCCAGCCTCTTCCAGAATGGCCGACACCATCCCCTCATCCAGATCATCCCGCCCTAAACTCGCAACGGGCAAGACTTTACCAAGTAAAGTGGTCATATCATCAATCGGGGGGGTATATATCGGCATCATAAGTCCTCTAAGCTATTGATTATCTTATATTACCACAAAATAGTTAATTGGCACAGACCTTGCAATTTTACCTCCCAGATAAGGAAAAACCGATGATTTCTGGACAAAACGCCACAGCCACAGGAACAATTTCCGCTTTGATCGACAAAGCAGGGGCAAAAGTTGCCGCAGCCATTCAGAACGCCAGTGCGAAAACAGGCGTCGATTTTTCATACCTCTTACAACAAGCCCAAATCGAAAGCAGTTTCAGGACGGATGTCAAAGCCTGTTCCAGCTCCGCAACAGGCCTTTACCAATTTATCGACAGCACATGGTTATCCATGGTCAATAAATATGGCGATAAATACGGCCTCACTGATTTGGCAGATAAAATCGATGATAACGGAAAAGTCGCCTCGAACGCCGTTAAAAAACAAATTCTGGAACTGCGTAAAAATCCGGAAATTTGCTCCCTGATGGCCGCTGAAATGGCATCTGATAACAAAGACTATCTCGAAAAATGCACAGGCAAAGACGCAGGGGCAACCGAATTATATATGGCGCATTTTATGGGGCCGGGTGGCGCAGGAAAATTCCTGAAAGCCATGGATAAAAATCCGAATGCAAATGCCGCCGCGCTATTTCCAACTGCCGCCGCCGCAAACAAAGGTGTGTTCTATGATAAGTCTGGACACCCGAAATCACTCGCGCAAGTCTATGCCCAGTTCGATAAAAAATTCTCGATCCTAGATAGCGAGAATGGTTGCACAACCGCCACCGCAACCCCTTTGAAATCAACAGATACAGATCTATCAGATGCCAATGTTCTGGCCGCCATGACCCCACGCGTATCCAACAGCAACCCACCGCTTTACAGTAAAAATTCGTCTCTCTTTACCAATGACACCGCGAATACATCATCACAGTCAAAATCATTACTGCCCCCATCCATGTATTCTTCCATCTCCCCGATTGATGTGCTTGAGATTTTGAAAAGCCAATATACGGGGCATACAGTCAACGGATAATTCTACTTCGCCGCCGCGCGTTTCAAGCGATCATTGATCGCAATACCAATCCCGATATTTGGAATATCCATCACCGCAATTTGTGATGCGCCCGACCCGTCCAGAATACGCAGGTAAGAAAATAAATTCGCAGCAGCTTCCAGTAAATCGCCGCTCTCTGATAAATTCATTTTCAAATCATCTGCAATATCTTTCACCGACCCGCCACCACGCAACCCCATAAATTTGGTTGATCCGAAGGCCAGTAAAGCCTCCCCTGCCTCCACATCCACCGCACGCAAACGTAACGGCTTATTGGGCGCGTAATGGCGGAGCAATTGTCCGGGTGACCGTGGCTTTTCCGTTGCTTCCAATTCATAGGTCACAACGCAGTCCAGACAATCGGCAATTTCTTCGGCGGTAATCGCCCCCGCACGCACCACCACCACATCATCGCCGGATAAATCAACCACCGTTGATTCCAAACCATATTGGGTTGCACCACCCGCCAGAATAACGGGTAATTTTCCCCCCAGACTTGATAACACATGATGCGGTGCTGTGGGGCTGAGGCCGCCAGACGCATTGGCACTCGGCGCCGCAATCGGCACACCTGCTTTTGCAATTAAATCCAACGCCACTTTATGCGCAGGGATACGCATAGCAACCGTTGATAACCCCGCACAGGCCAGATCGGAAATTTTGCCCGTCACTTTGCGCGGTAAAATCATGGTCAACGGCCCCGGCCAGAATTTATCGGCAAGGGATAAAGCACGGTCATCAAATTCGGCCTCCGGCAATAACATCTCGAGCGATGACCCGTGTGAGATCAGCGGATTAAAACTCGGGCGACCTTTGGCCTCGTATATCTTGGCAATGGCTTTACCGTCCGTCGCATTCGCGCCAAGCCCGTACACCGTCTCAGTCGGAAAAGCCACCAACTCCCCCGCGCGCAACAAATCCGCCGCCAGCGATAAATTTTCAGGTAAAGTGGTCAAAATCTGTGTGTCAAAAGTTTCCATGAGGTGTTTTTAACCTTAATCCACCCCTTTTCGCAACTGCATGTTGTGAAACAGTTGAAATTTAAGGTTAAAACCGCTACAAAAGCCTATCTCAAAGGACAAAAAAAGACATGACAGGAAAAGTAATTACCGTTGCCCAACATAAGGGCGGTGCTGGTAAAACCACTCTCTCGACCCAAATTGCTGCCGCCCTCCAGAATGATGGCGCAGAAGTTTTGATGATTGATGTCGACCCGCAAGGATCGACCTCCGAATGGCATAAAGTCCGTTCCGAAACTCTGGGGCGTAAAAACCGTATTGTCCTGATGCAGACCCAAGGTTGGAAAATGATGCGCGAAGTTCCGCGCCTTCAAAAAGAATACGACTATATTATCATCGACACTCCACCCCATGCCGAAAGTGAATCGAGCATTGCTATTCGACTGGCTGACCTTGTCCTCATGCCGGTGCAACCATCCCCGCTGGATGTCTGGGCATGCGCACCGACCCTTAAAATTATTTTGTCCGAGAAAAAACCATTGATGCTGGTGATGAACCGCGTGCCGCCGAAATCAAATTTGAACGGCGCAAT